>JAUVTR010000202.1 GCA_030601425.1 Desulfobacterales bacterium
TGCTGATCTCCTTTCTGCTTCCGCAAATACGGATTTAAGAGAAAATGCTTTTCCTCGCCGAAAAAATTCGTAACAGATTATACCAATAATATAGCAGGAATGTTAAAATACAACTAGTATTGCTAGATGTTTGATAACGCAGATTCTATCGAAGGTGGGTAAAAATAAGACGAAGTTTCCAGTCTGGAAACGATAAATTTTTTAGATTAAAGAAAGTCCCACCAAGACGGGATGCAGTGGCGTACTTTCAGGACATCGCCCCTGTGAAACTTACAAAAAAGAGTTTCAAATCCTATTTGAGAACCCATTTTGGTAGCAGCTGCAATTTACAAACAAGATAGATTATGCTACAAGACGCCAGCGAAGTTTAAAGGGACATGCTAATAATGAGGTTAGATGATCACAGAACAGTTTAAATCGAAAAAGGAGCTAAGCATTAATGGATTTTAAACTAACAGAAGAACAACTGATGGTAAAAGATATGGCCCAGCGATTTGCTGAGACTGAGATCAAACCTAAAGCTGCAAAATTGGACGAGAATCATGAGCATCCGGCGGAAATCGTCAAACAGATGGGTGAACTGAAGATGATGGGGATTGCGGTGCCTGAGGAATACGGCGGAGGGGGTATGGATAACGTCAGTTATGTACTTGCTCTTATCGAGATTTCCAAGGCCTGTGCCAGTACAGGTGCCATCATGTCCGTGAACAATTCCCTTTACTGTTATCCTGTGATGGCTTATGGGACGCTCGAACAAAAGATGAAATATCTTTCCCCTGTTGCCGCTGGCGAGAAAATAGGTTGCTACGGCTTGACCGAGGCGGGAGCGGGTTCGGATCCGGCTGCTCTGCGTACCTCTGCCGTCAGGGATGGGGAAGAATGGATTATTAACGGCGAAAAAAAATTCATTACGAGTGGTAATGTAGCCTCATACGGCGTGATCGCCGCCATAACGGAGAAAGGAAAAGGCTACAAAGGGATCAGTTCCTTTGTGATTGAACTGGAAAATACGCCGGGATTTAAAGTGGCTCGCGTGGAGGACAAACTGGGAATCAATGCATCCGGCACAGCTGAGCTGGTTTTCGAGGATGCCAGGGTACCTGCTGATGCGCTTCTTGGCAAAGAAGGGGAAGGATTCAAGCAGATGGTCACCACTCTTGACGGCGGTCGCATCGGTATCGCTGCTCAAGCGGTGGGGATTGGACGTGCCGTCCTTGAAGAGGCCCTGGAGTACGCCAAGACACGTGAACAATTCGGTAAACCCATCACATCCTTTCAGGCCATCCAATGGAAGTTAGCGGATATGGCCACGGAACTGGATGCTGCCGAGCTGATGACTTTCAGGGCTGCTTGGCTGGAGGATAATGGAAAGCCTTATGAAAAAGCAGCCGCCATGGCCAAGATGTATGCGTCAGATGTGACCATGCGGGCCTCTGTTGAGGGTGTTCAGATCTTAGGCGGATATGGTTACTGCAAAGAATATCCCATGGAAAGGCATATGCGGGATGCCAAAATATGCCAGATCTATGAGGGGACGAATGAAATCATGCGCATCGTAATAGCCAATAACCTAATTAAAGGTAAATAAAACGCCGTAGGGAATTACAGTCGTTTTCCGAGTATGGCACTGGCAATCGTATTTTTTTGAATCTCCTTGGTGCCTTCATAAATTTCAGTAATTTTGGCATCCCGGTAAAAGCGCTCAACCTCATATTCGGTCATATAGCCGTACCCGCCCAGTAATTGAATGGCCTCATCCGCCACTTCAACCGCCGTTCGGGCGGCGTACATCTTGGCCATGGAGGTTAATTTGGGATCGATGCGGCCCTGGTCAAAATTCCAGGCGGCCTTGTAAGTGATCAGCCGGGCGAGCTCAATTTTGGTGGCCATGTCGGCCAGTTTATGCTGGGTCACCTGAAACTGGGCAATTTTGCGGCCGAACTGCTCACGCTCTTTCACATAGGCGAGAGCGCGGTCATAAGCGCCCTGGGCGGTTCCCACTGCCTGGGCGGCGACTAGAATCCGGCTCTCATCAAAAAACTCCAGAACCTGATAAAAGCCGTTGCCTTCTTCTCCGATAAGATTGGAAGCCGACACCCGCACATCCTTGAAGTTAAGTTCGGCGGTAGCCATCATATGGATACCTAACTTTTCACCCACATCGATGGCGGTAACCCCTTCCAAGTCTGCTTCCACCAGAATCAAGCTGATGCCTCGGTACGACGGTTGACATTCAGTATCGCTCTGGCACATTACCGAGTAAAAACCGGCCAGGCCCCCATTGGTGATAAATGTTTTGGTACCGTTGATGACCCACTCATCTCCATCGCGCACCGCAACCGTATCCAGAGACGTAATATCTGATCCGTGACCTGGCTCGGTAAAGGCGCCGGCGGAAAGCATCTGTCCTTCAACGACCGGCGGCAGAAACTTTTGTTTGAGTCCCTCGCTTCCAAAACGCAACACGCACTCTGAAGCAAAACCGGAGAGAATCACAGCACTGCCAATTGTGGAATCCCGGGCACAAAACTCATCGGCAATAATGATATTTTCCAATACGCCCAGATCCTGTCCGGAATATTCCTCTGGAAAGTGAACCCCCACAAATCCCAGGTCACACGCTTTTTTCCAGATTTTGGTGGGAAATTCGTGCTTTTTGTCCAGTTCAAGGGCAAGCTCTTTGTCAAATTCACCCTTGGCAAACTCCCTGGCAGCTTTTTGAATCTCTATCTGCGATTTTGTAAGTTCAAAATCCATGCTCATCCTCCCCAAAAATAAGTTGGGTCGGAATTAGCACAAGCCGGCAGGCTTTTCAAGTAGAAGCTGTCTCAAAAATACAATTCATCCGCCCGAAGCGGGCTTTCCCGCCGGCGGCGGACAAACGCCCGGTGGTTATATGCTGATCGATCAGCGCACCTCTGGTAAAACCCTCTTGACTGAAAGCTCAAACTGGCTTAATTATTTTAAAATATTCAACCTGATCTATACCAGATGGAAATTCAAATGAAAGGGATTTGACAAATATGCCGTATTCTGTCGCACTTGCCGGCAAAGGTGGAACAGGCAAAACCACCATGGCCGGTATGCTTATAAAATATTTGCTCAAAAAAGAAAAAACACCCATTCTGGCGGTGGATGCCGATTGCAACGCCAATCTAAATGAGGTCCTGGGCGTTGAAATTACCGATACTTTAGGAAACGCCCGGGAAGAAATGAAAAAGGGCGATGTACCCAGTGGTATGACCAAAAATATCTTCATGGAGATGAAGCTTGAGGAAGCCGTGGTTGAGGCTGACGGCTTTGACCTTATTGTGATGGGCCAGCCTGAAGGCGCCGGCTGCTATTGCGCGGCCAACACATTGCTGACCAATTATCTGGAGCGTTTGTCCGGCAATTACCCCTATATTGTCATGGACAATGAAGCCGGCATGGAACATATCAGCCGCTTGACGACCCACAATGTAGACATACTTTTAATTGTATCGGACCCGTCCCGGCGGGGGCTCCAGACAGCGGTGAGAATCGATGAACTTGCCAGATGCCTGAAAATTGTCGTGGGTAAAAGTTATGTGGTGATCAATCAGGTACGCGAAGCACCCTCTGAGCAAGCCATGGCGATGATCAAAAAAGCCAACCTTGAACTGATCGGAACCGTACCTGAAGATGATCTGATTTATGATTTTGATTTCAACGGCCGTCCAACCATAGAGATGCCCGAAGATAGTAAATCTGTGAAAGCCGCATTTGAAATATTTGATAAAATTGTTGCCTAAGCTAAAATTTATTAGAAGTGGTTTCAAAACCTCAGATTGTGTTCAAGGGCAAGGCGCAAGCCGAGTCAAAAGCGGAGCATACACGGTAGTATGTGAGCATTTTTAGTCGGTTTGCAACGCAGCCATTGGACACTAGATGGTGTTTCGAAACCGCTTATAGACAGAGTACTAAATCTATGAGCAATAAAACCGGCTTCCTATATGATGAAAGATACCAGCAACACCTGACAGGAAATTACCATCCGGAAGTTCCGGATAGGCTGCCATCGGTTTACAAAGGAATTGAGGACGCAGGTCTGCTTGAGGAACTCACATTGATTAAAGCTGTTCCTGCGAGTTTGAAATGGGTGGAAACCGTGCACGACCCCAACTATATCAAACGCTTCGAGAATGCATGCAGCATCGGCGATAATATCTTTGACAGTCCCGACAACCAGATGTGCACGGTGTCCTATGAGATTGCATTGCTGGCAGTCGGCGGTGTTTTAGAGGCCGTCCGCTTGGTAATGGAGGGCAAACTCGACAATGCGTTTTGCGCCGTTCGACCACCCGGTCACCATGCCGAAGTCGACAAAGCCATGGGATTTTGTTACTTTAACAATGTCGCCATTGCGACCCGCTATATTCAAAAGGAATGGAAGATAAAACGGGTAGGCATTGTTGACTTTGATGTCCATCACGGCAATGGAACCCAGCACTTTTTTGAACGTGACCCTACTGTATTTTACTACTCTATTCATGAGCATCCAACCTTTGCCTACCCGGGAACCGGTCGTGAATTCGAACTGGGCAAAGATGCCGGATACGGTTATACTAAAAATTCGCCGGTGCTTCCCGGACAGGGTGATAAAGAGTATAAACAGCTGCTGCAAAGAGATCTGTTTCCTGCCTTTGCTGATTTTAAGCCGGAAGTTATTCTGGTTTCGTCCGGCTTCGATGCTCACATTGACGATAATATGTCCGACATAAAGCTGACAACAGAGGGCTTTTCCTGGATCATTGAAAAGATTGTCGAAATGGCCGCCCGGTATTCCCAGGGAAGGCTGGTATCCGTGCTCGAGGGCGGATATTCGATCGGACGCTTGCCGGAACTGGCGCGCAACCATGTTGAAGTATTGTTGAACGCTTAAAGAATTGGTCGGTGAGAAATTAAATTTAAACTACCATAGTGTGAAGTGACTAAAGTTTAGCTCACTTTTTCGGTTTATCCGGATTAAAAGGAGAATTGACTATGTTTGTCAGCAGATCCATGACCCGTAAAGTGATTCGCGTTGACCCTGACGCCGGCATTTTTAAGGCCCAGGAATTGATGGCCGAAAACAAAATTCGCCACCTCCCGGTCACAGAGCCCAATGGCCGACTAATCGGCATTGTGACGGATCGTGATATCAGAAGTGCGCTGCCCTATAAGTTTTTTAAGGAGTCCCCCAGCGAAGAAGAAAAGAAAAATGTTTCGCAATTGAAAATCAAAGACATCATGACCCGGGACGCGATCACCATTTCACCAACCTATACCATCCAGGATGCGCTGTTAATGATCCAAGATGCCCGGGTGGGTGCGCTGCCGGTTGTGGACGAAGAGGGCATACTGAAAGGGATTATTTCAGTTCGAGATTTGCTGCGTGCTTTTACCAATGTCCTGGGAATTGGCGAACCGGGCACTTTACTGTGTATTCTGGTGGAAGAAAAAGTCGGGCAGCTGAAAAAAATTGTAGATGCCATCACCGAAGAAAACATCTCCTTTGGCAGCGTTTTGGTAGCCCGTTATTGGGAAAAAGACAAGCGCGTTGTTTTCCCCTATCTGCTGACACAAAATATTGCCCATGTGAAAGAGAAATTAAAGAAACTGGGATTTACATTGCTGGAACCGATGGAATGGTATCTGGACCAGTTGCCTAAAAATGAATAATTCTCAAAGCCCACACCCTGTCCAAAACCAATCCGGCCATTGTCCGTACGATGATCTATATATTTACCAGCTGGACGGATTGAATTGGAACGCGCATCGGCAAAAATTATAAAAAGCTGGACCCACGAAGGAATCTGGCATACCTTTTATGGCGAAATAGAAAATTAAGAGATTAACATTGGGAGAATTAACAAATTTCTCAGTTCCCATTCCACCGAGTCGTCAATAGATTGTTATAAAACCACGAAGGTCATAAAGAACACAAAGAATAAAATTTTTTGATTAACTTCAAAAACTTCGTGTACTTTGTGCCTTTTGTGATGCAAAATGTTTTTTCAAAGAGGATCATATTACATTTTAAGGGAACTAAATTTCTCTTGGAAGGTTCAAGATGATTATCACATGTTGGGGATCCAGGGGCTCAATACCGGTTTCCGGGAAGGAATACTTAAAATACGGGGGCGACACGACCAGTTTGGAAATTCGCACCAAAAGCGGGGATATCATTGCTGTCGATGCCGGTACCGGTATTCGAAGGTTTGGCAACAAGCTTGCCGATGAAAACGCTCACAACATTAATTTTCTTTTCACCCACGCCCACTGGGATCATTTGATGGGATTTCCTTTCTTCAAACCCCTCTATTTTGAACGTGCCAAATTTTACATGCACGGCTGTCCGTTCCACACTCAGTTTGTGGAGACGATTTTATCAACAGTTATGGCGCCACCCAATTTCCCGGTAAAATACGACGATGTTAAAGCCCAGATGAAATATGAAAAAGCCTGTCCGCAAGAATTTAATATCGGCTCCGTATCGATTACACCCATACCTATCAGTCATCCAAACGGAGGTAGCGGTTATAAATTTGAAGAAGACGGAAAATCCTTTGTTTTCCTGACCGATAATGAACTGGGATATATTCATTCCGGCGGGCGCACGTTTCAAGAGTATGTGGACTTTTCAGCCGGCGCCGATCTTTTGATCCATGATAGTGAATATACCCCGGACGAATATCAAACATTTATCGAATGGGGCCATTCAGTTTATACCGATGTGCTCAAATTAGCACAGGAGGCGGACGTTAAAAAACTGGGGCTGTTCCATTTAAACCAGGAACGAACCGATGGCCAAATGGATGATATGGTTGACACCTGCCGCCAGCACATTGATGACCGAGGCCTCAATATTGAATGTGTCGGCGTCGCGACCGATATGACGTTC
>JAUVTR010000064.1 GCA_030601425.1 Desulfobacterales bacterium
AATTACTGATTTCATCATATTACCTCCTTTTATGGGATAGACTTAAGGATGAGCACCAATTGCCAGCGTTGGTTTTGTTTTAAAAACATTAGGAATTGAACCCACCCGGGCAACGACTTTATTCAGAGAACATTTTGCAGATTTTTGCGGACGGGTTGAGCGACAGAATTAATTTCTGATCGAGATTCAGAAACCATATAGAAATCATAGTGCGCTGTCAAGCTGTAATCAGGCATTCGGCGGATTTCCGGATGCTGGTTTTCAGAACGTATGGGAATTATTGAGGATGGAGCGCGAAGGAAAATATTGAAAGACCATCTAACTGGAGTGAATTATAAAATCGTTAAATCTTCATCTACCAGATCTGAAACAAACATATATCCCGGTGCATGCGTGATGACCAAAGAAAGGGGAGTGGAGGTAACGGCCAGCTGAGATGTGACACCGCAAGCCCAAAATACGGGTATTTCCCCGTCCCGAATGGTCACGGAATCGCCAAATCCCGGGCGATTCAGATCCTTGATACCGATTTCCGCGGGTGATCCCATATGGACGGGTGCACCGTGGGTCAGGTGAAATCGCGTGGTTATCTGCACCGCTCTTACGGCCTGCTCCGGAGTCATCGGTCGCATGGTGACCACGAGGGGTGCGGAAAAAGGGCCGGCCGGTTTGCAGGGGCGGCTGGTGACATACATGGAAACATTTTTACTTTCCTCTATGTTTCGAATCGGCAAGCCGGCTGCCATCATGGCGTTTTCAAAAGAAAAACTGCATCCTAAAAGAAAGCTTACCATATCATCATTGAATATATCGGCGACATCTTCCGATTCCGTTTTGAATTGCCCGTTTACGAAAATACGATAACGGGGCAGATCGTTACGCAGATCAGCTCCGGGAGCGATGGCGGGTTCAACCTGCCCGGGCTCCAGTACATCCAATATCGGGCAGGGTTTAGGATTGCGGACGCAAAAAAGTAAAAAATTAAAGGCTTCATCCTGCGGCAGCATTACCAGATTAGCCTGAACGCAGCCCCGGGCCGCCCCGCTGGTGGGGATGGTCCATTCTTTGTTTCGGATAAGCTGCCGTAATTCTTTTGGAGATATTTCGGGGTTCATGACGGTTTGCCTTTTGTATGATGTTTTGAATATCGAATGCCCGCCCGCCTCGCCTGAGCGGCTCGCGATGGCGGGCAGGTCGAACAAGGAATGCCCAACCGCAGAAGTAGCTAAAAGCAATGAGATTAAATTTTAAACTTCGATATTCTGCTGTTCCTTGTTCTGCGGTTCAAGTCAAATAACGACGATCTCGTCCTGAAACTGTCCCAGTTGCTCTAATCCATCTTTGGTAACCACATGGGTGTTTTCAATGCCGACAACGCCTTTTTCCGGGAAAATGAGTTTGGGCTCCAGGGCCAGCGTCATATTCTGCTGGAGTTCAAGTTTTTGTCCGGCTGCCAAAAAAGGGTATTCATCGAGTTCCACGCCGACGCCGTGCCCGACAAACCGGATGCGTTCTTTGCCGACCCCCATAAAATTTTTATCGTAACCCAGCTCTGTTGCCCGTTCCAGGGCCAGATCATAAATATCACCGGATTTGACTCCCGGTTTAGCCGCTTTTTTTATCAGTTCTTGTACGTCGAGCATGGCCGCATGAGCCGCCATCAGCTCTTCGTCCGGTTTTCCCAGCGAAAAAATGCGGGTATGGTCTGAATAATAGCCGTTTAGCGCAAACACATAGTCCACCAGCACCGGTTCATGACGCTGGATGGGCCTGAAACTCGGACCCTGGGCAACTGCCGGACTGGCACCACTGCCGCCGGTAGGAGAGCGCGGGAAACTGGGCACGGCACCCGATGGCCCGGCCAGTAGGTGCCCGTAAAACACTTCACCTCCCCAATAACGCATGCGGACAGTCCCCTGATGACCCAGTTTGCGGGCTTCGGCTTCAACCTTTCCGGCCAGTTCCAGTTCGGTCATTCCTTCGCGCAGAAGTTCTGGAACGCAGGCGGCCACCTGATCAGATCGTTTAGCGGCCCGGCGCATCAGATCAATTTCATACGGAGATTTAATAGCTCTCACCAGCCGAATCAAATGGGAAATATCAATAAGATTTTTACCTTCAAATAGACGTTGATAGTTAAAGTATAAGTTGGTGGGTAAAACATCAAGTTCCAGTCCGATGGTTTGCGGCAAACTATAGCCGTACTTTCTCAGGATCTCGGGGACTGCCTTGGGCGATTCCAGGGGTACGATGCGGCTTAAAGACGATTCGGCGATGGCCCGCTCAAGGCTTTTAAAGACCATAAATATCGGCTTATCATCCACCGGGACGTACAGATGCGCTTCCTGGATAGTGCCGCTAAAATAAAAAAGGTCTGCGCGCTGCACAATCAGGGCGGCTCCAATGCTGTTTTCTTCAAGCTGCTTTTTTAATTTATCAAGCCGCTGATTAATTTCGGATCGGGGGGTATTGGTATCGGTGCTGTACACGTATCCTGTTCCTTTCTCATTTCTATCGAATTATCATTAATCGGTGCGGGTGTTGAAAACACCCAATCAAGAAAAAAATTGATAAGAGCCGTGCTTGGCTGTTTTCCAGCAACGAACCAGATGGTCTTCACCAACTTTCTCAAAATTGATTTCGGATTGTGCACAGCGATCTTCGCTTATGGGGCAGCGATCCTGGAAGCTGCATCCGGCAGGCGGATTTAGGGTGTTCGCAGGCTCATCGCCCAGTGTATTCATATCACTTATATCGCTTCGTTCGGAGTCCGGAATGGCGGAAAGCAGCAGATGGGTATAGGGGTGAACGGGATTGTCGAAAAGCTCATCGGCCGGCGAATATTCCATAATATGGCCCTTGTACATCACGGCGACCCTATCGCAAAGATAGCCCACCACATTTAGATCATGGGAGATAAAAAGGTAACTCAGGTTTAGCTGCTCCTGCAGATCTTTTAAAAGGTTAATAATCTGGGCCTGGATCGATACATCCAATGCTGATACGGGCTCATCACAAATGATCAGTGAGGGCTCAACGCTTAATGCCCGGGCGATGCCGATTCTCTGGCGTTGACCGCCGCTGAATTCATGGGGGAAACGATCGATGCCGGCCGGCGACATGCCGACCATCTTCAGGAGTTTTTCGAGGCGCTGTTGTGTCTCTGAGCGATTATCAATGCCGGCAGCTTTAAGCCCCTCAGCGATGGCCTGCCCGATGGTCATTCGTGGATTCAGAGAGCCGTAAGGGTCCTGAAAGATAATCTGTATTTCTTTACGCAAGGGCTTCATTTCTGCTTCGCTAAGATCGGTAATATCCTGCCCGGCAAAGATAATTTTGCCCCCGTCTGCTTCTAAGAGCTTTAAGATCAACCTGGCAACCGTTGTTTTGCCGCATCCGCTTTCACCCACCAGACCCAGCGTCTTGCCCCCCTTGATTATAAAGGATACTTTTTCCACTGCCCGGACCCAGCTGGTAACGCGTTGGAAAAATCCTCTCCGAATGGGAAAGTATTTTTTCAGGTCTTCAACCTGAAGAATGGTGGAGTTGCGTGAATTAATTTCGTTCATAAGACAATTAGATCCAGTTCCAATTATTGTCTACCGTCGATGGCGTATTGGAGCTATTCAAATTTTGGATTTTAGATCTCGGATTTTGGATTTAACGACCGGCTATTCGGCTAAGCATCAACTTCCAGCAGTTTCAGTCCGAAATCCAAATTCGACTCGACTGAGCTCGTCGCAGGCCAAATTCCAAAATCAAGATTGCTCCATTTTATTTGCACCAGGTATCCTTGCCGCCGTCGAAAAGTACCGGGCAGCGGGCATGGTGTCCGTCTCCATAATCGCACATTCCCGGATATCGTTCAGCGCAGGTTTGAATGGCGTGTTGGCAGCGCGGATGAAACGGGCAACCACTGGGTTTATACGCCGGATTTGGCACCGTGCCCGGGATGCTGTAGAGCCGCTGGCCCCTTTTTTCTCGATTGGGGAGCGATGCCAGCAGCGCCTGGGTGTAGGGATGTTTCGGGTTTTTGAAAATCTCTTGCCTGTTTCCCTGTTCTGCGATGATGCCGGCATACATGACACATACGCGATCGGCTATCTTTGAGACCACGCCCAGGTCATGGGTGATATACAAGACCGACATCGAGCGTAATTTTTGAATTGAGTCCAGCAGGCGCAAAATTTGGGCCTGTACGGTGACATCCAGCGCTGTGGTGGGCTCATCAGCGATGATCAAGTCCGGGCTGCAGGCCAGGGCCATGGCAATCATGGCGCGCTGACGCTGCCCGCCGCTGAGTTGATGGGGGTAATCACCCAGGCGTTCTGCCGGTGACGCGATACCCACGTCTTTTAATAGCTGCTCACTTCGACGGGTGATCTCGCTTTCGGGTATGTCTTCGTGTGTGCTAATGGCCTCTCCGATCTGATCCCCGATGGTAAAGACCGGGTTCAAAGATGTCTGGGGTTCCTGAAATACCATGGCAATTTGATTGCCGCGGAATTGTTGCATTTCGGTATCATTGAAATCCAGCAGATTTTGATCGCGAAATAAAACCCTGCCGTCTGCAATTTCGCCGGGCGGGATGGGAACAAGACCCATGATGCTGAGGGCTGTTACTGTTTTGCCGCAACCGGACTCACCCACCAGGCAGACGGTTTCTTCGCGGCGCACATCGAAACTGACCCCATCCACGGCACGTGCAACTTCATCCTCACTGCGAAAGTAAACTTTCAAATCCTGCACCGAAAGCAATTTTTCGTTATCCGATATTTTCATAACCATGTAAGTGTTGGCGTCTAATGTTACCAATGCCTAAAGTGATCTAAAATGCCTAAAATGCCTAAAATTAAGGTCTCGCTTCGCTCCATCTTTTTTAAAAGGTGCAAATCCTATTTTTGGCTATCGAGGACGAGTAGGATTTACAATTCCATATGCATCGCTTTTGTTGTCGTACTCGTACTCGTCGTCGTCCTCGTTTTCGAAACAAAATTGAGCAACTTCTTCACCAGCCTCTGTTAAATGATAGAATTCCTAAAATTTAGCGAATTCTCAGCTGAATCCCCCGCGGCTTGCCGCGGGGAGCTTCACTCATTCCCCTTATTGTCTTTCTCGTAGCTTCGGATTCATTACATCCCTTAAGCCTTCTCCAAACAGGTTAAATGAAAGCACCACAAGCAATATGGCAATTCCCGGCACGAAGGTCAGCCAGGGTGCGTCAAAAATAAATCGTTTCCCGTCCGATAAAATATTTCCCCAGGTGGCATGGGGGGGTGGGACTCCAAATCCGAGAAAGCTTAGACCGGCTTCGGTTAAAATCGCGGTTGCAATACCGATGGTAGCGGAAACCAAAACCGGTGCAACAGCATTGGGCATCATATGGCGGAAGATGATTCGAAAGTCGTTTAGTCCCAGAGCCCTGGCGGCGGCCACAAAGTCCTGTTCCCGCAATGAAAGAAATTCGGCGCGCACAAAACGGGTCGTGCCCATCCAGCTCGTTAATCCAATAATGATCATGATGTTGTAAATGCTGGCGGGCAGCAGTGCCACGACCGTAAGAATCAGGAAGAAGCTCGGAAAACACAGCATGATATCTACAAATCGCATCACCAGCGTGTCGATCGAGATGGTGTTGAAGTACCACAGGCGTGTCCAGGCGGGTTTGGTTCTGGATCTTGCTGATTTTTTCGTTAGATACGATAGTAGAATGCAGGCCAGACCGCAAAGTAAAAACACCGCACCCGCCCAAATCAGATCAGTGATCAGTAAAACCGCTCCCGCGGTTAAAAATCCACCGGCAATTAGCTGGTTGATCCGAATATGGCGTTGTCCGTAATAGCCTGCAATTCCGCCCAGAAATATCCCGATTATAATCGCTATGCCAACCGCCACAAAACCGACGGTCAAAGATACCCATGATCCCTGGAGCATTCTGGCAAAGACATCGCGCCCCAGGTCATCGGTTCCGAATACGTAGACGCCCAGTGTCGGGACTTCATCGGGCTGCAGCCTTTCAAAATTGGGTTTGGTCAGTGGTGGACGTAACTTTTCCTGCAGGCGCACCATCGCGGGATCCAGAACAGGATCATTACCGGAGGTCAATGAAAGGCCGATGATGGCGACAACAAAGAATAGAATGAAAAAAACCAATCCTGCTATTGCCAGCCTGTTTTGCTTGAAAAGGCGCCAGAACTCCTCGAAACGGGTCCGTTTGGGCGCCAGCGGTTCATCCAGCTGGTAATCCTGCGAGTCTGTATGTGGGTTCACATCCATTACAACCGAATTCTTGGGTCCACGACAAGGTAAAGCAGGTCTGAAATAAAGGTTCCGATCAGTACCAGCACCGCGGAGACAAAGTTAAGGGTTAGAATTACCGGATAATCTCTGGCCAGGATGGCTTCATAGGCCATTCTGCCCATGCCGGGCCATGCGAATATCGATTCGATAATGACCGATCCGCCGATCAGACCGGGCAGAATTAGTCCAAACATGGTTACAAAAGGCAGCAGTGCATTGCGCAGGGCATGTTTGTAATGCACCTGATCCGGTGACAGCCCTTTGGCTTTGGCCGTGCGGACGTAATCCTGACCTTCGACCTCGAGCATCTGACTGCGAACATAGCGGGAAAGCACGGCGATGCCGCCGGTAGCCCCCAGGAAGGAAGGCAGCAATAGATGCCAGATTCGATCCATAACCCTGATCGACCAGGCCGTATCGCCAATTCCAAATGTCTCCATTCCGATAACCGGAACCTGAAATTGATTGACAACGAAAATAATCAGGATGTAGGCGAAAAAGAAACCCGGGATTGAGATTAAAAGATACGCAAAAAACGTTGAGCTGCGGTCATAGAATCCGCCTCGGAAAAGTGCCGAGCGGATTCCGACCGGAAAAGAAATGGTCCAGGTCAGAATGGTGCCCACGATAAACAGCGGAAGACTGTTCAGAAACCGTTCCCATATCTTTTTTAGGACAGGAAGATTATCCTTCCAGGAAATGGTTTTGCCGGTGAACAGGTCGCGGTAAAAGTAGAGATACTGTACATGAAGCGGTTCATCCAGATGAAATGCCTCGCGAAATCTTTCAACCATTTCAGGAGTGAATTTGGGATTCAAAGGATCCACCTGGCTGGGCTCGCCGGGCGCCAGGTGAATTATTAAAAAAGAAACAATCGAAACAAAGAATAGGGTAATAATTTTATGGACAATGCTGCGTCCGATAAATGATAACATCTCAAATTCCTTTAACTTCTTATGGCGTAAGCTCCGGCATTTCTGCGAGTTTGATCCATTTGTTGAAATAAAAGGTATAGTTGCCCGTTTGGGTCGGGGTTATTTTTTTGTAAACGATCTCGGCGGTATCATCGACTTCGCGTATGACGATCCGTTTATCCAGGATCGCGGTCCATTTGCTGACATATAGAAAAGTGTAGGGCTGCTCATCGGCGATAATTTGATGCAACCGGTGGCAGTATTGGACCTGTCGGTCGTGATTATATTCCTGTCTGATTTTGACAATCAGATCATCGGCCTCTTTGTTTTTGAAGCTGACAAAATTAAGCTGGTTAGGGTTGATCTGGCTTGAGTGCCATATCTGATACAAATCCGGGTCTATCCCCATGGACCAGCCGAGAACCAGGGCATCAAAGTCCATTTTATTGACCCGTTCCTGAATAAAAACGGACCACTCCAGGAGATCTGTGCGAACATCGATGCCGATTTGCTTCCATGAATCCTGCGCAATGGCCAGGATCGCCTTACGAATATCATTGCCGTTGTTGGTGATGAGCTTAAATTGCAGCCGCTGACCATTTCTTTCAAGCCAGCCTTCGGCGTTGCGCTGCCACCCGGCTTCGGCTAATAATTTCAACGCCCCTTCAGGATCATAAGGTACGGGTTTAATATTAGGGTTATAAAAATCGGTCTGTTTGACGAATGGACCGGTGATTCTTTCTCCCTGGTTATACAGCAAAAATTTTATGATTTTGTTCACATCGATCGCCATGCTTAAGGCTTGACGAACCCGCCGATCATCAAAGGGTTTGCGCCGCATGTTGTAACCGATGTAGGTGTAGCCGAAGGAGGGGCCGGAAAAACTCTGGAACCTGGGGTCCGCTTTCAGGCGGTTTACCTGATGGGGTTGCACGCCGTAGCTGTCGATTGTTCCGGCGTAGAACTCCATTTCCTGGGTCAATAAATCGGGCAGTACCCGAAATAAATATTTTTTATAATGGGGCGGCCCTTCCCAGTAATCGTCAAAGCGATCCAGGGTGATAAATCGATCGGATTTCCACTCGCGAAATACAAAAGGCCCGCATCCGATGGGATGGCGCTTAAAGGCGCTTTGTCGCATTGTAAAGTCTGCCGGATCCTGGCCGAGTTTTAGCGCTTCTGCTTTCAGCGCTTGCGAGTTGAGGAGGTGCTCGGGAAGGATCCCCATGCCCCAGGTTCCGATGGCAGGTGAGTACAGTCGTTTATAAACAATACGAACGCTAAGCGGATCGATCACCTCTACTTCTTTTACCGGTTCGTAATCTGCGATACGGGGCGAGAGATTTTTGGGATCTATAATCGCATCATAGGTGAACTTGACATCATGGGCATCAAATATATGGCCGTCATGAAATTTAACGTTTTCGCGCAGGTTAAATACGATAACCGGATTGTGTTCTATTGCCGGCAGCAATTCACGGGCATAAAATGACAGCAGTTCTTTGTCGATTGGGGGTTGGGTCGTCAAAAATTGCTGTCCGCGAAAACTCGAAAAATAAC
The DNA here is from genome assembly GCA_030601425.1 of Desulfobacterales bacterium. Classification (GTDB taxonomy): domain Bacteria; phylum Desulfobacterota; class Desulfobacteria; order Desulfobacterales; family JAHEIW01; genus JAHEIW01. The sequence goes on from JAUVTR010000064.1 coordinate 8,775, forward strand.
GATCACCGAGGAGATGCTTTAGATTGGTAAATAGATCCTGGTCGACCTCATCTAAAGCCAGTTTAAATCTGGCAGGCGCCGAAACGCTGACTTTTATTTCGCTCGTTTTTTTGCCAGTAGGAGAGGTTTTATTTGACCGGGTCACCGTGTAAGTGTGCGGCGGAATCAACGAAATTGACCTAATGTTGTCCAGTGTTTGTTTCAGCGCTGCAGGTGATAGATTCGCTTTTTGTTTATAATTTTGTAGCAGTTCTACAATCGCTTGCGGATCCAAACGGCCGAGGTTGGGTATATCGGCAGCTGCATTGATATAAAAATAGGCTTCTTCATAAATATTCCAGGTTTTGGCCAGCCGCCCCCTGAAATTCAAATCCGCATCGCGGTCAATGAGACCTTCAAAAACTTTTCCTTCTATCTCGCTGCTGGCGCTGTCCGCGGATAAAATCGGTATAAGGATTGCGGCATCTCCGATGGATGCATTGATGTATTGATTCAAACGCTCGGGGTTGCCTTTTGCCTGTTGTTCATAGGTGGGAACCCAGAAATAGGATTGGAGCAGGATCAACGTGAGCAAAAGGGGAGCAAATATGAGAATGCGTTTGGTGGTCATTGCGAATGTTTCTTATAGCGTATTTAATAATTCACGAATCGATGCTTTTTTCTTTTTGATGAGTTCGGTTTCAATATCATCGGGATCTAACTTGGCGACCTGGTCCAGGTAGCCCAGGGCCGCTTCTAGACCGCTGCGGGTGCCTTTGGTGGCGGCCACATCGGCTTTGTAAAAAAGGATCATACGGTCAATCTGATTGATGCGCCTGTGTGCTGTCTGGCGAAGTTCCTCGGTAGTGGCAAAGGACAGCGCTCTATTTAGATAAGACTTGATGCCGACGAACTCCGGCATGCCCGGCACTTCCATCAGGGCATCGGCTTTGCTGACATAGAAATTAAATGCCATTGGATAAACTTCTTCTTGGGCATAAACTTCTTTTATTTTTTGCGGGATATGCACCCCGGGCATAATCAGAATCCGTTTTTTCCCCCCTGGAGAAAAGGTCCCTTGCCAGAGCTCCACGGCACCGGCTGCGGAGCTCAGATAATATTTATCCGTATTATAAACACTGGTACGAATGACGAGACCCATCAGAATAATAAAGATAAATCCGGCAATGCTAAAGAGCAATATTGTTTTTACTTTAGATTTTATTTGAATATTTCGGTCGGTTTTCTCTTTTTCAGCCGAACCGTTGTAGTTGGCTGACGCGTTCTGCTTGAAATCTTCGGAGTTTGCGTTTCCCATAAAAACTCCTTTGAATTCTCACCTGAGTGCCCTATAATATCGTTTAATCAGCAATTCGCACCGCCAGACTGAATTGGAAAAACCGGATTTGATGATCAACTGCCGTTTAATTTTTATACATAATTATTTCACGCCGTTGTCGATTCGTCAAGATGCGACTGCATTTGAGGATATGCGCACCCATTGTTTTTTTCGTCTGCGGAATTCGTTTTTTTGCGGATTTTGGAGGTAGCCCTTAATTCATGAAGAAAGGATAGTCCCATGAGTGGTCAAGTCACCATATCGATCTGGCTTTTTGTACTTTTATTGGCCGTATGTGCATGGGCCGTTTTGGAACGGGTCCTGATTCCCAGTTCACGCTGGTTTATACGACGGCGGATTAATCGTGTGATCGATGAAATCAGCTCCCGCCTGGATATTCAAATCAAGCCGTTTCAACTTACCAAACGACAGGTTTTGATCGATCGTCTGGTTTACGATCCGAAAGTCGTTGAAGCCATTCAAGAAACCGCACGCCAACGCGATTGTCCCCGGGAAATTGTTCAGCGAGAAGTGATGACCTATGCCAGAGAAATCGTGCCGTCATTTAATGCGTATCTTTACTTTCGGATTGGATATTGGATGGCCAAAAAAATTGCGCGGCTACTTTACCGCGTGCGCATTGGTCTCGTCGATAATGATCAATTTACATCGATTGACCCCGAATCCACCGTCGTATTTGTTATCAATCACCGCAGCAATATGGATTATGTCCTGATTGCTTTTCTGGCCGCGGAAAAAACAACCCTGTCTTATGCGGTCGGGGAGTGGGCTAAGATCTGGCCCCTGCAAACCCTTATCAGGGCCATGGGTGCATTTTTTGTGCGGCGCAATTCCGGGAACCCATTATATCGGTGTGTTCTGGAGCGATATGTTCATATGGCCACCAAAGAGGGCGTGTGCCAGGCGGTATTTCTGGAGGGCGGGTTAAGTCGTGACGGACTCCTGAGGCCGCCCAAGCTTGGCTTTTTAGATTATATGTTACGCAGTTATGATCCCGACAATGATAGAGATATTGTATTTATACCCGTGGGGGTAAATTATGATAGAACCCTGGAAGATCGAACCCTGTTGCGAGAATTGGATCCCGAAGCCGAAAAACGGAGCAATTGGTTTGTGATCAAGACCATGACGGGTTTCATTTGGAAAAGTCTGATACTGATGACATTGAGTCGCTGGCAGCGATTTGGCTATGCATATGTCAACTTTGGTCAGCATGTGTCCGTCCGGGAATATTGTCGGGAGAATGGTGTCAACTTTGGAAAATTGGAGCGTGCGGATCGGTTTTTAAACGTCGAAAAACTTGCCCATCAGCTCATGGGTGCCATCAAGCATGTGGTGCCGGCCCTTCCCATCCCCCTGGTTGCGACGGTGATGCTGGAATCCCGCCAGACGGGTCTGGGTGCTTTTGAGGTGGAGGCGCGGGTGAATCAACTCATCGAAGAACTCCAGGGGCGGGGGGCCCATGTGTATGTTTCACCCCGCAATCGGGTCGAGTCCATTTTAAGCGCTTTGAATATGTTAGAATTGAGAAAGCTGGTTCGGGAGTCAGAAGGAATTTATTTGGCGGTACCCGAAGAAATTGATGTCTTAACCTATTATGCCAACTCCATTGCCCACTGGCGGCAGGCGTCAGGCGGTTCAAACGATCGATCACCCTAAAACATCAAGACAAACTAGAATCTATCTCAAAAATGCATTTAACACCCGATGGTAAGGTTTTAAACCTATAAAAAGTGCTTACAACAACAAATGAGCTAAAATTAAAAATGATCTAAAATGCCTAAAATTATGGTTTCGCTGCGCTCCATCTTTTATTATAAATATGATCGATCGACCCAGTCGTTCGACCCAGAGGCTCTCGACGAGTTGAATTCCTCAACTTTAGGCATTTTAGATCATTTTAGTCATTTTAGGCACTGCTAACTTTAGAGCATCTTCGGAACTTTATTTCTCTGTCTTCGAAGATGAACTGCTAATTTTGAGATAGCTTCTAATTGGAGTTAACGATGTCGCTTAAAAGGATTTGGTTTTCCATCAATATCATCTTTTTTTTGCTCATTTTGCTCTATCCATTGGCTTTACAGGCGGAGTTTTATAAGTATGTGGATAAGGAGGGGAGGATATTTTATGTTGATGACTTAGGCAAAGTCCCCCCGGAATACGTGGATCAGGTTAATGTCTACAAAGAAAAGTATGACCATTTGCCGGCGGAGGAAAGGAATTCCAGGCTCGAACAGGAACAGCAGCAGCAGGAAGAACTGGAGCTTGAAAGGCAGCGCCAGATGGAACTGGAACTGCAACAGGCAGCTGAAAAAGAAGAAGCCGAAAGAAAACGAGAGGAGCAACTTGCCAAACAGAAAGAACTGGAAACCCCCGTCACCATTAAAGGCAACCGAATTTTTGTACCGGTTACGATTAGAAATAATGATATCGAAGTACAGGCCCTGTTAGTGCTGGATACCGGCGCATCTCATACGGTGGTGTTCCGCGGCCTGGCCGACCAACTGAATATTATTGCACTTAAAAAGATGCTGCCGCAGGTGGCCAGCGGGCAGCGCATCTACTCAGAGTTAGGGGAGGTCAGCTATCTGAAAGTTGGTCCGCGTAAAGTGAATAAAGCAAAGGTACTGATTATCAACCATGAAGGGCCGCCGGTATCCTATAATGGTCTGCTGGGCATGAATTTTTTAAAAAATTTTCAATATAATATTGATTTTAAAAGGCAGGTGATACGCTGGGAACCTGCTGAATAAATATATTCAGTGTCCGTTGTCCGTGGTAACGATTCGACAACGGACCACTGACAACCGGCAACGAACGGATAGTAAGGATTAGAATATTTTGACCCTTAAAGGCGTATGAGGCAGCACCCATGTTGAAGCCGGAAGATATTTTAGATTGGGGGATAGAAGTCGTATTGTGGTTTCAGCAATTTAGCCCCGCACTCGACCTGCCATTTAAAAGCCTGACCTTTTTGGGAAATCTCGAATTCTTCCTGATCCTCATGCCTTTGATTTATTGGTGTTTTGATCGCCGCACCGGTGCCAGACTGCTGATTCTTTTTTTGATCTCAGCATATGTGAACTCTTTTGCCAAGGTGATGGCCGACCAGCCGCGACCTTTTCAATATGATTCCAGGGTCAGGGCGCTTGTGCAGGTGAGCGGCGGCGGGCTGCCGAGCGGTCATACCCAGGGCGCGGTCGTGGTATGGGGATATCTGGTTTCGCAGTTTAGACGCCGCACGTTGTGGATTCTTGCCGGTTTTTTGATGATTGGAATTCCCCTGTCGCGCCTCTATTTGGGAGTTCATTTTCCGACGGATCTCCTCGGCGGCTATATTTTAGGTGCCTTGTTGCTGGTTTTATTCCTGAAGTTCGCGTTAAAAGTGGAAGCCTGGCTGGTTCGAAAAGAGTTTTTCTGGCAAATTGCATCAGCAATCGTACTGCCGATTTTACTCATTTTAATTCATCCGAAGGGGTCACTTTACGCTTTAAGCGCCGCTGGCGTCTTATTGGGGTTTGCTCCGGGCGTTGTCTTGGAACGCCGTTGGGTAAGATTTTGCTGCGAGGGAAGTTTTATGCGGCGGATTCTGCGTTTCGGTGCGGGGGTCATTGTTCTGTTCGGCATCTGGATGGGGTTGCGGGTTGCTTTTGCCGGACTGGAGCCGGTGCCGTTGTTTCGAGTGGTTCGATATGCTCTGTCCGGGCTGTGGTGTGCACTGGGCGCACCCTGGATGTTTGTGAGATTAAGAATTGCAGAAACTGACTAAATGCCTTACCATTTACTCGCCGATCTCGTTGCTATCATACACCTGACTTTTGTTCTTTTTTCTGTGGCAGGTGCTCTGCTGGTTATCGGGTGGCGTAAGATTTTCTACTTACATCTTCCGGCCGCTGTATGGGCGGCCTGGATTGAATTTTCCGGAAAAATCTGTCCGCTGACACCTCTCGAAAAATGGCTGCGCATCAAAGGCGGAGATGCGGGATACAGCGGTGACTTTGTTGGACATTACATCTTGTCGATTCTTTATCCCTCAGGCCTTACCCGGGAAGTTCAGTTTATCCTGGGAGGTGTCGTTGTCGGCCTGAACATTATCATTTATGGGTATATTTTGTTTCCAAGAAAGGGTAGAGGAGGTAAATCTTGAATACAAATGATCACACGGGTTAATTCTAATCTGACACGATCTGCCGAATCATTAGTCCTTGTCTTTTTTAAGCTGAATGATTTGCTTTTCAATTAAGTCCCTTTCATCCTCGAGTTCAAACAGTTGCGTCATAATCGGCGGTTTGACGGAATGAGCCGGCATGCGC
>JAUVTR010000032.1 GCA_030601425.1 Desulfobacterales bacterium
GCGGGAAAATGAACTTCCTGACGGCATCTGCAATGTGGTTATCGGAAGCCGCCAGGAGATCGGAGAGGCCCTCATCAAGGATAAACGGATTCCGTTGGTATCGGCAACCGGCAGTGTGGGTATGGGGCGCCACGTGGGGCAGGTGGTCGCCTCGCGTTTCGGAAAAGCGATCCTCGAGTTAGGCGGCAATAACGCCGTAATCGTAACACCCAACGCCGATTTAGAGCTGGCGGTAAAGGCGGTTGTCTTCGGGGCGGTCGGGACGGCCGGTCAACGCTGCACCTCGACCCGTCGGGTCATCGTGCATAAAGATATTTTTGAACCCTTTGCCGAGGCGCTAAAAAAGGCCTATCAACAGATCCCAATTGGAAACCCCCTGGAAGACGGCATCCTCATGGGGCCGCTGATTGACCGCCAGGCGGTTGAAAATATGCAGTCGGCTTTGAAGCAGCTCGCGCACGAAGGCGGTAAAATTATTTACGGCGGAGACGTGCTTTCCGACGGCGAGTTTGACTCAGGCACCTATGTGACACCCTGCATCTGCGAAGCCAGGGCTGATTTCTCAATTGTTCAGGAAGAAACCTTTGCACCGATTTTGTATTTGATAAAATATAAAACAATACAAGAGGCGATCGCCTATCAAAACGCGGTTCCCCAGGGCCTTTCTTCCTCTATTTTTACTTCCAATTTGCAGGAGGCGGAAATTTTCTTGGGTCACAGCGGGAGCGACTGCGGGATTGCCAGTGTCAATGTGGGAACATCCGGTGCGGAAATCGGTGGCGCATTCGGTGGTGAAAAACACACCGGAGGCGGACGGGAATCCGGCTCAGATGCCTGGAAGGCTTATATGCGGCGGCAAACCTGCACGGTTAACGGGTCCGGCGAGATGCCCCTGGCGCAGGGAATCAAGTTTGAAGCATGAGCATGCAGGGTTCAGAGGTTCCGGGTTCAGGGGTTGCTTATCCGGTTTCTGGCCTCTGGCTACTTGCTGCTTGCTGCTGGCAACTGGTTTCTGGCAGCCGCAGAGGGCTGCCCTACTCTCCAGTTTTTATCATCTGTCCTCTGTCGTCTGACCTCTGTCCTCTGAAACGTGACATCTGACACCAGAGAACAGAAAACAGATGCAGTTATCGGGTATTATTTTGAATCTTTGAAGGGTGCTGTGGCAAGCCATCGCTGAATTGCCTCGGCCACGCCGCTTTCGTTATGAGAGGCAACCACCGGGAATCGATCTTTTATGTCATCCGGCGCATTTTCCACAACAAAGCTGCTTCCGGTCCATTCCAGCAAATCCAGATCATTATAGTCGTTGCCGATTGAAAGGGTTTGCGCTGAATCGAGGTCAAATTCGGCGGTCAGCCAGGAGACGGTAAGACTTTTTGAAACATTTGTCGGGAAAACTTCAATCCAGATGGATTGTCCGTCCAGCGGTGAGGTCGTCTGAATGACATTAAAATCAGGCAGCTTTTTTCTTATGTTATCTAAAACCGGCTGGCAGTCTCCGGGTGGAAGAATGGCCAGCAGCTGCGTCGCCGGGCCGAAACCATCGGAGGCCTCGTCCAACGGGAATGTAAATTGGCTGTAAAGATGGATGCGTCTTTTAAAATCTTCATTGGCAGGGGTTGACTCGAAATAACCAAATATATGGTTGTCCGGAATGGGTCGGTGAACCATAAAATCAAGGTCGTCAGCCTGCAGGATTTCAATGGCGCGACTTACCTCATGGGCTTCAAGGCTCACTTTTCTGATAATATGGCCAGCGGGATGTTGGATAACCCCGGCGCCGCTGGAAAATATGATGAAATCCACTGGAAGCTCTGAAATAGAGACGGTATTTAACGAATAGATGGAACGGCCGGTGGCGATCACCCTGACGATGCCAAGCTCATCGAGTTGTTTTAGAGCCTTCAAATCGGCATTGGAAAAGCTGCGGTCCGAACGCAACAATGTCCCATCAAAGTCACAAACAAACAGCCCGCTTGGGGGTTCGCCTTTGCTCCTGTCCGATGATGGGATTTCCTGAGAAATGATCATGCTTATGGTATCGCTTTCCACCTGAATCTTGCATGAAAAGTAATGAGAAGATGAAAGCCGCCGCCTCGTGCAAAATCCAGGCTTCAAAAAGCACTTAAAGAGAATTTCAATAATGAAAAGATAATAGGTAAAGGGTATTCATGTGTCAATTAAAAACCCGCCGGCACGGTCCTGAACCACATGCCGGGAAAGGCTTTTGGTATGTATGTTGCATCGCACAATAAAAAATAATTGCCAACAATTGCTAAAGGAATCCGGGTAAAGTGACGATATATAAATTACATGGAAATCAGATAGTTTTGAGGTTTTTATGCCGCGCGAAAACATGTATATCGATTGCGAACGGAGGTTGATTTTGGGAATGGATAAGGAGACGATCATTTTTTTTGAGCAACTGGGATTTGGGTGGGTCCTTGATACGATGATGCTAAAGGAAATAAAGCTAAGCAAATTCAAAGATGAATTTATTACGGATAACTCGCTAATTAAGATTATCGAGAATATTCTGACCGAAAACCCCACCCTTTAATTACAGCTGTCATTAAATTGTGATTTGAATAGATTAATTCTATTTAAAATTGTATAAAGAATTTATGGTAACGGCTCCCTGGCAGCTCCAATTAACTCCAGCTTCTAATCTTTATCAAATTGCACGATTCTCCCCTATTTTTCTAAAATAGTGAAAATTGGATAATTCGAGGAATATTTATTGGAAGGGGAACGGGTGCCTCTATAGTGGTTGTCAAAAAAACGTTCCGGTGTTCAAACGTTTTTTTTATACAACCACTTATGCCGCAATTCCGTCATACGGAACATTATTATGGAAAGCGGTATAAAGATACAGAAAATAAATATGCCGGGAGTGAGGTTGGTGCTGTCACCAGGCAGATGTCGGGGCCGATGGCTTGCCTGGTCCCACAAGAGAATCGAAATGCTGAGGAATGAAACATGGCTAAAGAAGAACGAGATAATTTAATCTATCGTGGATTGTTGCAGTCCGATGACGGGGTTATTACCAAGGTGGTAAATGCAAATTCCTGGACAATCACCTTTCAAACCACATTCGGACTAAACGATCAGCTTATCGAGCATCTTAAAAACCAGGCCGAACACATTGTTTTTAGCGAACGCTCGCGCATTGCCCGCCTCGGTGTCCAGATAAAATGTGAACCGCCTTCAGCGGATGCTTTAGAGGGGGACAGCGTGACGCTGACGCTGGTTGCATCACCGGTGATTCCCGGTTTTCCCGGCCTCAATGAGCTGCGCGAATTTATCACACTGGGATTACCGGTCGGTCGGCTGGTTTTCTGCGATCCGGAAGCGCTTCTGACATCTGATGAGGTACTGGAAGCCATCGAGCGTTCGGAACTCAAATTGCCGGTTTCCACCACGATTTCAGCCGATGGCAGCATCGTCATTGCCCCCCATAAGGTTATCTGTGAAATGAAAGAGCCTTTGGACAAGGAAGCCCTGGGGCGCATTTTGCTCCAGGAAGACGGCAGGGAGCTTCTGAACCGCTATCAGGCTCGAAAATCGGTACGATCCGTAAATATCGCTCCCGGAAAAGGTGTGGTGACCACATGTTCCATGTATTTAAACGAACATTATGTTGTTTTGCAGAGCGGATTTGAGCTGGGCAGAAATTTACCGGCTACGGTCCTGGATCCCATAAAAACACGCGGTATTCGAATTTATCTTGAAATCGTCAATCAAACCCGGCACCCCATCGTAAATCCGTTGATTGCCGCAAAAGTTTATTGCGCCGCAAAATCTAAAAACAGCATGCAGCCGAAACGGTCGGCTCCAGGCGATGCCTTTTTTACCTATAAAGAAATGCGACGGTTGGAAAAGCAATTCGATCCTCCTGAACCCGGCAGTTGCCATTACCTGGAAAAACCCGTTGCGGTCATTTCAGATGAGACAGATGCGATAAAAACCGCCCGTATCTATTTAAATGGCCCCGACCAGGCCTGTGATGCGACCAAAGCGTTGTGTGCCGTAGCCCGACCGGACTTTTCGCCAAATAGTGAATGCAGTCATGAATACGCCACATCCAAACTTGGTGAGGCTTTAAAGGATTCACATGCAGTTCTGGCCATGAAGTATTTTCCCAATCTGCTTGAGCATCGCGACATTATCAACCTGGCATGTGAAGGGAAAATACGGGCACTTTATTTTTTTGAGCCTTCCTGCGAGCATGGGCCTTTTCTATCACAACTGGATCACAATCGCCTTCAAGAATACCATGCTTTTGGGATCGAGGTATACTGGGTGTCCGGATTAAATGGCTGTCTGATGGTTCATACCATGCGCGATGGGATGGGTTATTTTGTGTTGCCGGAACGGCTGGCGGACTTTCACAAATCGATGCTTTTCGCTTTTTACGGATCAAATATGCGGCTTTCAGAGGACGGCGAAGCGCGTCTGGGAAATCTTATGGACGCTCTTATCGCGTTTTGGGGCCAAAGTATCGGAATTGTCACCGGGGGCGGAAGCGGCGTTATGGAACAGGCCAATACCCTGGCGCGGATGCGCGGCATTTTGTCGGGAGCCAATTTTCTGGACATCACCGATCAATCCATGACCACCGACGTCGATTTTTGCCAGGTTTTTCAAGCCACCTGCCGCCATAGCAGGCAGAAATGGTTTGAGGTCGCATCATTTCCGATCTTTAATGTCGGCGGTCTGGGTTCACTTGAGGAACTGGGTATTACACTATGTAACATGAAACTGTCCATTCTGGAGCCGGTTCCGGTTATTTTATTCGACACAGAGGGCCGCAAAGGATTCTGGAACGGCATCGATGACCAGATCAATGAAATGGTCACCCGCGGTCGTGCCCCCGACTGGATTAAGGATAATATTGTCATTACCGATGATCCTAACGTCGTGATTGACGTATATAGGACGCACCTTCAATTATTCTAGAATCTACCCAAGAAATACCATTATCGACGACGAGGAGGAGCACGAGGACGAGTACGAGGTTAGGCTACGTTCCTTCGCTTCGTTCTCGTCGTCGTCCTCGTCCTCGTTATCTATCGCCAAGTAGCTGCGTTAAAGGCAGCAGGGCCGGGGGCCTTTGCTCAAACGGCTTTAAGCTTATACCTGATGCGCAGGACACCATCTTCAAAGGCGGTGGATGTGATCTGAAACTCGCCGATATCGACGGTTGATTTGACATGGGGACCGATACAGAGGCAGTGGTCGTAATCGCCGATACTGACGACCCGGATTCTGTCAGCGACATCGTCGGGCAGTTTATCAGCGTTGAATTTGTTGAGTGCCTCTGTTTTTGATATAAATATTTCATTTACCGGCAGATCGGACTGGACAATACGGTTGACACGGCTTTGAATTTCTTGAATTTCATCCGCTGTCAGCGGCCGGGAAAGATGATAATCACATTTTGATTTTTTCTTCTCGATATGCGCATTAAAGCAACGACCGCATTGAAACATGCGATCCATGGTTTGATTAAGAAGATGCTCGGCTGAATGCATCCGGGGGTCGTATTTTTTTTTCATTCGTATAACACCTCGCTAAAAAAAAAATTATTGGAGTCTTGGAGTACTGGAGTGTTGGAGCCTGAAAACCGATGAAAAAATGTCTGATTTATTTTGAATTTCCAGAAGCGTCTATAATCCAGTTAAAGCAAATTGCCAACCAATTTGAATTTATATCCTGTAGCGATGAGTCTGAATTGAGAGAATATCTATCGGATATGGAGATCCTCTTCACCTTTATGGCTAAGTTTGATGCGAAATTACTTGCATTGGCACCCAATCTAAAATGGATCCAGGCCATAACCGCCGGGGTTGATAACCTGCCGCTCAAAGAAATCAAGAAACGCGGAATTATTTTAACGAACGTGCGCGGCGTCCACCAAATTCATATGGCTGAGTATGCCATTGCCGCTATGATCAATCTGGCCCGCAATTTTCACGTGATGCATCGCAATCAGGTGAAAGGAATATGGGACCGCGCGATGCCGCAGACAGAAATTTACGGTCAGGTGGTCGGAATTGTCGGCCTGGGCAGTATTGGTAAAGAAATTGCCAAAAAGGCCTCTTTTTTTGGAATGCGGGTCATCGGCGTCCAGAAAGAACCGCAAGCAGTAGAACATGTCGACCGGGTGTATGGGCCCGAAGAAATGGAGGCGGTTTTCAAAGAAAGCGATTATGTCATTAACTTGCTGCCGCTGACAGAAGATACAAAAGGAATCATTGATAAGCGCTATTTCGGCTCAATGAAAGCGACCGCCTGTTTTATCAACATCGGAAGAGGACCGACAGTGAATCAGACCGACCTGGTGGAAGCTTTAAAAGCCAAACGTATTGCCGGATTGGTCGCCGATGTGTATGAAGAAGAGCCCTTACCTGAAGACAGCGCTTTATGGAAATTAGAGAATGTGATTCTTACGCCCCATATTGCCGGCGTCTCTCCGCACTATATGAAACGGGCGATGGAAATCATGCAGCATAATCTGAAAGCATATGTCCAAAAATCCGGTGAAATGATGAATGTGATTGATTTTAGAAAAGCGTATTAAGTGAATTAAAATTAATAGGTTAGAATCTATTGTCAGTCAGAAAAAACGGGTGCGCGTAAATCAACTTTCACATCCCCGGATACGGTTGGAATTTAGCCCGGCAAGGAATCGGTTACTCAGTTGCGGGCAGGTGTCATGCTCAAAGACCTCACCGTTCGGGTTGACCCCTCTGATTATTCCATCATAGAGAAAAAATTTTAGCAGTTGTTTTCCGGCGGTCTCTCTTTGTTTCGGATTTTCGATGCGGCCGGTGGCAGGAGAAGGATCCGGTATAGGCTGACCGCGATCGATGAGGTGCTTCATAAAATTAACAATTCGGCTCAGACGCAGGAGGGTTATCGATTCTTTGCGTGTGGTGGTATGGGATATGGGCAGAGCGCTGGATCGCATACCGGAAAAATTTTTGGGCAACAACCCCATTGAAGCGCACAGCGCGTAATCCATGCTGCCCGGTGCCGGGTAAAAGACAGAGGTGCCGACAAGAACTCTGCGCTTAGCCAGGTAGAGGATGTCGTTGAGCGAATCTGCTGCTTCTTGAAACGGGGCCCCGATAATTATGTAACCGACGGCCTGCAGGTCATGGATCTCTGCAAGATTTAGAGCACGCTCAAATGCTTTACGAACATCGGGTCGCTGAAATCGCTTGAGTTGTGCATTTGAGGTAGTGCCCAGCGACAGGTTTAACGTCTTGAAACCGGCTGCTTTCATGGCGCCGATGACTTGCTCGTCCAGCGAAGAGGGAAGCAGCCCGTTCATGGCCCTGAGTTCCTGCTGATGTCCATTAAACCGCCGGCTGATTTCATTTAACAGTTGCAAAAACCAGTTTCGATCCAGCGACAGGTTTTCATCTTCAAAATCGATAAATCCAGTATCGTAAAGGTTTATCGAATTTTCGATCTCAACGATTACGGATTTCACGCTCTTTCTGCGATAGTTAAACGGCGATGATGCGCCCACGGCGCAGTAGGTGCACTTCATGGGACATCCACGGCTGGTAACAATTACGGCAGCCGCTTTTTTATTACGACTGTAATAGCGCTGGTTCAACAGCTGAGTGGCCGGTAAGGGATAATCATCCGGATTGCGCATGGTGGCGGTTTCGCTGACGTGCAGGCCGCCATCCAATTTACGGTAAACAAGCCCCGGTATTTCATCGAAGCCCAATCCGTTTTGAAGTGCCTCGGCCAGCAACGTCATTGATACCTCACCTTCACCCCGCATGACAAAGTCCACTGCTGAAGATTCCATAACGCGTTCCGGCAGGGCAGTGGGGTGGTGACCGCCTAATACAATGCTGCAAGCCGGATGATTGTGCTTGACGATTTGCGCGGTTTTGACGGCCTCCTCGGCATAGGCGGAAAAAAGGGATGAAATACCCACCAGGAAAGGTTGGGCTTTTTTAACCTGCTGCCCGATGGAGTCATAGCTGTATCCAAAATGCTTGTAATGATGAAACAGCGCGAAGGGGGACTGATCAGATTTACCGTAATAAGGCTGTAAATAAGACATTTCCGGCGGCAGATCGACAACCCGTGATTTTGGGGTGGCTAGTGAATCTATGATCTCCACTGAAAAACCGCCTTCTAACAGTCCGGCGGCGATGCTGGCCAGTCCGTAAGGGATCGTGCGTTTGGTTGTGAGATAAAAATCCCGAATCGGAGGCTGGATAAGAAGGATATCGACCATTGTAGATGACGTCGCTGCGCTCCTAATCAAAACCTTGCTTCTGCTCCAGGAGCGGTATGAACTTATGATTGGCTTTCGGAAACGGATAGTTTTTGTATTCCTCGATCCGTATCCAGCGATGAGCAGTCGGTCCGTGCAATTTTACCTTACCGGATACATACCGGCAGCAAAAAACTTCCATGATAATTCTAAAATGCGTATAGGCGTGTTTCACCCGGGTCAAATGGCTGTCAATCCGTACCTTAAGATTAACTTCTTCTTTGATTTCCCTGATGCAGGCCGCTTCAGCTGATTCGCCTTGTTTGATCTTACCACCCGGAAATTCCCATAATCCCCCCAGCAGCCCTTCGGCTTTACGCCGGGTGATCAGAACCCGATCGTCTTTAAAAATAACACCCACCGTGATGTGATATTGTGGCGTGGCCCGGGACTTCTGACGTTTCGGAAATTTGGCGACCTGCCGGGTTTTAAACGCCAGACACAGGTGATCTAATGGACAGGCATCGCACACAGGATTTTTAGGCTTGCAGATTAAGGCGCCGAGTTCCATCATGGCTTGATTAAAAATACCCGGCTGTTTGGGATCCAGCAGCTTGCCGGCGGCATCTTTGAAAACAGGGTATGAACGCGCTTGATTGACCGGTGCACCAATTTTATGCAAGCGGGCCAATACTCTTTTGACATTGCCGTCAACGACCGGGTATGGCTGATTGAAGGCAATGCTCAACACCGCAGCTGCGGTATAATCGCCGATACCGGGTAAGCTTCGTAAATCCTCCCACGAATTCGGAATCCGGCCACCATAATCGTTTGCGACAACGCTTGCGGCCCGGTGCAGGTTTCGAGCCCGGGCGTAATATCCCATCCCTTCCCAAACTTTGAGAACATCCTGCAGATCAGCTCGCGCCAATTTTTTAATGTTCGGAAACGTTTTTAGAAACCGATGGTAGTATTTTAATACCGTATTTACCTGGGTTTGCTGCAACATTACCTCGGATACCCATATATGATAGGAATCGTCCGATCGGCGCCAAGGTAAATCTCGGCGATGCTTTAAATACCATTTTATTAATTGTTTTCTCAACGAGGCGGGTTCAGTGGCGTTCATGTGAGAAAAAACCGTCTCTGGTTCGTCGGAAAATTTTTGATTTTAGTCAACCCATCGATATTCACTATCCATTATGTTTATTTCCCAGAATACGGTCAACCATTGCCTGCACATCAGTGGTAGGCTCCTTGCAGGCAAAGCCTTTACACACATGGGCAGTGGCCTGGCCTTTAATTAACTGCAGGCCGTCTGTATAGCCAGCAAATTTAGCCAGCCGTTCCGCATTTTGGTCCGATTTGAGCAGGGTCACTTTATTGGGTGTAAAATTAAGGTTCAAGGCTGCCAGCAGTTTCTGGGCGTTGCTTGTATCAGGTTCGCCGGAAATGACCACTTCCTGGCCCGGGCGAATGGCAAAATCAACGCCCAGCAGAAAATAGGTGAATGCCGTTGGCTGTGATTTTACCGTTCCGGCAAAGGCCCGCACCTGATCATGGGCTTTAGTATCCCATTTGGGATCACCGGTCAATCGCGATAACCAGAGCAGATTCAATAATGATACCGAATTGGCCGAGGGAATGGCACCATCATAGAGTTCCTTGGGCCGCACCGGAAGCTCGGCGCTTTGATTCGCGGTTGAGAAAAAACCACCTTTGGTATCATCCCAAAAATCGCGCAGCATGGTTTTTTGCAGCGCTGCCGCTTCTTCAGCGTACGTTAAATCAAACGTTGCCTGGTATAAATTCAGCAGCCCGTTTATGAAAAAAGCATAATCAGCAGCTTGCGCTTCGATGGCCAGCTCACCGTCTCTGAAGCGATGAAACAGCTGGCCGTTATTATCCCGCATTTTTGTCAGGATGAACCGCGCTGATTTATCTGCGGCCCGGGCGTATTCGGGTTTATTCAGTATCCGGGCACCCAGAGACAGAGAAGCGATCATCAGACCATTCCAGTCGGTCAGAATCTTATCATCCTTTAAAGGATGAATCCGATCCTTACGGGATTGATACAATTTTTGGCGGATTTTTCCCCATTGCGTGTCTACTTCTTGTTCCGTCAGTTTCAACTCCCGGGTCCATTGACTCAGGGTTTTATCCAGATGAAGGATGTTGGTTCCGGTTTTTTGTCCGCCGGCTTCGTCGGTAAAATTTCCATCCGGTTTCAGGTTGAATATTTTTTCCCATACCTCCGAATCGCTGTCACCCAACACATTTCTGAATTCGCCAATCGTCCATACATAAAATTTACCTTCTTCGCCCTCGCTGTCGGCATCTTCGGCCGAGAAAAATGCGCCTTGCGAGGATGTCATATCTCTTAATACATAGGTAAAGATTTCATCCGCTGTTTGGGCATAAAATTCATCCTGGGTGATCTGATAGGTTTCTAAACAGGCCTGGGCGATGAGGGCCTGGTCGTATAGCATTTTTTCAAAATGCGGCAACAACCATTCTTGATCCGTAGAATAGCGGTGAAAACCGTAGCCGACGTGGTCCCAGATTCCACCCAGCCGCATAGCTTTCAAGGTTTTTTCCACCATTTTTAGCGCCTTGGCGTCCCCGGTACGGTCGTAGCGGCGCAGCAAAAAAAGCAAGCGATGGGGCGTTGGAAATTTGGGGGCGCTTTCGAAGCCACCGTATTTTGAATCGTAGCCCTGCCAGATCAGCTGAAATGCATGATCCAGGAGAGATTCGCCGGGTTCATCGGCAGCTGAAAAGGTAAATGCCCGGTCCAGTGTGGCAGCAATACCGGCGGCTGAGGAATTCACTTTGTCGTTTTCGGACTTCCACAGGGTGTCTACCTGTTGGCACAGATCGATCAGCCCGGCCCGGCCAAAACGGTTGCGTTTGGGAAGGTAAGTTGCGGCGAAGAAAGGTTTTTTATCCGGCGTAAGGAAAAGGTTCAAGGGCCAACCACCGCTTCCGGTTAACATCTGGCAGGCAGCCATATACACGGCATCAATATCCGGTCGTTCCTCCCGGTCTACTTTGATACTGATAAATATATCATTCAGAACCCGGGCGACCTCTTCGTCTTCAAACGATTCTTTTTCCATAACATGACACCAATGACAGGTGGCATAGCCGATTGAAATAAAAACCGGCTTGTTTTGCTTTTTCGCCAGGTCAAACGTCTCTTCAGACCAGGCATGCCAGTCCACCGGATTATGAGCATGCTGTAAAAGATAGGGACTTTTCTCACTTATTAGCTCGTTGGGTGGCATCATCTTCTCCTATTGGTAAACCATTGTCGCTAACATAAAGCATCTATGCGGATTGAATATCGAATACCGAATCACGCTGAAGACGTGATCTAAAGTCAGGAATTTCGAATTTAGAAGTATTCTTTCGGACCCATTCAATTTTTTGTGAGAAATATAAGCTTTGCCTAAAAAATAGGTACTCGAATAACCATTCGCAATGAAAAAAATGGTTGAACTGGTTTCAGAATATCAGAATTTGACTGAGTGTCCTGCCTGAATTCGGGGTTTCACATTTTGAACAAGTATCAAATTGGTTTCATAATAAGTGGATTTTGGTTCAGGGCCCCGCCAAATATTGGCGGGATTTCACATCTTGATCTTATACATTAAAGGGTTCAACAAGGCGTCCAAAACAGGTAGCTGTCACAAAGGCATATAATCCTTAACCGGCCAACGGGCTAAACGGGCTCAACCGTTATAGTACGTGAGCATTTTGAGCCGGCTTGACGAACCCCTTAATATTCATAAAAAGAGATGTGAGATCCCGCATATTGCGGGGATGAACACCTTAATCTCCATTTAATTAGATGTGAAATCCCGCTTATACCCGCGGGGCAACGAAGCCATGGGCCAAAAGATGCGTATTATGGAACCAATTTAGCGGTTTTTAAGGTGGTGGTACGGCGGACGAGTCGTCAAACGCGGGTCTTCAATCGGTTTGCCGACAGTAAAATGATAGAGACTTTGATAGTGATTGTCATTGAAACCCATTATTTCGTGGACGGCATCATCAAAAAAACAGCCGATTCCCGTGCCTCTGAGACCGTGGGCTTCAGCTTCCAGGTACAGCACCTGCCCGATCATTCCGGTCTCCCAGAATAAATGGCGATAGCGATACGGTTCGGCTGTGATGATGTCTTTAAATTTTGCAATCATTCCCAGCGAAAAGGCACCGAAACCGGCGATCTCCTGATGACAGCTGACCATCATGGCCTGCTGTCTGCAGTTTCCTTCAGAAAGAAGATAGAGCGGAAACTCCGTTTCGACAGGTTTCCAGAGAAAATCCGATCGAGAAAACCGTTTGATTTCATCAAAATCTTTTTCAGTACGTAAAAAGAAATAAAGCCCCGGCGCTGAATCCACCACGTTATGGACAAAAAGGAGCAAATGCGTCGCGGGTTCGATTAATTCGGCATCAAACGGGGCACAACCTGATCTTGGCAGGGTTTTGTCCAGCATATTCAAAAATCGGTCTCTGCTAACAGATCCATGGCGATCAAAAGCGGTTGCACTTCTTCGATTTCGGATAATATCCGCCGCCGATAAAGGACTGGGAGCGCTAACAGACAATTTGCGATTTTCCAATTTAACCGCGATTTCTTCTGTGGCAGGTTTTTTTGATAGTCGCGCCGTTTGATAAATGATTTCCCAGTCGACGCACGTTTGACTCAATTTATCCGGTTCTCCGATAAACGGCAAATTCGCAAATTCAGATATAATTTGATCCGGCAAGGACCGCGGAATGCGATTTGAGGCCGCGGAATGCACAAAACACAAGAAATCAGTGTGTTCTTCCTCTAATTTTCGGAACCGGATCTGGTCAAAACCCAAAACCGCATCGATTGCTGCGTCGGACAGACCGTTTAAACAGGTCACTTTCCATCCATACAGATTGGCTGACAAACTCACACAGGCCAGTGCATGACCGGCATCATGATTACAGTATCGGAATGCACGCTCGCCGTATTTCCAGGATTCGCGCCAGAATATACTGCTGCTGCCGATTAAAAATCCCTCTGCTCCAAAATGCGATACAATGCGTTGCCATAATTCGGCAGGAATATCAGCGCGTCTCTCCAATACGTGACCCAGGGCATTGTAATGATAAACACCACTTGGGTTCGAATTGAATGGGGGCAGGATCAGATGCGCTTCGGTGGGGTGAAGATTTCCACTCGAAGGATTGATTCTTAATGACCACTGGGACCCGGATACCGCTTTCCAGGCGGACAAACCCAGAGACAGTTCAAGAAAGCCGGCAATGGTTTCAACGGTGACCGCCTGGCGGGCATTATTTTTTCTGTCATATAAATCCTGGTACGCGGCCGGGGGGTCTTTTTTTAATAGAGGTAAGGGCAGAGTGGGTGCTCCCGCATAAGAGCGAAACGGATGGGGCTGATTTTTCCAATCCATGTAGCCCGGCGATCTGGCATAGCGATCGTAATGATGCTTTGTCGCTTCATGGTAGTCTATGATTTCTTTAACGCGCTGATCTTTCATTTTTATGAATGAAAAAAGGGCGACACTTTTGGGTAGTGCCGCCCTTTTGTCTTTCGGTTTCGAGATTTAGTCGGAACAGTTTCCGCTTGTACTACAACTTCCGCATGCGGATTCGCTGGCACCGAAATCGATGCTGGAATCAATTTTAAACCCGTATCCCAAAAAATCGACTTTTACAGGTTGTGCTTTTTCATAGAATTCTTTTTCCATGACAAATTGAAAACCATTTACATCGAACACATTATCGTTGTCTTTAAGCTCATCCAGAGCCATGGCCAGGGAAGGGCCTCCTCAACCGCCTGCATTCAAAAAGATCCGAATCGGTGTGACCTCTTTGTCTTTAAAGTATTCCTGAATCTGTTTTGCGGCTTCTTCAGTAACTTCAACCATAATATTTTAATCCTCCTTGCATGTTTTCAGCTCAGCTCGGGAAATCTGGCCGGATTTACATGAAATTTCCTTAAATGTTAACTATGGCAACGCAATTTGTCAAATCTAAAATGGACGACCCTACGCCCGGGCGTCTGTAACACGAACCAACATCCCTAAATATTGGATTATAAGTCATGGGTTTTATTCGTTATTGACCCGATGGTCTGCTGTCGCAGGCACTATTCCAATGAAACGGGACCGTTACGTTGATTATCATTAAGACGGAGATGTCGATTTAAAATAGGCCTCATAAACCGCATAATCCTTCGGCGAAAATTGGACAAAAATAATTTTTTTGAGGGACGGATTGCGCTTTAAAAACTCGTAGCTCATATCCACTGCGATTTTACAGGCATCTTCGATCGGATACCCGTATACCCCGCAGCTAATTGCCGGAAAAGCAATTGTGGCAAGGTTATTGTCAACGGCCAGCTTTAAGCTGTTTAAATAACAGTTGGTCAACAGCTGGCTATCTTTGGGTTTTCCGCTGTACACCGGCCCGACGGTATGAATAACATGGCGGGCCCGAAGATTGTATCCCTTGGTAATCCTGGCTTCACCGGTGGGGCAACCGCCGACGGCCCGACACTCTTCCAATAATTTCGAACCGGCAGCCCGATGAATGGCCCCGTCTACGCCCCCACCGCCCAGCAGCTTCGTATTGGCTGCATTGACAATCGCATCCACATCCAGCTGGGTGATGTCACCCTGCTGAATTTCTATTTTTCCCAATATATCCTTATCCATATTTTTCCCCCATCCTAATTATCTCTAATTTGAGGTATTGTAACGACTCTGATTTATGGGAGTCAATCACATCATTATAAATTCGAAAATCGAATCCCGCCTGATTTAATAAAATTGGCCGAAATAATTTCAAATACCAAATGACCAAAATTCCAATCCTGTTTGAAACATTTGAATTTGTTCTTTTGTATTTGTTTCGAGTTTCGTGCTTCGGATTTTATTGGGCCTATTCTCTTGAACAATTCTTATAAGTCATACAACTTATCATCTCTAATCGGTGCGGGCTTTCGGGTTCTTTTGGCTCCTTTTTTATCGGGTAAGAGAAAAGGTTCCTCGTCCTCTAACAAATCTCCCATTTCGGCTTCGATGGCATCCGGGTCTTCCCCGGCCTCCATTCGTTTTAAAGCTTCATTCATACCGGCTCCCAGTTCGAGGCCGGTCATATCTGAAAGCTTGCGCATAAGATTGGCCGCCTGCCGGGGGTCATCTTCGTTGATTTTATCCGCTTCGCCTGCCAGCATTTGCATTGCCTTTTCCATTTTATTTTCATCAAACGGCAGATCATCCGCGTTGCTGTCCTCTTTGGCCTTACCGGCAAATGCAAAAGCCGACAGCTGTCTGGAAAGGGTTTTTATCTTGCACCTGGGGCATTTGGGTCTTTTAGTGGTGTTTACGGTTTTGGAGAAAAAATTAAAGATGGTATTACAGTCGTTACAATAGAATTCGTAGATGGGCATGGCAGCTCCCTATTAATTTAATCCTATGCATTAGGTGATTAAATACCAGATCTGTAACCGAAAAGAAGGCTAATCCACCGGGTGGTTTTCATTTTAAATTAATTTTGGAGTATTGGAGTACTGGAGTAATGGTTAAAAGTTGGATATCTTTTTGCAACACTCCGATGCTCCATCACTCCAGTACTCCACAATCGCAAGACTCAAGGACTTTAGGCAACCTTGGATTTACCTTTTTATTGGTTATCGTTCCCTTAAATAATAGAAAGTGACGTTTTGCTTGTCAACCGGAATAAATGTTTGTTGCCAGTGGCCCACGGTCGGTTGCGGTTAACTGAGAATTTCTGCCGTTTAAAAACCTGCGCAACCTTAAACGAAGGGCGACAGACAGCCGAGAAATGCCAAGTGTTGACTTGCGAGTAGCCGTTTGTTATGGCACCCTGAACTAGAATCTATCTCAAAAATGCATCTAACACCCAAGGGCTTTGTTGCCCCGCCAATATAGGCGGGATTTTACATCTTTTTGTATAGAATATTGAGGTGTTCATCAAACCGATTCAAAATACTCGAATACTGTCGTGTATGCTCCGTTTTTGAATCGGTTTGCGTCGCGCCCATGGGACGTAATCTACTATTTTTGAGATAGATTCTACTCTAAGAAAGGAAAGGGAATGACGATTATGGAAAGAACGCTGGCGATTGTTAAACCAGACGGCGTTTCACGGGGACTTATCGGCGAAGTGATTAAACGACTTGAAGGTAGCGATTTTAAAATCGTGGCGATAAAGATGCTGCATCTCACAAAAAAGCAGGCCGAAGGCTTTTATGACGTGCATAAAGGAAAGCCGTTTTTTGAGAGCCTGACCGATTTTATGAGCTCCGGGCCGGCAGTAATGATGATACTTGAAGGTGAAAATGTCATTGCTCGATACCGTGAACTGATGGGCGCTACCCATTATAAGGAAGCAGCTGAAGGGACCATCCGCAGGGAATTTGCAACGGATATTGAAAAAAATGTGGTTCACGGTTCAGACGCTCCGGAGACCGCTGCTTTTGAAATGACCTATTATTTTAACAACCTTGAAATTGTCAGCTGATGCCCGCCACCGTCAACCTTAAAAATGTTTGCGTTGTCCTGAGCCGACCTCGATACCCGGAAAATATCGGTGCGGCTGCCCGGGCGATGCGGAACATGGGATTTGAACAGCTGATTGTTGTGGATCCACAAAATTGCGACCTGTCACGGATTTTAAAAATGGCGACGTATGCCGCCATTGACGTGGTCGAACAAATGCTGGTTTATGAAGACTTGCAGACTGCTCTTGAGCCTTTAAACTATATCGTCGGCACGACAGCCCGGTTGGGCGGGCAACGGCAGCTTGTGGGTACGGCGACCAGACTGGCACAAAAACTGGCGCCCATTTCCGAGAATAATCGGGTGGCCCTGTTATTTGGTCCGGAAGATCGCGGGCTAACCAATGAAGATATCCGCTTTTGCCATGAGCTGATCAATATCCCGACTGCCGAATTTTCATCATTGAACCTGGCCCAGGCCGTGATGATCATGTGCTATGAATTGCGGCGTTATAATCAGCCGAAGGCTAAAGCCTTTGTGCCGCAACTCGCTAACCGGCATGAACTGGACGGCATGTATGCTCAATTAAAAGATATCCTGGTGAGAATCAGCTACATTCAGCCTGAAAATCCTGAATATTTTATGAATATTATTCGACAGTTTGGTACGCGCATGAAACTGCGGACCAAAGAAGTGAGCATCATTCGCGGCTTCTGTCGACAGATTGATTGGTATGGGGAGAAGTGCTTTCAGGATGGACTAAAAAAGAAAGCGGATAACTGATGCGATTGATCCGGTTTGGTGCCGCCGGCCGGGAAAAGCCGGGGTTATGGCAGAAAGATAAAATTGTTGATTTAAGAGCAATTTTTCCGGAGATACCGGATATCGGGGGATCCTTTTTTAGGGACGGCTGGCTGAAACGAATCGAGCACATAGAGGACACCGGCCGGAAAATGGATGTCCGGTTCGGCTGTCCGTTATATCGGCCTTCCAAGATTATATGCCTGGGTTTAAATTACCTCGACCACAAAGAAGAAAGCGGCTTTGAAAAACCGCAAAAGCCGCTATTATTCTGTAAAACTCAGAATACCCTTGCCGGACCCTTTGATCCGATTATCTTACCTCAAAGCTGCAACCAGATCGATTGGGAGGTTGAACTGGCTGTGGTTATTGGACGGGAGGGTAAGCGCATTTCACCTGAAGATGCCCTGAATTATGTCGCCGGATTTTCGGTAATGAACGACGTATCCGGCCGGGAAGCTCAGTTTGCCGATTCCCAATGGTTTCGCGGTAAATCTTTCGATACCTTTGCCCCGTTAGGCCCGGCGCTGGTTACGGTCGATGAGGTCGAAGATTTTCAAAATCTAAAATTAACCACACGTATCAATGGGGAAATCATGCAAAACGGAAGCACCGCTGATATGATATTTGATATCCCTTCCATCATTAGTTTTATCAGCGAAGACATAACCCTTGTGCCCGGCGACATTATTTCCACCGGAACGCCTTCGGGAGTCGGAATTTTCAGGGACCCTCCGGTGCTGCTAAACGCCGGAGACATTGTTGAGTGCTGGGTGGAAAAAATCGGAACGATCCGCAATACCGTCGAAACCGGATAAAGGGAAGCAAGGAAGCCGGCAGAGTCAGTTTCGCCAAATCAGCCCGGCACCGCTCCTCCCTTACCGGTCGCTCTGTCAGGTTCTCAAGGAGCGGCTGTTTATTACTTTGCCGCGCTCCATAGTCAATTCATGGGTCATACAGCTTAAGATCTCCGTATCCGGATCCGGTACGTAGATTAAATTCGTATGCGTGTGGGCGCCAAGATATTCAAGGATGCGCTGCAATTTTGATTTGTTTTTAATATCCAGCCCTTGAAAAGGCTCATCTAAAATAAGAAATTCAGGTGATTTAACCATTGCCCGGGCGATGAGAATCAACTGGCGCTGGCCGTGGGAAAGACGGCCGAATTTTTGATCGGCCAGGTCGGCAATATTCAGAAATTGGGTCCATTGCCTGGCAATTGACAGCTCATCGGAGCTGCACCTTCGAAACAGTCCGTTTGAATCAAAAAAGCCTGAACAGACGACATCAAAGGCGTCAATATTTTTACGCTGTCGAAGCTGCAGGTCGGATGAGATATAGCCGAGTTTTTTTCTTATATCCCAGATACTTTCACCCGAGCCTCTTTTTTTCCCAAAAAAATAGATTTCATTGGCATAGGCTTGCAGATTGTCGCCGCATATCAATGTTAAAATAGTTGATTTGCCGGCCCCTTTCGGCCCTATGATCGCCCAGTTTTCGCCATGCTTTACAATCCAGTTAAATCTATCAAGGATCCGTTTGCGATTGTATTTAACCGTTACATTTTTCATCTCAATTAAAACTCTGGCTTCAGCGGTTTTTTTATCCAGAGAGAGCAGCGGTCTTTTTCTCTTTAATGCGGGTAATGCGTTCAATAATTTATGTGGATCCGGTTGAATCGAACGCTTGTCCATTTCGTATACCCGGTTGATGTTGTCCGGCGTGAAAACGTCTTCTTTTCTGCCTTCCTTATAAATTTGGCCCTCCTTTAAAAGCAATACGTGTGTTATATTGGAAATAATTTCCTCGAATCTGTGGGTAATTAAAATAAGATGGATGTTTGTGCGCGTTAAATCATTGATGGTATTTGCTAAAGAATTTCGTGATTGTTGATCCAAACCATCGAAGGGCTCATCCAGAATGAGCAGTTTCGGGCGTTTCATCAATGCTTTTGCGATTAAGGCGGTATTCATCTCGCCGGTGGATAACGACTTTATATCTCTTTCCAGCAAATCTTCAATTTCGATTTTTTTGGCGATCTGCATCAACTTTTTTTCATCTCGAACCGCATCCGCAGGCTTAACCATTCTATCTAAAATGATGTGCTTTACCTTTGTGACTTCATCTATCTTCCCGCTAAAGTCCCGGAAACGATCTTTGAGGTTTTCGCCTTCGATAATGTCGCGCTGCAGCTCGGGCGAAACATATCCAATCGCCTTTGTGATGTTGACCGGATTCTGACGCTCTCTTTTTGAAAAATGAAATATGATTCTGCCCTTTACAATCGGGACTTCACCAAACAGTGATTTTGCAAAGGTCGTCTTTCCTGACCCGTTGGGGCCCAGTATCGCCCAGTTTTCATTGGAATTGATTTGCCAGGAAGTGTTCTGAAGATAAGGCCTGTCACGCAAACGAACGGAAGTGTTTTCCAGGGTAATGAGGGGTTTCATATGTTCAATAATTACGATCGGCGTATTCCACCCAGCCGCCGGCTTCTACAAGTGCGCGATCAAAATCAGGGAGCGAAAATTTGATTTCTTCTTCTTTTTCGCCGGCGTTAATGTTGAACACCTGTTTTTCCA
>JAUVTR010000250.1 GCA_030601425.1 Desulfobacterales bacterium
CCGACTTTTGCCTTGCAGGCGTGACATTCCTTGGCATTCAGCGACAGGTGCACATAACAATCCGGACATTTTTTCGTGCTGTATTTAATTTTTCCTTTGCTAGCGGATTGACTTTCAGAGCTTACCATGGTCCTCCTGAATGGACGTTAAAGAAGACTCTCCTCGATGACTATCTCACTGCTTTTTTTCCTTTGATCCAGCCATGCTTGAAAGGCTTTAAACCTTTTTTGCTGCACCAATCGATTGTTGATGCCTTCCTTTTCTTTGTCAAAATCAGCCATGGATGGTGCTTTTCTTCGCTTAAATTTGATAACATAATACCCTTTGGGACCATCGATTATTTCCTGCGGCAGGCTGTTTGGCGCCGATAATTCAAAAGCGGCCCTGGAAATGTCGCGTTCAAAGCCGATGTTGGGGATGGCGTCATTGCGTTTAAAAAACCCGGTGCTTTGGGCCTTTAGATCGAATTCTTTGCTGGCCGTCGCTATGTTGACGCCGTCTTTCAGAGCCGACAACAGGGCCTCGGCATCCATTCTGGCTTTCTCACCTTTCTTTTCCTTAATCAGATCAGCTTTAACTTTTTCCTCGACTGCGTTTAATTCGGGAATTTTAGCCGGCCTTTTCTCGATGATTTCCATCAGATAATATCCGTCTCCAAAATCCTGAATTTCACTGATTTCACCTTCAGGTAATTCAAAGGCCGCCTTCGCAAATGCCGATTTATTCTGGACACCCTTTGCGGCCCCCCCCTGGCGCGCAAAAAAGTCGGTTGTGTAGACGACAAGCTGGTTCTCAGCAGCAACGGTTTCCAACTGGTCGCTTTCAAAGGTGGCATCAAAAATGGATTCGGCCTCGTCGTAAGCGAGCTGTTTAGCGTATTCATCGGCCAGCTTTTGGCGGATTTTGTCCCTGGCGTCGGCCAGGGTTGTAACCGTGGCTTCATTCACCTTCTCAACCTTTATAATATGCCATCCGAACCGGGTTCGAACCGGGTCACTGATTTCCCCTGCTTGCATTGCAAAAGCCTTGTCTGAAAAAGGTTTTACCATCGCCTCACGTCGGAAGCTGCCCAGATGACCACCTTTGTCTTTACTGGGGCCTTCGGAATATTGCTTGGCAAGTTCGGCAAAGTCCTGCTCTCCTCTGGCCTTTTTCAAAATGTCTTCAATTTTTTCTTGGGCCTTGGCCACCTCCTCGGGAGCCGCATTCTGATCCACTTGAATTAGAATGTGACGGGCTTCAACCGTTTTCGGATTCTGAAATTCATCCGAGTGCTCTTCATAATATTCGGAAATCTCAACAGCGGATATCTCAACCTTGGCAACGTAGTTTCGCGGCTCAAACTTTAAGTATCGCATTTTCAATAGCGGCTCCGTCTTATAAGAGTCTTTCCGGCCTTCAAAATATTGCTGGATTTCGTCAGCCGTAACAACGATATCCGGATAGCGATCCGGTTCAAATACAACAAATTCCAGGTCGACCATGGCATTGCTCCAATTATACCACTCAACAGCCTCATCGTCGGAAACCTTAACGCTGCCAGCAATTAAGTTGTTGAGTTTTTCAATCAGCAGCGAATCCCTTTGGCTGACCTCAAAACTTTCGGAGCTTAAATTATTGCGACCCAGGACCAATTTGTAGCGGCGCGGGTCAAAAACACCGGCCGTCTGAAATGCGCCGATGCTTTTAATGGACCGGGAAAGGTCCTCGTCAGAAACTCGCAAATCCAGCTCGCTGGCCGCCTGGCGCATAAGCATCTGGTCCACGAGCTGGTCTATGGCCTGTTTGGGCAGTTGCATGTTATTGATCATTTCTTCATTCAAGTTGTTGCCAAATCTTTGCTGGACCTGTTCGATTAATCTCTTATAAGTTAGGCGGTATTCTTCCGCCGTAATGGTTTCGCCGTTGACCGTAGCCACTCTGCCGGAACGCCGCGAGGTTGCCTGATATCCCCCCCAGAAGATAAAGGTTATCGCTATCCCACCTAATAATATTTTTATCATCCAACTGCCTGCATGTTTTCGCATTAAACTGAGCATTTGAATCCTTTCTGCACTACCCTCATGTTCCCCATTAATAGTTAGTGCCCATCCACAAACGGCATCTTTTGGCCCGGAGCGGCGTTTTCGCTCTTTCGAGATAATGGCGTAGCCAGTCAAGCTCTTTCGACGTAGCCCGCTACGCCTGCTAACGCAGGGACTGCTACGCCGTGGGTTTCAAAATCGCTCAAGCCTTGCTCTGGACCAAAACCTACCATTTGTGGACAGACACTATATAGATACGTGCCAATTTGTGTTTATCTCATATCTTTATGGGAAATTAAAGTAAATTTCGATAATTGTAACATTTTATCATATTATTTGGGTATTGACAGACAAATGTTGAACAAAATAAAGATTGACACTCTCAATGGCATTTGTTAGAAATTTCCTTTTAAATGGGGCTGTAGCTCAGCTGGGAGAGCGCATGACTGGCAGTCATGAGGTCAGGGGTTCGAGCCCCCTCAGCTCCACCAGTAAATAAAAAGGTTAGTACCATCAGGCTAACCTTTTTTTATTGGCTTTGATGTGCGCGTGCTGTAATCTATTATGATCTCCTTAAAACAGGATGATCCTGATCATGTCACCATTCCCTAAACGTATACTTTCCAAAGCCCTCTGCGTTCTCCTGGCAGAAGGTGCGGTTCTGATGGCCCTAGCGGCAGTCTACGTTTCGGCAGCAGGGCCAGACAGCAAAGATGCGCCCTTGCCCGGCGGCATGTCGGTGCCAATCAAAAAATCTCCGATCCACCTTTATTTTGCCGGTCGAAACAGTTATTTTTTGATGGCCGAACAACGGGTGGTCCTTCATCCGGATGATCCGGCAGGTTTAGCCGCTACCATCGTCAACGCATTGATAAAAGGCCCCCAAAAGGGTTTATTGAAAACAATTCCGGCCGAAACACGGCTCAGGGCCATTTATATTACCCCTGACGGCACCTGCTATGTCGATCTGTCGCAGGCCGTCAGGAAAAACCATCCCGGAGGCAGCAAATCAGAGCTCCTGACTATTTATTCGATGGTAAATTCTCTGGTCTTAAACGTACCTGAAATTAAGCGCGTCCAGATCTTAATTGACGGAAATGAAGCCCCTACCCTGGCAGGACATATTGATCTGCAGCTACCTGTTAAAGCAAACATGCTGTTAATACGATGAAGAAAAAAGTTAAAATCAACAACATCCGAAATATCGGTATCATTGCTCACATTGATGCCGGCAAAACCACAGTCACCGAGCGCATTCTGTACTACACCGGTCGATCCCATAAAATCGGCGAGGTCCATGATGGTGAAGCGGTTATGGACTGGATGGTTGATGAACAGGAACGGGGCATAACGATTACATCGGCCGTCACCACCTGCGAGTGGGAAAATTGTGAAATTCACATTATCGACACACCGGGTCATGTGGATTTTACGATTGAAGTCGAGCGCTCAATGCGGGTCCTCGATGGCGCAATCGGTGTTTTCAGTGCGGTGGAAGGCGTCGAACCTCAGTCTGAAACCGTATGGCGCCAAGCCGACAAATACGGTGTTCCCAAAATGGCTTTTATCAACAAACTCGATCGGATAGGCGCCGATTTTCTGGGAACTGTTGATATGATGCAAGAGCGTTTAAAGGCCAATCCGATCATCCTTCAACTGCCGGTCGGTCAGGGTGACAATTTTACGGACATCATTGATCTGATCGAAATGAAACAGATTAGATGGGATGAAGAAAGCCTGGGGGCCAGCTATTATTTTGAGGACATCGCCGACGAATACCGCCAAGAAGCTGAAAGGTACCGTGAGAAACTTATAGAAGCCGCAGCCGAATACGATGATGACGTGATGGAGGCCTATCTGTCGGAAGAGCCCATTGACTCGCCTAAGATCCTGGAAGCAATCCGCAAAGCCACCGTTCGTCTGGAACTGATCCCCGTATTATGCGGATCCGCCTTGAGAAATAAGGGCATCCAACCCCTGCTGGATGCGATTGTTGAATTTCTTCCCAGCCCGGTCGATGTCCCCCCCATACAGGGGACACACCCTGAAACCGGTGATATCATTGAATGCCAGGCCAAAGATTCCGATCCCCTGGCAGCCCTGATATTTAAAGTATCCATGATTCAGGGCCGCAGGCTTTCCTTTGTCAGGGTGTACAGCGGGAAAATGAAAGTCGGCCAAGAGCTCTACAATCCCGCCTTGAAGAAAAAGGAAAAACTGACCCGTATTTTACAAATGCATGCCAACAAACGCGAGCGTGTGGAAACAGTGGGAACCGGCAGTATTGTGGGCGTTGTGGGGCTGAAGGATTCATCCACCGGTGAAACGCTGTGTACCTCCGATCATCCTGTTTTACTGGAAAAAATTGAGATTTATGAGCCCGTTATCTCGGTGGCGGTAGAGCCCAAAACCCATGCCGACCAGGAAAAAATTGAAGTGGTTCTGGAAAAATTCCTGACTGAAGATCCAACCTTGAGAGTGCGCCAGGACGAAGATACCGGCCAAACCATCCTCTCGGGTATGGGTGAGCTGCACCTGGAAATTATTACCAGCCGCATGCAGCGGGAATTTAACACCAATGTCAATGTCGGCCGGCCCCAGGTCGTCTACCGAGAAACCATTGCAAACGCCGCGGAAGCTTCAACACTTTTCGATAAAGAAATTGCCGGACAGCGTCAATACGGTGATGTCACCTTAAGTGTAGCACCGCTTCCCAGAGGATCCGGTACCCGTTTCCTGTCTGGTATTTCCGAAGATGAGCTGCCGCAGGTTTATATAGACGCTGTTGAAAAAGGCGCAATGGAATCACTGGAGAGCGGTGCCCTGATGGGGTATCCGGTAGTTGATGTTGAAATCACCTTTGCCGGCGTTAATCACAAGGATTCGTTAAGCACCGAACTGGCCTACACGGTAAGTGCCTCCATGGCTTGCAGAGAGGCCCTGGCGAAAGCCGCACCGTTTTTACTGGAACCCATCATGGAAGTGGAGGTATTCGTTCCGGAGGCCTTCATGGGAGAGGTGATTGGCGATTTAAACGCGCGCAGCGGAAAAATAGGGTCTATTGATCACAAAATGGGCTCCCAGGTCATCAAAGCCATTGTTCCCCTGGCCCGCATGTTCGGTTATTCAACCTCATTGCGCTCAGCGACCCAGGGCCGCGGGACTTTTTCGATGCAATTTTCCCATTTTGATCGCAGTTAACCTGTGTTTGGAATGAATAATGTCGAA
>JAUVTR010000190.1 GCA_030601425.1 Desulfobacterales bacterium
TTCGACATGGTTGACATCCGGATCGGATACCAGCGGATTTTCACCGATGATATAAAGTGCTTTGAGGGTGCCGTCATGGGCAGCCGGTATCATCTGGGTGGCCTTCATGCCGGGCTGGTCGGAAAGTTCGGCCACATTCCAGGCCGCTGCCATGCGCTGACGCGCATCCGGATCGATGACTTTCTGATAGCCGGAATACACATCCGGAAGTCCGCCCATGTCACAGGCCCCCTGGACGTTGTTTTGACCGCGCAACGGATTGACACCGCCACCTTCAATGCCCATGTTGCCGCACAGCATAGCCAGGTTGGCCAGTGATTTGACATTATCGGTTCCGGTGGTGTGCTGGGTAATGCCCATGCAATATAAAATGCAGCCGCGCTCGGCATTCGCATAAAGCCGCGCCGCATCAATGATTTCCTGTGCCGGGATACCGGTTATTTGCTCCACAGTGTCCGGTGTAAATTTTTCTACGATTTCTTGCAGTTCGTCGAAACCCTCAGTACGGTTTTCAATGAATTGTTTGGCATGCAGGCCTTCTTTAATGATCACATGCATTAAGCCGTTGATCCAGGCCACATCGGTACCCAGATTCTGGCGCAACCATTTATCAGCATATCGGGTAATTCTTATTCGCCGCGGATCGACAACGATAAGCTTCGCCCCTTTTACGGTTACCGCCCGTTTGACAACACTGGATAACACCGGATGGTTTTCAGTCGTGTTGGATCCGGTGATTAAAATCACATCCGCCTGTTCGATATCGGCAACGGTATTGGTCATTGCGCCACTTCCGAATGCTGCGGCCAGACCGGCCACGGTGGAGGAATGTCAGAGACGCGCGCAATGATCGACATTGTTGGTTTCAAGAACCGCCCGCACAAATTTCTGCGCAATGTAGTTTTCTTCATTGCTAATTCGTGCAGATGTCAACATTCCGATGCTGTCGGAGCCGTGCTCAGATTTGATGTCACCCAGTTTGCGGGCCACCAGATCCAAAGCTTCATCCCAGGTCGCCTCACGCAGTGACCCGTTTTTTTTAATCATGGGAGTTTTGAGACGGTCGGGTGAATGGATAAAGTCAAATCCGAATCGGCCCTTGACGCAAAGGCTGCCGAAATTCGGGGCAACGTCTTCGACCCCGGATACTTTCACCACCTGGTTGTCCTTGACATGCAAATAAAGCTGGCAGCCCACCCCGCAATAGCTGCAGGTGGTGCGCACCTTGCGTGTCTCCCAGGGACGGGCCTCGTAACGGGAATCTTTTTCAACCAGGGCGCCCACCGGGCATGCCTGCACACATTCTCCGCAAAAGACACAATCCGAGTTGATGTAAGCTCGATCACCGGCGGCAATAATTTTGGTGGCAGCCCCGCGAAAGCCGAAATTGATGGCCTGATTGACCTGGACTTCGTTGCAGGCCTGTACGCATCGGCCGCACTGAATACAGCGGGAAAAATCACGCATAATGAACGGATTGGCAGTCTCCATCGGATAGGGAGTTTCGGTGGCTTCAAATCGTTCACCGGTAACCTGATAGCGAAAGGCTAAATCCTGCAGGCGGCAGTCGCCCCAGACCGGACACAATTCGGTGCCTTCTTCGGCCTGTTGCACTTTGAGTTGAAATTCGGTCCAGTTATCTGCAGTGCTTCCGCAAACCGCGCAGTTGTGATTGCCGGAGGACAACAGCAGCTGAAGGACCATACGGCGGGCCTCAACGACTTTCGCCGTTTCGGTCTGAACAATCATATTGGGAGCTGTCGGTGCCGCACACGAGGCCACCAGGCTGCGGGCGCCTTTGACCTCTACCACACACATGCGGCACGCGCCGGTAGGGGTAGCCCCTTTCAGGTAACACAGAGTGGGAATATCAATGCTGTTTCGATGCGCCACCTCGAGGATGGTGTCCCCCGGTGCAAAGGAAAATTGATTGCCGTTGATGACAATGCTATTTTCAGAAGCCATACGCTTAATTCCGCTCCTTTTTCTGGGTAAGATGATCAAATATGCGGACGTTCCCAGTCTTGCATATCTGATTTGCGTCAACGATCACCCGCATAGCGGGTGGCTTGAATTTTCGGCCATGGGCCGGAAAGGCAAAAGCACGTCAGTGCTTTAAACGTTGCGGTTGGAACCGGATGCAAAGCACCCGGTTTGAAAACAACCAAATAATCCTTTTACATAAAATCAGCGGCCTTGTCAATGTGCATGCAGGGTTAAGCGGGCTTCTTCTGAACCCTCCATAAATGGTAAAAATAAACCCCGCAGATGCTGCCCATCGTATTGGCAACTACATCCATAATATCGGCCTCTCGGAAGGGCACAAAATACTGGTGGATTTCATCACTAACACCGTACAGGGTTGCTGATCCGATGCTGACTAAAATTAACAGGTTTTGGCTGTCTTTCAGCGGCAGGGTTTGATAGGCTCTGAAAAAAAAGACGCCAAGGAGGCCGTAAGCCCCAAAGTGCAGGATTTTATCCAGAAAATGCACATTCGGGAGGCGTTCGGGGCTGGGCTGGCCGGATTGGATGTAAATGGCCAAGCAGTAAATAATCAGTGGCAGCCAGCAGATGAGGAAATTTCTGAGTTTTGATTGACCGGTACTAGGCATATGGCAGGTCCAAAAAACAGAGCACAATGAGGCCTCACGCAAAGACGCCAAGACGCAAAGATTAATTAAATTATCTGGCAAACATTATTTTTTGCGACCTTGCGGCTTTGCGTGCAAAAAAAAGTCAGTTTAAAATTTGGTTGTCGGTCGGCGTTGGCCGAATAGAACCTCGCAGGGTGCATTTTTGGTCACATGTTTTTTCATTTTTTTGCACCACAGGGATTGAAACGTATGGCAGCTGCCATCCAAAGCTTCGAGTTTAGCAGCATCTGCCCAATTACAGCGTAAATCGCACCACTGGTTCTTATGGGTTGTCACTCCGGCATTCTGGGTCATGTCTAAGTTTCTAAATCACGAATAGGAATTATTAAGTGAAGAATTAAGTCAAAAAATCGGAATATTGGCCACTACAAATCCGAAGCACGAAACCCGAAATCCGAAACAATTTTGAAATTCTAAATTCGAATGTTCTAAACGGTTTTGAATTTGGATCATTCGATATTCGGATTTGTTTCGTATTTCGAAATTCGGATTTCGAATTTTATTTAAATTATCTATCCGCAATTTCCTCTTAAAAGCATTTAACAAAATTTAAAAATTATATTGCTAGTCCTTAAACAGATCCAACGCCAATTCTCTATTGCAAATATGTTCCCCCACCGTATTCAGAAACATTTCATGGGATACACCGTATTTGACGTGGCCATCTAAGGTTCGCACCGAAAGGGTGCCGGAGTCCTTTTCTTTACCCCCGATGGTAAGAATAAGCGGAATTTGATTCAATTGGGCTTCGCGAACTTTCTTGTTCAGGCTTTCAGCACGGTCGTCAACTTCCACCCGCAGCTCGGCTTTTTCAAGCTCGGACTTCACCTCATTGGCATAAGGTATCAGGTCATCATTAATCGGCAGAATCGCCGTCTGAACCGGTGCCAGCCATAACGGGAACCTGCCGGCAAAGTGTTCGATTAAAATCCCCAGGAAGCGCTCAATGGAACCAAAAACAGTGCGGTGAATCATCAGCGGCCGGTGGCGCTCGTTGTCTTTGCCGATAAAGGTCAGATTAAATCGCTCCGGCAGCGCCATATCCAGCTGGATAGTTCCGCACTGCCACGTCCGACCCAGGGCGTCTTTAATATGCAGATCAATTTTGGGGCCGTAAAAAGCACCGTCGCCCTCGTTCAATGTATATTCATGGCCATAAGCCTTCAGCCCCAATTCTAAACCGTTGGTGGCGTGTTCCCACTGTTCATCGGTGCCGATGGATTTTTCGGGGCGAGTCGACAATTCCAGATGAAACCCCAAACCAAAGGTACTGTACATTCGCTCTGATAAGCGCAGCACACCCAGAATTTCTTCTTCAATATGCTCCGGCATCATATAAAGATGGGCGTCGTCCTGATGAAAGGCTCTGACCCGAAAAAGGCCCGACAACACCCCGCTGAGCTCGTGCCGATGAACCAGGCCGACCTCAGCGGCCCGCAGCGGCAGATCTTTGTAGGAATGGGGCTTGCGGCCGTAAATGAGCATGCCGCCGGGGCAATTCATCGGTTTGATGACATAATCGTTCTCGTCAATGGTCGACA
Source organism: Desulfobacterales bacterium (assembly GCA_030601425.1). Classification (GTDB taxonomy): domain Bacteria; phylum Desulfobacterota; class Desulfobacteria; order Desulfobacterales; family JAHEIW01; genus JAHEIW01. The sequence continues at coordinate 4,199 of JAUVTR010000190.1, forward strand.
TATACATGTTTTCCCGGTAGTTTTCCCAGTGGCCGCTTTTTTCCCACAGTGCCCGGTTGAGCATAATCGGCGTTTTGGTCTCCACATAGCCGGCAGCGCGATGCTCGGCCCGCCAGTAATCCAGCAGGGCATTCCAAACCACCATTCCTTTGGGATGGAAAAAAGGCATGCCCGGTGCTTCTACGTGAAAACTGAATAGATCCAGCGCCTGTCCTATTTTGCGGTGATTCCTTTTTTTGGCCTCTTCCAAAAATTTCAGATGAGCATTGAGCTCTTTTTTTGAGAAAAAAGCCGTCCCGTAAATTCGCTGCAGCTGAGCTTTGGTCGGGTCGGCGCGCCAGTAGGCGCCTGAAACTTTTGTAAGCTTAATGGCCTTTACATAACCGGTATGCGGCACGTGGGGGCCGCGGCACAAATCGGTAAACTCACCCTGCTGATAAAACGAAATAGTGCCGTCTTCCAGCTCTGAAATCATTTCCTGCTTGTAAGGCTCATCTTTGTAAAACTCCAGCGCTTCGGCTTTAGACACCTCTTTGCGGTAAATGGGTAGTTTGGCTTTAATAATTCTTTTTATTTCAGCTTCAATTCTGGGAAAATCATCTTCTGAAACCGGTTCCATATCGATGTCGTAATAAAAGCCGTCCTCAATGGCCGGACCGATGGTCAGTTTGGCATCCTTAAAAAGCCTCAAAACAGCCTGGGCCATCACATGGGCAGCACTGTGACGCAAAACGTGCAGCGCCTCGGGGTCTTTCTGGGTGATCAAACGAACCCTGGCATCTTTAGAGATCAAAATGTTTAAATCAACCAGCTCTTCATCTAATTCCATGGCCACGCAATTGCGCACAAAGTCGGCTGAAATGCTTTCGGCAAGTTCCAGGCCCGTCGGGGCATTTTCAAAAGCCTTTAAGTTACCGTCAGGAAATATTATGCTTACCATTATCTTCGCACCTTGATAAGTTTTGAATAATTGGTAAAATGGTAAAAACTAGTACCTAAGTTGAAACGCTCAATTTAAGTAGTATTAAAATTATCAGAATATCAAACTTACGGGTCTAAGCAAAGGCTAAATTAGAAAATAAAATTAAACTCTTTAAAGTAAAGTGCCAATAAATTAATACCTGAATCTTGCATGAAAATTAATGAGACTGATTTTAAATAAGGTTTTCACACTTAGGCGAAACGCCTAGATGGGTCAAGAAAAAAAATGCCGACACGCCAAGCTCACAGCTATTTAATAATCAATTCCCTGCCCGAACTGCAAAAATTTGCAAGCCGGCTGGAAAAGCAACGAATCATCGGCGTGGATCTGGAAGCAGACTCGATGTATCATTTTAAAGAAAAGGTTTGTCTGATTCAAATCGCCACTCCAAACGCTACGGCCGTCATTGACCCCCTGCAGATTAAAAATTTGTCGGCACTGAAGCCCGTTTTCAGGCGCGCTGACATTCAAAAAGTATTTCATGGGGCGGATTATGATGTCCGTTCCCTTTATCGAGATTTCAAGATTAGCATTAACAATCTTTTTGACACCGAGCTGGCCTGCCGGTTTCTGGGCTTTAAAGAAAGCGGGTTGGATGCAGTGCTTACAAAAAGATATAATGTCCGCCTTGATAAGAAGTACCAGCGCAAAGACTGGTCAAAGCGTCCGCTGCCGGAAGATATGATTGCCTATGCCGCTGCAGATGTCCACTATCTGGTCCCTCTGGCAAAAAGCCTTCAGCATGAGCTTAAAAACAAAGGACGCCTTTCCTGGGTTCAGGAAGAATGCACCTATTTAAGCAAAGTCAGACCGGCATCTGTCGACTCGGGTCCCTTACTTTTAGGATTTAAGGGCGCGGGTAAACTGGATCCCAGGGGTCTCGCAGTCCTGGAAGAACTACTGCATTTGCGCAAAAAAAATGCGCAACAACAAGATCGGCCCCTTTTCAGAATAATGGGAAACAAATCCATAATGGCATTGGCTGAAACCCGACCCCAGAGCATAAAAAAACTGGTGAAGACGGAAGTGTTGGGATCAAAACAACTCGACCGTTATGGTAAAGATATTATCTTGGCGGTGAAAAAGGCACTGCGGATGCCCGCCAGGGACTTGCCGATATATCCTCGCAAAACCGCACCGATGGTCCGCGTCATAGTTGCTCAACGGGTCAAAGAACTGAGACGCTGGCGGGATCGGTTGGCAAACAAACTGGAGATCGATCCGGCTATCATTTGTACCAAAGCGTTGATCAGCGCGATCGCGGTGCAAAGACCCGTCAGTGTCAACAGTCTTTCAACGGTTAAGGAGCTGAAAACCTGGCAGGCTACCGGATTTGGCAGTGACATCATTGATATCTTAAATAAAGTCGGCTGAAAATGGAAGAAAAAATTACAGTTAAATCCGGCCAGTGCCTGTTGGAAGGATATTGGCAGCCAGGCACGGTAAATAAGGGTGTGGTGATCACGCATCCCCATCCCCTGTATGGCGGAACCATGTGCAATCCTGTTGTTGAGACCGTTCAAAGCGCTTATGTGCAACACGGTTATGCAACGCTGCGGTTCAACTTCAGAGGTGTCGGCAGCAGCCAGGGAGACTACGATAACGGTGTGGGGGAACAGGATGATGTCCGCGCGGCCATTGCTTACGTTAATCATAAGGATGTGAAAGCAGTGGATCTGGCCGGTTATTCTTTCGGGGCCTGGGTAAACGCAGGGGTTACCGCCGATACGCGTACACCGATCGAGTCAATGATGATGGTATCACCGCCGGTCGGGTTCATCAAATTTGAAAACGTCAACGCACTGAGCTGTCTTAATCTGATCGTAACCGGCAGCCGTGATGACATCGCGCCTGTTAATCGCATCCGCGAATTATTGCCGACCTGGAACCCGGATGCACAATTTGAAGTCATCGACGGCTGTGATCATTTTTACATCGGTTATCTGGAAAAACTGCAGTCGATTTTAACTCGATATTTG
>JAUVTR010000070.1 GCA_030601425.1 Desulfobacterales bacterium
CCGAAACAATATCAAATGACCCAAATTCGAATTTTCAAAATAATAATTTTTAATTTTATTTCTAGGCAAAGTACGTATATATTAATGTTTTGAAAATTGTGAAATTCGGTATTCGGATTTGTTTCGACCAATTTTATTAAATCAGGCGAAATTCGGTATTCGGATTTTGCGATCTGATTTAAGTAAATAATTTTATCGAAGTATGCATATCAATTAATCTGGAATTTATTTATGCGTATCCTGCTCGTTGAAGACGATCAAAAGATTGCTTCTTTTATCATCAAGGGTTTAAAGGCCGACGGGTTTGCCGTGGATCATGAAGCCAACGGCGAGGACGGTTTGCATATGGCTTTAACCGAGCCTTACGATGCTGCGATCATTGATATTATGCTGCCCCGGATGGATGGCTTAAAACTCATAGAAAATATGCGCCGTGAGAAACTGAAGACACCCGTCATTATTTTAAGCGCCAAAGGGGAGGTCGATGATCGCGTAAAAGGACTGCAGATTGGTGCGGATGATTATCTGGCGAAACCATTTGCATTTTCTGAGTTGCTGGCCCGGCTTCAGGCGCTGATTCGGCGCAGCAGCAATGTTTCTGAGCCGACCAAATTGGCAGTCGCGGATGTCAGTATGAACCTTATTACCCGCGAAGTCGTGCGGGCCGGCAAAAAAATCGATCTACAGCCATTGGAATTTTCTTTGCTGGAGTATCTGATGCGCAATGCCGGCAGAGTGGTTTCCAAAACCATGATTATGGAACATGTCTGGGATTATTATTTCGATCCCCAGACCAACGTGGTTGAATCACGAATTTACAAGCTACGGGAAAAAATAGACAAAGAATTTCCTACCAGGCTGATTCATACAGTGCGCGGAGTGGGCTATGTTCTTAAAGAAGATAAATAGCATTCGTCATACGCTGGCGTTCCGCCTTACCCTCTGGTACGCAGGTTTATTTATGCTGACCTCCTGCGTGGCTTTTCTCTTTTTCTACATATTGATTACTTCCGTTATCCGGGACCGCACTGACCAGGATCTGTTAAGTGAGGCGCGCACCCTGTCTTCGATTCTAAAAGTAGAGGGCATCGATGCGGTCCAGCGCCAGGTCATTCTTGAAGCCCAGGCTGCTGGTGAAAAAAAGATTTTTTTCCGCTTGCTCTCTTTTGGCGGGCAGCAGTTTTCATCATCCAATATGTCTTACTGGCGCGATATCGGGATTGGAAAGCTGGCGATTAATCAATTGATCCGTGAAAAGCGTCCGGTTTTTGATTCTGCCAGCCTGCCGGATCGCAAGCATAAAATCCGGGTTCTTTATACGATAATTGGCCGCAGCATTATTTTGCAGCTGGGCCAATCCATGGAAAATTATACCCGCTTCATCGAGCTCTTTCGTAAAATATTTGTTACCACCATGGCTTCCCTATTTGTTTTTGCCGCCATTGTGGGATGGTTTATGGCCCGCAGGGCGGTTGCGGGTGTTGAAATGGTTACCCAAACGGCCCGACAAATATCGGAGGGCCGCCTTAAAGAAAGAGTGCCGGTCAAAAAACACCAGGATGAGATCGACCAGCTGGCCATTACGTTTAATCAAATGCTGGATCGCATTCAAACCCTGGTCACCGGCATCAGGGAAATGAGCGATAACATTGCCCACGAGCTTAAAAGCCCCATCACACGTATCCGCGGAATTTCAGAGGTCTCTTTGACCACCGGCGCCTCTGAAAAAGAATATGAAAGCATGGCGGCCAGCACCATCGAAGAGTGCGATCGGCTTCTGGATATGATCAACACCATGCTGGTGATTTCCAAAACCGAAGCCGGGGTGAATAAACTCGATACCCAGGAGATGGACATAGCCGCAGTTGTGCGTGATGCCTGTGAACTGTTTCAGTCACCGGCAGAGGATAAAGATTTAAGATTGATTTGTGATGCTCCGGGTAATTTCAGCATATCCGGAGATAATCGACTCATTCAAAGAATGATCGCCAACCTGCTCGATAATGCCATCAAATACACGCCCGTCGGCGAGAGCATTGAAGTAGCGGTTCAGCCCCAAAACACGCATGCTGTCGTCATTACCGTCAAAGATAACGGTGTGGGAATTGGCGATGAGGACATATCCCGTATCTTTGAGCGCTTTTACCGTTGTGACCCCAGCCGATCACAGGCAGGTACCGGCTTAGGACTCAGTTTTGCCCGAACCGTCGCAAGAGTTCATGGCGGCGATATTGCCGTTACGAGCATACCGAATCAGGGAAGCACATTTACGGTAACCCTGCCTGGAATTGGCTTTTAACCATCATTTATTTCTGGGAGCCAGACGAAATGACCGACTCAATGAAACTTTTTAATTCTAAGGCGTTAAAGAATATAAAAGAAAGGAAAAAAGCATGGCAGAAGCAGGCATTTGATCTGCAGAAAAAACGGCAGCAAGACTGTCATACACTTTCCGGTATACCCATTAAACTGTTGTACACGCCGGAAGATATTTCTGATCTAAATTACTTTCAGGATTTAGGATTGCCGGGTGAGGAACCTTTTGTTCGTGGAGTTTACCCCACTATGTACCGGGGACGCAGCTGGACACTCCGGCAACTGGCCGGTTTCGGGCCGGCGGAGGAGACAAACAAGCGGTATAAATTTCTACTCAAAGAAGGTGCAAACGGCATAAACGGGGTTTTCGATTATCCTACATTACGGGGTTATGATTCGACCGATCCTATTGCCCGGGCGGATGCCGGGCGTGGCGGTGTTGCTATTGATACCCTAGAGGATATGCAGATTCTATTTGATGGTATACCCATTGAAACGATTAGCACGTCATTGGTGACATGTCAGCCCATTTGCAATATCATCGTACAATCCATGTATTTTGCCAATGCCCAACGCAGAGACATTGCTTTAGATCGACTAACAGGCACGAGTCAAAACGATTTTTTGATGGAGACAGCCATTACGATTGGCCCGGAAGTTTTACACCCCAAATATTCTTTTAAATTGTGCTGTGATGCCATTGAATATTGCACCCAGCATGTCCCGCGCTGGAATCCCGTTAGTTTTTCCGGTTATAATTACCGGGAGTCCGGCTGCACGGCCATTCAAGAAGTCGCTTTTGTTATTTCCAATGCTGTTGCCAGTTGCGAGGAGCTCCTCCGACGCGGATTCGATATTGACAGCTTTGCGCCCCGTCTGAGTTTTTTCCTTTCGGCCCACAACGATTTTTTTGAGGAGATTGCAAAATACCGGGCCGCCCGCAGAATATGGTGTCGGATAATGAAGGAGCGTTTCGCTGCCAAGGACCCCCGTGCTTTGAAATTCAGGTTCCATGTTCAAACCGCAGGTGTTGCTTTAACGGCTCAACAACCGTTAAACAACATCGCAAGGGCGGCATATCATGGGTTGGCAGCGGTATTAGGGGGAGCGCAATCCGTGCATATCGACGGATACGATGAGGCGCTGTGTACGCCAACCGAACTATCGGCGCTTACCGCGTTGAGAACCAATCAGATACTGCAATTAGAAACACGGACAACCCATACCATCGATCCGTTAGGCGGATCATATTTTGTAGAGTCACTGACCAATCAGCTGGAAGAAAAGATTATAGAGCTGCTGGAAAAAATTGAACAAATGGGCGGTGTGGTTCGGGCGGTAGAAAACGGCTGGGTACACAAAGAGATTTCAGATGCGGCCTATGAATACCAACGAGGGATTGAATCCGGAAAAGTGCCGGTTGTGGGATTAAACTGTCAACGGGTGGCGGAAGAAAAACTGCCCATGGATCTTTTTGAAGTACCGGAAACACTCCTCATACAGGAAGAAAAACTGGAAAAAATTAAAAAGGAACGAAATCCTGACCAGACCCGACGTGCACTGGATGCGATTGTAGACTGTTGTCGTGAAGACGGAAACCTGATGGAAGTCATCGTAGATTCAGTTAAATCCTATGTAACCGTGGGGGAAATATCCCGTGCCCTCAAAGACTGCTATGGCACGTGGAATATGCCTCTTTTTTAGATAGCTTCTAAAAGGAAACAATGATGCCTAAGCGTATTCGAGTTCTTATTGCGCGTCTCGGAATGGATGCCCATTGGCGAGGCAGTATTATGGTGGCCCGTGCGCTGCGCGATGCCGGTATGGAAGTCATATATTTAGGAAACCAGCTGCCGGAAGAAATTGTGGAGGCGGCTATTCAAGAGGATGCCGATGTCGTCGGAATCAGCACGCTTACCGGAAATCATATGATCTTGGCTCCTGAGGTCGTCAAACAGCTCAACACAAAGGGGGCTAATGAGAAAGTTGTGATTCTCGGCGGTACGATACCCCCGGATGACATTCCCAAACTCAAAGATGCCGGCATTGGGGAGGTCTTCGGCCCCGGGACGCCTATTGAAAAAATTATTCGTTTTATTACCGCTTCATCCTAGTTAACCACTCCAAATCTTCCCAACATAGCTCAGGTTCTACCCTCGTCTACTTAACCTTTTGGTCATTTTCAGGTCATGTTACGGCCATCTGCGTGCACTAATGTAGATATCGAATATTGTGGAATGTCTGTTTTAGTCAACCATAAGGAGGTATAAACCATGAAAAGAAAACCATTCAGAAAATTATTTTTCGGAATCATGATTTTGGCGATGGCCGGATTTATCTGGGGATATGGCTTCGAGACGGAAACAGCAGCCAAGAAAACGCCTGAAGTTGAATCCAAAGCCATGATGGTCCCGGCCAATTTCAGTGAACTTGCCAAAAACGCCCGGCCCGGAGTGGTCAACATACGCACGGTCAAGACCGTGAAGGGCGGTGGTCGGGTATTCCGCCACTTTTTTGGAAACCCTTTTGACAAAAAAAATCCTTTCCATAATTTCGGGCCCTTTTCTGATGAGCGGGCACCGGATTTTAAACAAAGGAGCCTGGGATCCGGTTTTATCATTGATCGCGACGGTTACATCGTTACCAACAATCATGTGATTGAAGGTGCCGACGAGATCAAAGTCCGGTTAGCTAACGACAAGGAGTTTGACGCCAAAATTATCGGCCGCGATCCCAATACGGATTTAGCCCTTATAAAAATAACGGGCTCCTCAGATCTGGCTGCGTTGAAACTGGGTGATTCGGATAAGCTTCCTGTTGGCAGCTGGGTGGTGGCCATCGGTAGTCCTTTCGGTCTTGAACAGACGGTAACTGCCGGTATTGTCAGCGCCAAAGGCCGCGTGATTGGCAATGGCCCCTACGACGATTTTATTCAAACCGATGCTTCGATTAACCCCGGAAACAGTGGTGGCCCACTTCTCAATCTGAACGGGGAGGTGGTCGGCATCAACACTGCCATCGTTGCCCGGGGCCAGGGAATCGGTTTTGCCATACCGGTTAACATGGCACAGGGAATCATCGACCAGCTGAAGGCGCATGGTTCTGTTACCCGCGGTTGGCTGGGTGTTGGCATTCAGGATCTGACTCCGGAATTAGTCGAATATTATGGATTCGAGGAGAAAAAAGGGGTCCTGGTGGCTCAGGTTTTTGAAGGCGATCCTGCCGATAAAGCCGGCATTAAAGCCAAAGACGTCATTATTGAAATAGACGGCCAACCCGTCAATTCAAGCCGTGAACTGACCGCAACCATTGCTTTAATTCCGGTGGGCAAAAAGACACCCATTACGATCATACGGGATGGTAAAAAGAAAACGGTGAATGTGAAGATTTCCAAACGGGATGATTCTGAACTGCTGGCTAAACAAGAACCTGAGAGCAGCGGAGAATTAGGAATTCGGATTGCAGAAATAACCCCGGAAACCGCCAAACGATTCGGTCATTCGGAAACTGAAAAAGGCGTGCTGGTGGTTGGTGTTGAGCCCGGCAGCAAAGCAGATGAAGCCGGAGTTCGCCCGGGGGATCTGGTGAAAGAGGTGAATCGCAAACCGGTCACCAGCGTAAATGAACTGCGCTCGGAAATTGAAAAAGACGATAAAATCCAGCTTCTGGTTAAAAGACCGAATGCCGGTTTTGTGGTGATTAAAATTGGTTGAGTAATTTTTTTTCGAAGGCAGGCGTAGACAAGCGCCGAGAGTTTATTCGGTTTGTCTGCGTCTGTCCTATAAAATACGCGTTTGTAATTTGATTGAAACGCTAAGAAATTTAGTTCTGCTCTGCACAAAGTTTTTCTGTAATTTTAAATTTCGATAAGTGTTCCTTACACTGATCTGCATGCTCGATAGCTTTTTGAAGGGTTTCATCCAATTTTTCCGGTTCCGTCCCGCCGTTCGCCGCGTCTTCCAGAGTCGCACGCAGCAATCTGTTTTCATTTTTCATTTTTGATACGAAGCTTGAAAGCACATCTATCATTTCATTAACCTGGTTGGCTTCGTTTTGGAGGAAGTCATGGCGGCGCAAAAATATTTTTCGCGTTAAGTCTCCTTCAGAAATTTTTTTAAACGTCTTCGTAAAATTGACGAGTGGACCGCATATTTTGTGCGTTATGACGATCTGATGGATAAATGCCAGAATTAACAGGATAACCAGGGAATATGCTAATCTTTCCAGCAAAATAATAAACATTTTCGCCGAAAAATATTGGTTGCATAGTTCCATTGATTGAAAAATGTCCAAATATAAGGGCGACAAGATAGTTAGGACAATAACAGCAAGTAACAATAGCATATATATAAGATTCGTAACTGCTATCTTTAGCTGGACATTTTTCATTATCATATAATTTTTTAACTTTCGATTATTATTCTCGTGCTTCATGTTGCCTCTTCTTTCTATGATTTTGGCCGGTCTTAAATTACCTCTCGATTGGCTGGGGGCTAGGCAGCCTTTTCACCCCGCCATTCCAATACGGTTAATAAAGCCGTTACAACTTTAGGGTCAAATTGGTGACCGGCTTCTTTTGTAATTATTTCCATAACCTGCTCAAAGGGCATTCCAGACCGGTAGGGCCGATCCGAGTTCAGTGCATCAAAAACATCGGCCACTGCTAAAATACGCCCTCCTAAACTAATGGCATTACCGGAAAGGCCATGCGGATATCCCCTCCCATTAAAGTTCTCATGATGCTGCAAAACCATGGGTATGATTTCATCATATGCTTTAATCGGCTCTAAAATTCGCGCCCCCATTTGCGGATGCGCTTTAACGGCACTAAATTCTTCATCACTAAGTTTGCCGGGTTTATCGAGGATGGCTACGGGCACCCCAATTTTACCGATATCGTGCAGAAAGGCAGCTCGCTGTAAATTTACAAGTAAGGTATTATCGATATTAAGCTCTTTTCCAATTTTAAGCGCCATTTCAGCAACTCTTTCAGAGTGACCGGCAGTCCAGGAAGATTTTGCGTCAACCGTACGAGCCAATGCCTTCAATGTTCCCCAGTTAAGTCGATTTAATTCCTCGATAAGATTTGAGTTTGCCAGAGCCACCGCCACCTGGTCCGCCATTTGCCGGACTAGATTGAGATCCTCCTCACTTTGTGCCATTTGCTCTGATTGTCCAAAGGCGATGATGGCGGACACTTTTTCTTGCAGGAAAACCGGTAAAACCAAAAACGATTTGCTTCCACCTTTCGCCAAATTTAGGAGATAGGTTGGGATTTTCTGATTCCCATCGATGAAGAAATATTCCGGATTTATATAGAGCGTTTGCAGGTCGCAGGGCTCAATTTGAATGGACTGCTTGCTGATTTCTCTCTCTTGATGGACTGATCCACTATATGTTTGAGCCGTAAGGTCTTTTTCGGAGTCAATAAGACTTATGCTGACCGTATCGTAGGAAAAACATTCGCGCATCCGGGTCATAACGGTTTTGACAATTTTTTCCGTTTCCAATGACGAGAGGATGGCACGGTCGATTTCAGCTTTTGTAACCAGGGTTTTAAATTGTCTGCTTAAACGGGTGGACATTTCATTAAACGCATCCGCGAGCTCTTCAAATTCATCATTACTCTGGACGTTCACCCGGCTTTCAAAGTCTTTCTTTGCAATCCGATGGGTACCTTCTTTGAGCAATTCAAGCGGCACGAGACTTTTTCGGATATATGCAATGCTCAGAAGGAGGACCACCCATAAAGACATGAGTGCGACGAGGAGAAACATTTTCTTAAAGTTGGATATGGGTGCGAGCACATCGGTTTCTGATTGAAGGAGCACGAGGGTCCAATTCGAAGTCAGAAAATTTGGTTTTAAGAATATGCTTCGACCACTCGCCACGTATCTTCTTTTTTTGTGAATCAATTCGAATACATCTGAGTTTGCGGTTTTCATCCGCAGCTCAATTTGATCCGATAACCCGTCGCTGTCTTGTAAGGAGCTAAACAGTAAATTATTTGAATCATCCAAGGCACATACTTTTACATCCGGGGGTAAGGTGTTGTCATGGCCTGCTCCCCACAAATAAGCAGGATTAATCTCACCTAAAATGAAACCTGAGTCCGGTGCATTCAGATTCATTGTCCTCAACATAAAAATTCGGGGCCAGGAATCCGGATGATATATTGTCCTGATCGCCGTTTTGCCTGATTTAATGTGCTGAATTTCCGCCGACGTTGGGTTCGGCGGGTTTTTTATTTGTCCGAAAAATCTTATTGTGCCGATGTTAAGATCGAATAGCTGCAGGCCCTTAAAACGGTCTTTCAACTGATCGCTCAGATCATTCGCCGGTATTTTGTGGAATTTCTGATAGTTCATTTTGACAAAGGAAGATGAAAAAAGCTGCATCTCCGCCTCCAGAAACAACAGCCTTTCGTAAACGGACAAACCATGCAGCTTGGTCGATTGCTGGAGGCGCTTGTGACTTTGCGCATTGAGTTGTGCGGTTACCTGGTTGAAAGACAGGATGAAGAGTCCGGCAATAGGGAGCAGTGCGCACGCGACAAACATTAAAAAGATGCGTCGGGCAAGTTTGCTTTGAAAAAATGATTTTTCAATTTTCATTTACTGCTCCTGCATCAGTAGTCGGAAGCCAAGCCGACAAATTGGCCATCGTTGGCGCGGACGATATCGTCCCGGCTGTGTTGTGCTGTAAAGGGGGCTTTGCTATCACCATCCCGGCCCTTGCTATAGAGATCATAATCCGAGTTTACAGGCACCATATTATGATCTTTCCGTCTTTTATCCGTTTTGCCGGCACCCTTATGATCGACTCCTGCAATTTTTAAATACTTGTAAGGATTTCCCCACGGATCTATAAAAGACCCTGTTCCAATATCATTTAGACTGTCCGGATGGTCATTATTATCGACAACATAATTTACGATACTTTCCTCCAATATTCTGATTTCTGCTATGGCCGCGGCGATTTGCGCTTTATATCGATAACTTATATAATTCGGGATCGCGATTGCGCTCAGGGTGGCAATGATTGCCACCACGATCATCAGCTCGACAAGTGTAAACCCTTCAAACCATCTTCTGCGCTCATATTCGGTCGGACCCGGCCAATGAACAGGCACGAGTTCCATCTGCCGAGGCTTAAGAAATAATACTTTCAACCTCGGTTGTAATTCAATTGTCAGAATGGCGCGAATCATAAATAATGGTTTGAATTTATTATGTAAAATTACCCAATTTGGTCACGCAGAATAGATTGAGCGGGCGCTCCAAAACAGCATTTTGAGATCGTTTTATCCGTGCGGCTCCATCAAAAGATTTCATCGAGCGCATCACCATTTATTTAAGCCGGGTATTCATATAAATATCGGCAATTAATAAAAAAAACTTGAATGAGGACCGTCGATGAAAGACATGTATCCATCAGGACCAAAAGATGCCTTTGCACCCAAAATGCTTTTGAACCTCAGCCTGCACAGCACTCTTTTATGGAATCAATGACAGGAAGTTTAAAAAAATGGTGCGGATTATTACGGTAGCAAAATTGGCCAACTGTTAAGCAAAATTTGAAAATTGTGCGCTGATCCACGCATTCGGAAGAGGAAGCGGTCTGATTTCAGGAGTTACCTTAGACGGTTTCTCCGAAGACGTTAAATCGCCGCCACATTCACCGCAGAATTTAAGCTGCGGCGGGTTCGAAAATTTGCATTTCGGGCAAATTCTTTCCAAATTCGCCCCGCATTCACCTTTTCTTTTAATTCGAGCTTTTGCACGATTAAAACCTAAGATGGATCTGACGTTATCGATTTGTTTTCCCTATCGGGCTTTAATTGATTGTAAACTTTCAATGAGAATCAGGAATAGAAAGATATTTATTTGAATACCCACATAGCGATGACAGAAGCGTAACCCATGGTAAAATGTCTTGAGTCAGGCACCCGAATGTTCAGCTACTTGCATCAGGTAATGGTTCCGTCACAATCTTTGTTGGCCAATTGACAAGAAAAACACCGCTTAAAACCGCAACGAAACCCGCGATAAAGACCAGCGTCAGTTTTTCAGCCAAAAGAGCTGCCGCTAATATGGTCGCCACCATAGGATTCAAATTTATGTATACCGCAACCTGAGTGGGCGTTAGACGCGCCAGGGCGAATGTCCACAAAAAGTAACCAAGGGCGCCGCCGCCAATTCCCAGAAAGAGAAGTAGGCCGGCTATCTGGAAATCAATCTTTGTTATTGCCTGAGAAAGTCCTTCAACAAATGCAGCCGGAATTAACAAGCATGTTCCGGTTACCATCGCATATGTGGTTACGGTTATCGGGTTATATTTTTTCAACATTTTCTGAGCCAGGACACCGTAGAAGGCGCCGCAAATGGCAGTCAAAAGCATAAGTAAATCACCAACTAACGCCCATCCGCCGCCTTGCCATGTCAACCCCCGTTCAGCCAGGACAACGGCCACTCCGCCAAGGGTGAGGATGATTCCCCCAACTTGACGCAAGATCAGGCGTTCACTCTTTGCGATGCGAGCCAGCCAGGCACTCCAAAAAGGCAGTGTGGCCAACATCAGAGCACCGCGTGAGGCCTCAGTAAATTTAAGGCCCACGTTAAACGTCACCGGAAAGATAGCGAATAAAATCGCTCCGAGGAGGGCAAGGTAAGGTAAGTCAGTTAATTTGATGCGCAGTAGACCTGGTCTGAGAATGAGCAGGGAAAATAGTAAAATCAACCCCCCCTGACCGAATCGGAGCAAGGCCAGACTCAGAGGGGGGATACTTCCTACTGCCACCCGGGTGGCGACGACCGAGGCACCAAACAGAACCGCAGCGATAAAGGCTGCAGAGTTTCCAATAAAATTACGTTCGATCATGATGAAGAAGGCGCCCCGTTTAAGTATGGTTTCAATGCTGCATATATGGCAAAATTAAAAGGAGTCGGAATCCCATGTGTGTCCCCCAGGCCAACGACCGTTCCATTTAAGACGTCCAGTTCCAGGCGCCGGCCGGCGGCCAGGTCGTAATACATTGAACCTCGCATCGATGGCTCCAGGCTGCTAAAAAAGTCCATTGATTGATCAACACATCCCTCAGGCAAGTTAGCACCGCTTGCTCGCCCAACCGCTTCGACTTCTTGCATGGTGCCCCTCAGCAAGTTACGCGTCTCCTCGCATGCCACAATTTCTCCCATGGGCAAACGTGTCAGGGCTGTAACGCCGTTTACACCGCAGATGGCAATGAATTTTTGCCACAGGGCAACCTGAATATCCGAATGAAGCTCTGCCGTGATGCCGGAATTTTGCAACGTGCTTTGGAGCGTCTCAGTTCGATGGCTCGTACCTCCTTGCATTTCCCCCAGAACAATTTTTCCGGGACCCGCCGTCTGAGCAATGACCCCGGGGGAATCGATTGTTGAAGACACGTACGAGACACAACCCACAACGTGTTCAGGCCCAATCACTTCTCCAATCTGTTTCTCATTGTCGATGCCGTTTTGCACCGAGAGAACCATTGTTTCCGGCCCAATTAAAGAACGGATCCGGTCGGCGGCCACAGCGTTATCGTAAGCTTTGACGCAGAATAAAACAAAGTCGACAGGACCAATATCATTGGGATTATCTGTGGCTTTAGCGGGAATGGTAAAATCTCCGGACAGCCGTGATTTTATTGTTAAACCATCATTGCGAATTGTTTCCAGATGAGCTCCGCGGGCAACAAACGTTACCTCTTCACCGGCCCGGGCCAGCAGTCCCCCAAAGTAGCCGCCCGTTCCCCCGGTCCCCATTACAGCTATACGCATGATTGACCCCCTTTCTATTCAAGACCCAATTTATGTTTTATCATGACCTCATCGTCACCCATCAGGCGGCTGTAGCCTTCCACATCAGCACTGAGTATGGCAGCCAGTTTACGTTTGACATCCCGGGTGTTCATATAGCACTCCGGCAACCTTAAAGAAGCCAGGCGTTATCGTTTTTATTTTTCAGAAGGAGGCAATTATTTTTATATATCCGAATGAAAAATGGTCTTAAACGAATTGATCGGTCCATGGAAAGATGCGAATAGCGAGCCCCAAAAAGAATTTTCACTGAAAAAAATGCTAAGTAGAGTTAAGGTAAGCGGGTTTAGACACGTAGCGAGAATTGTTCCAGGTGCTCCATGAGACCGATAATGTGAGTACCACCTAGTGGCATAAACGGTCAAGACAATAATTAACCATTTCAATATTTTATCAAAGAAAAATACGAAGAGAAGCTAATTAAAACAGGAAAAGGTTCCAAGATGCACCTTCTGCTAGGCTGCGGATTTGGTTGATCCAGGTGCTTTGATAAACATCAGGACCAGAGGACTGTCGGGTAGCGTCCTGACTCCACAATTGACTGTTAATAGATTTTATGAAATGTAGATTTAACATTAATTTTATTTTTTCAGGTATGCCGTTGAATGACTGATCGAGCCACCAAATTAACCGCCCTTGCCATTGCATCGTTAAGTTCTTTTATTACGCCGTTTATGCTCTCTTCGATCAATATTGCGCTGCCGGTGATTGGAAAAGAATTTAAAGCCGATGCGGTATTATTAAGCTGGGTCGCCACCTCCTACCTGTTGGCTGCCGTTGTGGCCCTGGTGCCCTTTGGCAAGCTGGCGGATATTTATGGCCGGAAAAAGATCTTTTTGATCGGAATGAGCCTTTTTACCATTGCGTCTTTTCTTTCCGCCATTTCCGTATCGGCACCCATGTTGATCTTTTTTCGAATTTTTCAGGGTGGCAGCAGTGCGATGTGCTTTGCCACCAGCATGGCCATATTAATGTCCGTGTATCCGCCTCAAGAAAGGGGCAAAGTTTTAGGGATTGCTGTAGCGGCGGTTTACAGTGGATTATCCTGTGGTCCGTTTTTTGGCGGACTTATCATCCATCATTTTAGCTGGCGCAGTATTTTTTTGATCAATATCCCCTTCGGTGTGGTGATTATCTTGTTGATCCTTTTTAAACTAAAAGGCGAGTGGACCGGGGCGGAGGGCGAAAAATTCGATCTAACCGGCTCAATCATATACGGCACAGCGATTTTTGCTTTTATGTACGGCGTTTCGATTTTGCCGACCACGCTGAGTGTCATTTTGATTTTAACCGGCCTTGTAGGGTTTGTGGCGTTTGTTAAGTGGGAAACAGTTGTAACGAACCCGGTATTTGAGGTCCATTTGTTCATCAACAACCGCACGTTTGCATTTTCCTGTCTGGCGGCTTTA
>JAUVTR010000013.1 GCA_030601425.1 Desulfobacterales bacterium
CCACATCATTCCCTAAGATCCAGAGGTTTCCTGTGGCGGATATAATATCCATCGATAAAAAGCTTGATCTGGCTAAAGATAAAAAAGCCGCTTTAATTCGCAGGCGTAAGGTATTAGCCGTACAAAAGGTATTTCAGTGTACGCATTGCGTCTTGAAATGCGAAAAATGCGGCACTCAAATCGAGCAAAACCCAGAAGACGGCGCAAAACACCACCGAAATCTAAGGGTCCCATATAACTTCTGCCGGGCATGCTCGGAAGAATACATAGAGTACATCGAGCGTCTTAAAGGCAAAGGGGATTCAGATTGCTACTGGCACAATGAGACCTGGATTGATGCGTGGACAAAATGGATTGAATACCAAAGCAGTGTTGATCGCTATCTAAAATCAAAAGAGTTTAAGAAGCTGCTGGATGAGCTGAAACAAACCAAGTCTGAGTAAATAGGAGGTATTATGTTTGGAATTGGAATGCCAGAACTGATTATCATATTGGTAATCATTCTGATTATATTTGGCGCCGGAAAACTGCCTGAAATCGGAGCGGGTATGGGGAAAGCCATCCGAAATTTCAGGGGCGATTCAGACGAAGAAGAAAAAAAAGAATCTGACAAAATTGAAGATGAAAAGAAGTCCTAATCCGGACAGGATTGGTTTACGATCACTATAAACAAAAGTATAGCAATCGCCGGGCAGTTAAAAACCAGAACAAACTGCCCGGTTTTATACTCAGCAACGTCGAGCTTCCGATAATTACAAAATCTCCCCCTAAGTTGACCCAGCCAACCAAGCTCAAGTTCTAAGGACCCATCAAGCAATCTTTCAGCCGGTCAGGCGGCAGGAAGAAATGAATCCACTAAAACGGAATGTCATCATCCTCGGGGGCCTGTGTCTGGGAACTCTCAAAATCAGAAGCCGATGCACCACTTGCCGCTCTGGCCCCGGAGCCGGCGTCCCGTCCGCCAAGGAATTGAACATCAGTTGCAACGATTTCAGTGGTATACCTTTTGTTGCCATCCCGGTCCTCCCATGAACGTGTCTGGATCCGCCCCTCAATATAAACCTGCCGGCCTTTCGAAAGGTACTCCCCGCAAATTTCACCCAGCTTGCTCCATGCAACAATTCGGTGCCACTCGGTTCGCTCCTTTTTTTCACCCGAATCCTTATCTTTCCACTCCTCGGATGTTGCAATGTTGAAATTTGCAACCGCCACTCCGCTGGGGGTGTAACGAACCTCGGGATCACTGCCCAGCCGACCGATTAAAATTGCCTTGTTAATTCCTGCCATTTTTCCCTCCCCTCAATTCCACCAATTTTTTAACTTAAAATTGATACAGGAAATTTCGCTCCGTGTCAATCCACACCGTTTTCCGTTCAGAAATGGCCCTTTTCCGCAATCTCTGCGTCAGACTCAACTTTTACCCCTCGCCATACTACAGGTATGCCTCCAGTTAACATTATCGCCTTCCTTGACATTGCGAAAAATTTCTCATTTCTGAAACGAAAAACACATTTACAAAAGACCTGGCGCCTGCTAAAAATGGCTTCCAATTCAATAGAACCCTAATTGAGCGAAAGTCGAGGGTGCCCCAGCATTCCATCATTCCCTCCGGGGCGTAGGCCCAACCCACCGGCCTGTAAGCCCTATGGGCTGGAAGCGGGGCCGGAGGCCAATTGGAGCGAAGCCCCTAACTGGATAAAACATGTCCCGTGAATCCCCACTCTTCAAGCGCATTAAACGGCATGTCATCGGACGGGAGCGCAAATTTTTTGCGGCCACATCTCCCGGCTTTGAACCGGTATGTCTGCAGGAGTTGTTGAAACTTGAGCCGGTGGCCGGCAAAGCTTGCCCAACCCCTGGCGGCGTGGAATTTGAAGGTCGGCTGGATGCTTGTTATCATGCGAACTTAAATCTGCGATCGGCCAATCGAATTTTAATGCGTATTCAGGCCTTCAAGTCCTCCAATTTCAGACAGCTTGAAAAAAAGACGCTCGATATCCCCTGGGAGCTGTACCTGCAGCCCGGCAGCCTTCTGAACGTCCATGTCACCACAAAGCATTGCCGGCTCCACCATTCAGACGCAATCGCAGAAAGATTTCAGAAGGCGATCGCCAACCGTCTGACCCAAATCGAACCCGAGGAAGAAACTCATGGGATCCTGTCAGCCCCGCAGAATATTTATGTACGCGGCGTTGACGACCGTTTCACCGTATCGATGGACAGCAGTGGAGACATTCTTTACAAACGCGGCCTTAAAAAACACACAGGCAGAGCCCCGCTGCGGGAGACACTCGCGGCGGCGGCGTTATTACTGGCAGGCTATGATGGCCATGATCCGCTGCTGGACCCTATGTGTGGCAGTGGAACGTTTTCACTGGAAAGCGCAATGATGGCAAAACGCATCCCCGCAGGCTGGTTTCGAGATTTTGCGTTTATGGGATGGCCGTCATTTCGCCCGAAGAGATGGACCTATATCAGGCGTCAGGCCGAATCCCATTTTGTACAGCCCGATCGCCCCTTGATCTTTGCTTCGGATACCGACCTCAGTGCCTGCCAAAAACTTGAAAGATGTGTGCAAAAGCACCGCTTGTCCGATGCGGTCCAGGTAAATCACAGGGATTTTTTTGACCTTGATCTCCGGGAGCTTACCGACCGTGTTGGCGTGATCTGCATCAATCCACCTTACGGACGCCGGTTGGGCGTGCAGTCTGAATCCGAAAAATTTTTTCATGCAATTTGTCACAAACTAAAGAGCGAATACCAGGGGTGGAAGCTGGTGTTATTTGCGCCCAACAAAAAACTGGCCGGCACGGTTCCTTTTCAGACAAAATCCTATCCAATTTTACACGGTGGATTGAAACTGGCGTTGTTGGTGGGAAAGATTCAATGATATTTTGACTCTCATTCACCACAAAGAACACGAAGTGGCACGAAGATTAATGCAAAATTCTTTAAATTCCGCACTTCGTGTCCCCCGTGAACTTCGTGGTACAATTTAACTTTGTAATAACATCTATCGCTTTCATTCACCACAAAGAGCACAAAGAACACGAAGATTAATACAAAATTTTTTAACTTCTTAACTTTGTGAACTTTGTGCCTTTGTGGTTAAATTACAGAGATTCAGGGCTGCAAAGATTTTCGGCATTGGCTGCTGCACGGCCGCAATTTTTGCAGACGAATTGAGGATTGCGCACATAATTTTTGTACTTTTCCAGATTGTTTTTCACAAATCCGACATTTTCAGCCATGCACAGATGGGCCTCATGCCCCGGATGCGGTTCAGTAAGGTGTTGGGGAAGTGGAAACCACTCGGCCATAATATCACCCCCTTAGTATATTTTAAAAATGATTGAATTATTAGATAATTCAAACCTAATTTAAAATATAAGAATTTATAAAATGGTGTCAATTGAGGGCGATTTAATACCTGAATTTTGCACGAGTTGGAGGCTTTCATATTCTCATCTATTTTCATGCAAGATTCAGGTGATAATTGACAACACCGAGTTTCTTACCTATTATCGCCACGCTACTACCTTTAATGAATTTTAGGGAGGTAACCTATGGATCTAAAAAATTTAAGAGTGGACGGCAAACGCCTGCAAAGATCTCTTGAGGAGATGGCCAAAATCGGCACGACGCCCGGCGGTGGTGTCCAGCGTTTGACCCTTTCAGATGAAGACAAACAGGCCAGAGATCTCTTTGTAAAATGGCTGGAAGAGCTTAACTTAGAAATTACTATCGATGAGATGGGAAGCATTTTCGGAAAACGGGCAGGAAAAAATAACGATCTGGCTCCGGTGATGAGCGGCTCCCATATCGATTCCCAGCCAAAGGGTGGCCGCTTTGACGGCATCTTAGGCGTTATGGGACCCCTAGAAGTTCTGCGGACGCTTCATGAAAACAGTGTTGAAACAGAGCGACCCATTGTGATCGTTGATTGGACCAATGAGGAAGGATCCCGCTTTGCCCCGGCGATGGTGGCTTCCGGGGTATGGGCCGGAGCGCTCGAGCGCGACTGGGTCTATGACCGCACCGACATTAACGGTAAACGCTTTGAAGATGAGCTGATCCGCATTGGATACAACGGAACCGCACCGGCTAAGAAATGGCCGGTACACTGCTATTACGAGTATCATATCGAACAGGGACCGATGCTGGAACGCGAAGGAAAAATGATCGGTGCCCCCAAAGGAATCTTATGCCTGCACTGGTATGATGTCTATCTCGAGGGTGAAGCCAATCAAGTCGGGCCGACTCCCATGGAAGGCCGGCATGATGCGTTGTGCGCTGCGGCCGAGATGATCCTGAAAGTCAATGCGCTCCCGGATCGCATGGGGGGCAATATGGTGGCCACCGTCGGGGAAATTCAGAATTATCCAAACTCCAGAAATATCATTCCGGATAAGGTTCACTTTACGGTGGACATTCGATCCTGGGACGACGACCATGCCTTGAAAGCCTGGGAACTGGTCCGTAAAGATTTTGAAGACCTTGCGGCTCGCAGGGGCTGCCCGATCAAAATAGAAGAAACCTGGCGGGTCGAGCATTCGCCTTTTGACGAAAAGCTGGTGAAGCGCATCCTGAACGTTGCTGATGATCTGGGTTATTCCAGCCTGCACATGGTCAGCGGGGCCGGTCATGATGCCAGTTATATGAATCAGGCTTGCCCGACAGCGATGATATTTGTTCCCAGCATCGGCGGCCGCAGCCACGTGGAGGTCGAAAATACCACCTGGGAAGACTGTGAAGCCGGCACCAACGTTCTGCTGCACTCGATCCTGCAGTCCGCCAATGAGAAATAGACACAAAAAAAACCTGCTAATCTTGATTTAAGAAAGGCAGCCACATTGGGCCGTCCTGCGTTTGTCAATTGAATTGTCAAATGTTGGGGCGGGGTTTATCCCCATTAGCGCTAAGTTATTTATACTCTGGGGGACTGTGGAAGGTTTACTGAAAAAAAATGAACATCGAACATCGAACGTCCAACATCGAATGTTGAATGGGAAAATCGGATTTTTTAAACAAATGAAATTAAATTGCGGAGCGACACGCGGCGCAAGCGCCTGCGCTGCGCGAGCGACATCATTATTCGATGTTCAACGTTGGACGTTCGATGTTCGATGTTTAATTTGTTCAACGTTGGACGTTCATCTTTCAAAACAACCCTGTATGGCAGAAATGTAACCTGTGAATGTTTACAAAACAATTTAGCGCTTACGGGGTTTATCCCCGCCCAATCGACCTTATGTAAATTGGTTTCACAAACCTTCAGATTTTAGCTGAGGGCCCCCGCACAAAGCGGGATTTCACGTCTTGATTTAATAAATTAATGAGTTCAAAAGGCGTAAAACGGTTTAAAAACGGAGCGTACCGATAGTACGCGAGTATTTTGAACTGTATTACAACACAGCCCTCGGTTAAAAGATGAGGGTTTTGGAACCAATTTTAGAAGGGTTGGAAGGGTTCCCGCTTTATAAACCTCCCGCGGCCCACCTCACCGACAAACTCCATCTGATCGCCGTTCCATTGGGACACTTTTTTGCCACGCGAATAGACCGCACTGGGCATACCGGTGACTTCAAATCCCTCATAGGGGGTATAGTCAACGTTCATATGCAGTTTGCTCTGGGTGACGGTAAATTTCTGATCCGGATCAAAGACCACAATATCGGCATCCTTGCCGACAGCTATTTCACCTTTGTCTTTCAGGCCGAACATACGGGCCGTGCCGGATGAAAGCACTTCCACCATCTTCTCGAGTGTAATCCGTCCTTTGGCAACACCTTCAGAGTGAAGCATGATTAAAAGCGTTTCGATTCCCGGGGCCCCATTCGGGATTTTCTTGTAATCGTCTTTGCCGTTCATATCTTTTTTGCCGTTAAAGTCAAAGGGGCAATGGTCGGTGGCAACCACCTGCAAATCACCGCCGCGCAAGCCTTCCCACAGGGCCGCGTTGCTTTCTTTGGTTCTCAGCGGCGGCGACATGACATACTTGGCGCCGTTCCAATCCGGTTCCTTATAGCGCTCTTCATCCAGCAAAAGATACTGCGGACAGGTCTCGGCATAGATCTTAACGCCCCGGTCACGGGCCGCCTTCACAATCCAGAGACCTTCTTTTGATGACAGATGCACAATGTAAATTCGTGATCCGGTCATCTCGACCATTTTAGACGCCCGGTAGATGGCTTCTTCCTCTGCAATATTCGGGCGACTGACCGCGTGGTAATAAGGCTCCAGTTTGCCTTCTTTTTCCAGAACCGCATTCATGTGATCAATAATGTGAACATTTTCAGCATGTACCTGTACCAGGCCGCCATGCTGTTTGGTCTGTTCCAAAAGTTTAATCATGGTGGCATCATCCACCCGGAAGTCATAGACCATAAAGATCTTAAAGCTGGGGGTGCCGTAGTCCAGACAGGCCTTTTTAATCTCCTCGATAACTTCCGGCCGGGGATCCATTACGGCCGGATGCAGAGAATAATCAACCGCAACTTTTCCTTCCGCCAGCGCCTTTTTGCGTTCCAGGGCTTCCAGCAGGGTTTCGCCCTTTTGCTGCAGGTCAAAATCCACCACACAGGTCACACCGCCGCAGGCCGCTGCTATGGTGCCGGTTTCATAATCATCTTGAGCATAGGTCCCCATAAACGGCATGCAAAGGTGGGTATGCGGGTCAATCGCACCGGGAAGAACATAGAGTCCCTTGGCATCGACCATTTCATCCGCCGGGTTGTCCAAATCAATCCCGATCGCTTTAATTTTGTCGCCATCTGCAAACACATCGGCCACATAACGACCGGTGGCGTTAACGATCGTACCTCCTTTAAATAACACACTCATCTGGCCCCTCCTTTGTAAATGGCTCTAGTTTAATGTCTTTCTCCATATTTTTATCCATAACCGCAGTTTCCTGACGCTTCCAATCCTGCGGCATCTCTTTGTAAGAAATCAGGTCCGGAACCGGGCAGACGAATTTGCACAGCATACAGCTTAAGCATTTGTCTTCGATCAAATTCGGCCGGCGGTTTTCGGCATCCCATTCAATGGCCTGCCCGGCGGCATCCTGACAGACAATATAGCACTGCCCGCAGCCAATGCACTTATCCAGATCATACTGGGTGATCCCCTGACGCTCCAAATCAAAGGCTTCGGTTTCGTGGAGATTCGGCAACGCTTTGCCCACCAAATCCGAAACAGACTTAATTTCGCGTTCAGCCAGGAAATCGGAAAGACCTTCGATCATGTCTTCAACGATTCGATAACCGTAATGCATAATTCCGGTGGTCACCTGAATCGTTGAGGCACCCAACAGGATGTATTCCAGGGCATCAATCCAGGTCTCGATTCCGCCGATTCCCGAAAGCGGCAGATTTAGCTGGTCATTCTGGGCCATGGAGGCGATGAAATTCAGACCGATGGGTCGCACGGCCGGCCCGGAGGTCCCGCTGATCGCACCCTTCCCAAAAACATTGGGTGTGGCAACAAAATCATCCAGGCCGACTGAAGAAATGCCCCGTACGGTATTGATGGCGGAGATGGCGTCCGCGCCCCCGTTTTTAGCATACATGGCCGGTTCATTCATATCCGTAATATTGGGCGTCATTTTGGCCATCACCGGAATGGATACCACATCCTTGACCGCCGCGGTAAATCCTTCGAGCAGCTTGAAGGCCTGGCCGACCTTATGACCGGCTCCCTCGATGCACATGTGGGGACAGGAAAAATTAAGCTCCAGTATATCGGCCCCGTTGTCTTCGGCCGCCTTGGCCAGATAGGCCCATTCATCGGTGAAAAACCCCATAATGCTGGCGATAATGGGATGATCCGGGTAATTCTTTTTCAGATACAGGAACTCCGTAAGGTTGTCCTTCAAGGGGCGATCGGAAATCATTTCAACATTTTGCACCGCCATTTCCTTTTTACTACCGTAATGAACGCAGTGCATGCGGGGCGATGGATGGACGATCGGCAGCCGATCCGAATTCAAGGTCTTAAACACCACTCCGCTCCAGCCGGCATCAAAACAGCGTGCGACCATCTCGGCACTGTTGGAAACCGGTGAAGATGAGAGCAGAAACGGGTTTTTAAACTTTACCCCGCAAAAATCGACGGATAAATCAACGTTATTCGCCACGATTATTCCTCCTAACCCGGATAAACCGGAATTTCGAAATCCGAAATCCGAAATCCGAAACAAATTCTAAACACAAATTTTTTAATGTTCAAAATTAGGCAACCATACAGTTGACAACTTGTTTTGGTCATTTGAATTTTTGTCCTTCGAGATTCTTTCGAATTTCGAATTTCGATATTCGGATTTATTGACTAAATTAAGTGCTGCAACCCGATAAAAATTATTGCCACAAAAAACAGCAGAAAGAATCTATAGACGGTTATTTTCCAAGATATTCTTTAATGGCCCGGGCAGCCACTTTGCCGTCCTGAACCGCCTGAACCACAAGAGCCGGACCGCGAACAATATCACCGCCGGCAAAAATTCCGCCAACCGAGGTTTTCCCGGTCTCCGGATCCACTTTGATGAGCTTTTTGCCATCGACTTTAACATTGGGATACCACTCGCAAGACTCCTGCAGCGCTTTATTGCCAATGGCCTCAATCACGACATCCGCATCCATGATCCATTCGGAACCTGTTATTTCTACAGGCCTTCTTCTGCCGGATTCATCCGGCTCTCCCAGACGGGTGCGGACCAGCTTTAGTCCTTTGAGTCGATTCTTTTTATCGGTCACATAATCCAGCGGCTGATTCAGCAGCAGAAAATGGACCCCGGCTTCCTGAGCTTCGATGCGTTCGTCAGGTTCGGCGGGCATCTGGGAATAGGACCGCCGGTAGATCAGATAGACATCTTTGGTATCCAGTCTGACAGCAGATTCAATGCAATCCATAGCCACCGATCCGCCGCCGATAACCGCAACGGTCTTGCCCTTGATTTTCTTTGCAATTTCCTCAAAGCGTCCGTCACGCAGCGCCGCCAGATAGTCTACCGAAGAAAACAAACCCTCGATTTCTTTTCCTTCCGGTTTGATCGTGGCCGCATCCCACAGACCGGGTGCCAGAAATACGGCATCAAAACCATCTTTTAAAAGTTTTTCAGCGCCATTTTTGCTGTCAATCGGTGTGTCGTATTGAAATTTAACGCCCAGTGCTTTAACATCCGCCATTTCATGTTCAAGAAAGTTCAGATCGAAGCGGTAGGAGACAACTCCATAACGCAAAACTCCGCCGGGTTCCGGTCTTGCCTCAAAAACCGTCACCTGATAGCCGTCTTTGGCCAGTTCGGCCGCACAGCTCAATCCTCCCGGACCGGATCCCACAACCGCTATTTTTTCGGATCGGGGTTCAGGCTTTTCAAATACCTCGAAACCCCTTTCCCATGAATGTTCCACTAAAAAACGCTGGATTTTACCGATCTGGATGGGACGGTCAGCGCCTTCGGGGCGATTCTGAGACTTAAACATCGCGCTGCACTTTTCCTCGCAGAGTTGCGAAGTCGGACAAAGAACTCCACAGGCGCCTCCCAAAATGTTGTTTTCTTTTATGGTGCGAATGGCGCCGGTCACATTTTTAAAACGGAGTTTGCGGATAAATTCAGCCGGTTTAGTATCGGCCGGACATCCCTCGGAGCAGGGGGCGTCATGACAAAGCAGGCAGCGGTCCGCTTCGGCAATCGCCTGGGCCAGATCAAGCCCCTTGCTCATTTCCTTAAATTTATCTAAATTACTCACAATTCTTCCTCCTAGCGTGTGGTATATCGTTTAGTACCTGAATTGAGTGACATTTTGCCTGTTGAGGTAATCGGCTCTTGGGATTACAGGAATTTTTCATCTGGCGAATCATATGGGATGATTTGTTGAATAAAATTGAGAGTTTAAGCTTTTCGGAAAGAATTGTCAATTGATAACAGCTTTAATGTCTAAGTTTGGATTCATATAATATTATTAATTTGAAAAAAGCTTGACGGCAAATTCTGATCCAACTATAAAACAGCTAATTCGTATCTTGTGAAAGACCTTCTGACCCCTTCAATTATGGGTTCAGGGTTCAGAGGTTCAAAAGTTCGCTTTTAAAATAACTTATGAACGGTGAACCTTGAACCTGTGAACCCTTGTTTGCATAGCAAACTAACAATAAAGGAGGAGTGAATGTCGCGTGTTGTAAAATGTGCCCACATCCAGGCATCCAGCCCAAAACATGATGGAACGCCCGCCGAAATTAAAGAAGCCATGATCCAAAAACATATTCCGTTAATTGAAGAAGCCGGGAAAAAAGGGGTCAATATCCTCTGTCTGCAGGAAATTTTTTACGGCCCTTATTTTTGCGCCGAACAGGACATCAAATGGTATCGCACCGCCGAACCGGTTCCGGGTCCAACCACCGAACGTTTGGTTGAATATGCCAAAAAATACCGGATGGTCATGATCATTCCGGTCTATGAAATGGAAATAGACGGGGTCTATTATAATACAGCCGCTGTCGTTGATGCGGACGGCACCTATTTGGGCAAGTTTCGAAAAATCCACATACCCCACACCTGGCCGGGTTTCTGGGAAAAGTTTTATTTTAAACCGGGCAATCTGGGATTTCCGGTATTTGAAACCGCCTACGCCAAAATAGGAATTTATATTTGCTACGACCGCCATTTTCCCGAGTGTGCACGGCTGCTGGCACTCAATGGGGCCGAGATTCTGTTTAATCCTTCAGCGACAACATCGGGTAAATCCCAATATTTGTGGGAATTGGAACAGCCGGCCCAGGCGGTGGCCAACGGCGTATTTATCGGCGCCAATAACCGCATCGGCCTTGAAAAACCGTGGGAGTTCGGCAAATTTTATGGTTCCAGCTATTTCGTTGATCCGCGCGGCGAGCTGCTGGTCAAAGGCAGCGAAGATAAAGACGAAGTCGTCATCGCCGATCTTGATCTCGAGCTCATTCGCGAAGTCAGGGACGGCTGGCAGTTTTTGCGGGACCTGCGGCCCGACATGTATGCCGACCTGACCCGAACCGTCGGCTCATAAAATTAAATTGCATATTGAAATTATTAGGCTAACCGAATGTGAACAAGTTCGTCTTTATGCATTCACAATCGGGAAAGGAGGTCGGTATTTATTCATCCTAACGATCCCCACAAGGGGGCAAACCAATAAGGAGGTCAACAGACTATGAATGAAGAAAGCACACAGGAGAAGCAACATTGGATTGTTTATCCTATCGGCAGTAAACCCAAGTGGCCGCTGGCACTACTGCTGGGCATTCAGCAGTACCTGACCATGTTCGGCGCCACGGTCCTCATCCCCTTCATTGTCGGCGGGGCCATGAAGCTGCCCCCGGAAGAGCTGGCATTGATGATTTCAACCATCTTTTTTACCTCCGGTCTGTGCACCCTGATCCAGCAGTCTCCGCTGGGCAACAAGCTGCCGGTAGTTCAGGGCGGTACATTTTCATTTTTAGGGCCCACATTCGCCATTATCGGCATGGTGGCGGCCAAAAAACTGACCGGTGCGGAACCCATGTGGCAGATTCAGATCCAGCATGTGGCCGGCGCCATCATGATCGCATCGGTGGTTGAAATTGTCCTGGGTTACACCGGAGTCATGGGTCAGGTACGTAAAATTATCAGCCCCATTGTGATCGGACCCACGATTGCCATGATCGGTTTAGCGCTGTTTGGTATCGGCGCACCCTGGATGGCCAGCAACTGGATCATATCACTGATCACGCTGATTGCCCTTATTCTTTATTCTCAGGTATTTTCGCAAAAATCTAAAGTCTTTATGCTCTTTCCGGTCCTGCTTGCCATCGCGACCGGCTGGCTTGCATCGCTTATCGGCACGGTTACGGGAATGATTTCTCCCGACAGCCCGGCCTATCTGAAAACCGGAATGATTGCGGCCGCGCCCTGGTTCAGCCTGAAACCGTTGATGCCGTTTAAGTGGGGTTTTCCGGATTTGGGCAGTGCAACCCTGTGGGCCGGTGCATTCGGCATGCTTGCCGGTTATATGGCCTCCATGATCGAGTCCATCGGTGACTACTATGCCTGTGCCCGCATATCCGAGGCGCCGGTGCCGACGGGTCGCATGATCTCCCGCGGCCTGGGGGCTGAAGGACTGGGCTGTCTGCTGGCCGGTATCCTGCAAACTTGCAACGGGACCACCACCTATTCCGAAAATATCGGCTCTATCGGTTTGACAAAGGTGGCCAGCCGCCGGGTTATCCGTTGCGGTGCGGCGGCCATGCTGATCATCCCGATTGTGGGCAAATTCGGGGCCCTGCTGGCCACCCTGCCCATGCCGGTGGTCGGTGCCATGTTTGTGGGTCTTTTTGGTATGATTGCCTCTGTGGGTCTATCCAACCTGCAAATCGTCAATCTGAACAATTCCCGCAATCTGTTCATCATCGGCCTCTCGTTTTTTGCCGGCTTGAGTGTACCGTTCTGGTTTACGCCTCATTATGACGTGGCCACCGCTAAAATCGTCAGCGGCGCTCTCGTCTGGGGCCAGAAGGGCGATTTTCTCAATGTCATCGGCAATATTTTTCAAGCTGTCCTGAGTACCGGTATGGCTGTAACCGCCCTGGTCGGAATCCTGCTCGACAACCTGCTGCCGGGTGCCACCCGCGCCGAGCGCGGTCTGGAAGTCTGGGAGAAGGAAGCTTCCGAAGAAGCTTGGGAAGAAGCCGAAGCTGCATGGGCCGCTATGAAGGAAGGCGAAATGCGACCGGTTTAATCACGGTTTGTCGTTCATTTCATAAAAGGTGGGGAAAAGCCCAAAGCGGCTTTTCCCCATTTTTAAAGGATACGAAATCGTTGCCGAAACCTCTGCTTTACATCATTTACGTTCTGATAATCATCATCGGGCTGGTGGCTATGTATTCCCTGTTGAATGCGGGCAACCCGGACAGTCTGCTACGGCCGTTTTTCCCGGACCCAAAATATGACCTGTATGTCGCCATGATCTCCTCGGTCCTGGTTTTTATTCTGGGGTTTTTCGTTTTCTTTTCCCGGGATCAGGAAAGCTTTCGGCAGCTGGTGGCGCTCAATGCGGAAAAAATAAGAGCGTTGCGCACCGAAGGCAAAAAAAATGAAGAGATTGCCGATTCCATCCTCGCGGCCATGGGAAGCCACAGCGGATACCGGCACAACATGGCACGAAAGAAATTAATTATATATCTTTCTGAATTCAAATAAAAATGGATTTTTTAGGTCAACAACAGTGGATTATCATTGCGGTCGTCTTTTTCGGGATCATCGGCTATATTGCCTGGGTTCGCTGGCGCGACCGCAAATGGATCGACGAGCGTTTCGGCAGCCGGTCGATTCTGGCAATGAGCTTTGGAGTGAATTTTTTCGGAAGAGCCACTGAACCGGGCAAGCCCCTCCGAAGCAGCGGCTTTTTGCTTTTGCTTTCAGACCAGCTGTTCTATCGCAGCCGGGTAAAAAAGATAGAATTGGAGATCCCGGCAGCCCGTATCACGCGCGTCTATCACGACAGGACTCACAAAGGTGTGGAGCTGCATCAATCTTTAGTAAAAATAGATTTTTTAAATGATCAGAACCAGAAAGACACCGCGGCCTTCAAAGTGCCTTACCCCCCCCAGTGGATGCAGGCTATTGAAAACACGTTGCTAAAGAAAACGTAAGGGTTCAAAAGTTCTGCGTTAAACGCTCCTCAATATCCTCAAATCGTCCTCGTACTCGTGGTTGTTCTCGTCCTCGACACACGGAACCGATTCACGATTACGAGCACGAGGACGATAAATATCGAATATCGAAGTGTGGCATCGCTGAGCTCTGTCTTTTTATATCAGTAAAAGGGCGTTAGATCTTGTTCGAGGGCTCCCGCAAAATGCGGGATTTCACATCTATTATTTAATATATTAAGGTGTTCAAAAGGCGCGAGGAATTAATTAAAGATACTAAACCGGCTTTTAAGGCCTTAGATCTTGTTCGAGGGCCCCCGCAGAATGCGGGATTTCACATCTATATTTAATATATTAAGGTGTTCAAAAGGCACGAGAAACAGAAAAGGAGGGTAGGAATTTAATGGGAATAAAGTATTGGTGCCACTTTGCCGGCAATAAGCATAAAAGTTATCTTACCAACAATTAAAATTAGCCTAAACTCGTTTCAAACGCTTAGGTTTTGGTTCAGGGCACGACGCGAGGGGTCGAAACGACGGAGCGTACTTTATCGTACGCGAGTAAGTTTCGGCGCCGAGCAACACAGCCCTGGGCCAAAAGATGAGTGTTTGAAACGAGTTTTAGGAGAGGGCTGTGCCCCAATCATAACGTCTTTTAATATACTCTAGGATTAAGGATGTTTCTGTCTTTACCACACCGTCTATTGTGTAAATTCTATTAAAGATTAAATCATTGAGTTCGTCCAGAGACTTGGCCACAAACTCAGTATAAATGTCCGAACCACCCGTGGCATGAACAATAAACCAGATCTCTTTGAGTTTCATCAGTTCATTCGTAACACTCTTTATTTTGGTGATATCCACATCAATTCTAAGAATACCGACAATTTCAAAACCAAGCTTGATCGGATTGCTAACAGCAACAATCTGTATGTATTCTTCTTCGATCAGGCGATTTAAGCGGCTGCGAACCGTCGCCTCTGATACCCCCAGCCTCTTGGCAATTTCGGTATTGGGTATGCGGCCGTCTTTTTGCAGCAAGCGGATCATCTGGCAATCGATATGATCGATAGTTTTTTTTCTGTTTGTTGCAGCCCCTTTTTTCATTGGACCTCCTAAAAACTCAAGTCGTTTTTCTAAAGCACCGTCAATTCCCTTCACCCTTATTTTGATGTATGCCTACAAAGGCATCCGGACTTAAAGGTGATTTCTAACATAACTCCATTAAAAAATGCAACGATATATTTACTGAATTAGCAGTTTTTTATATATTTATCTGCTATTATCGTATAAATATTAATATAAAATTGTACTTTTCGCGTAATTTCCAAAATCTTCTCTTGACAACAAAATAGGATTTGCCTAAAGTTGCTTAAAATTGATATTAAGGCAAACTAAAAGTTTAAACTTATGGTTTGCGTTTTAAATCAATAAAAAAATCCTTATAAAATATAAGAAATCAGCAAAGGAGGACACAGTATGTCACTGCCATTAATGAAAAACTACATCAACGGTGAATGGGTGGAATCCAACTCGAAAACGATTGGAGACGTATGGAACCCGGCCCAGGGAGAAAAAATTGCCCAGGTCGCCTACGGAACCAGCGAAGACGTTGACAAGGCGGTCAAAGCCGCCAAAGACGCTTACTGGGAATGGCGCACCACGCCGCCGCTGACGCGTGCCCGTTATTTGTTCAGGCTTAAAGATGCCTTTGAAGAAAATTTTGAAGAAATCGCTCGGGTTCTGACCACCGAGCAGGGCAAGTGCATCGACGAGGCCCGCGGCGAAGTCCGGCGTATGATCGAAAACATTGAACACGCCACCGGAGTTACCACCTTGATGACGGGATACACCCTGGAAGACATCGCCAAGGATATTGACTGTATGGGGTATCGCCAGCCATTGGGAGTTTTCGCTGCCATCGTTCCGTACAATTTCCCGGGTATGGTGGCCTGGTGGTTTCTGCCCTATGCCCTTGTCTGCGGCAACACCTTTATTGTCAAGCCATCCGAACTGGTTCCCATGACCCAAACCAAAATCTTTGAGATCATTGATGAGGTCGATTTTCCCGAAGGCGTCGTCAACATGGTCCACGGCTCCCGCGACGTGGTGAATGGTTTGCTGGATCACCCGGACATTGAAGGCATCTCCTTTGTGGGATCCACACCCACTGCAAAATATATCTACCAGCGCTGCGGTGAAACCGGCAAGCGCGTTCAGGCGCTGGGCGGAGCCAAAAACATCGTGGCGGTCATGCCGGATGCCAATCTGGAAGCGTCCATGCCCTCCCTGATCACTTCGTTTTACGGATGTACGGGGCAGCGCTGCTTGTCCGGATCGGTGCTGGTGCCGGTGGGAGACGTTGCCGACGAACTCGTTGAAAAATTTTCATCTGCGGCCAAGGTTATGAAAGTCAGCGACGGTCTGGACGAACAGTCTGCCATGGGACCTCTGGCAACAGCTGCCCATAAAGAAAAAGTGTTAGGCTACATCGAAAAAGGTATTGCAGAAGGCGCGGATCTGATTATGGACGGGCGCGATTTTAAAGTCGATGAATATCCCAATGGATTTTTTGTCGGGCCGACATTATTTGACAATGTCAAACCTGATATGACCATCGCCAAAGAAGAGATATTCGGCCCGGTGGTCAGTGTGGTTCGAGCCAAAGATCTGGATGAAGTCATTGACTTGATCAATACCCGCGGTTTTGCCAACGCTACCTGCATTTATACCAGTAACGGGGCAACCGCCCGCGAATTCAAATATCGCGTCCTACCGAGCATGGTGGGTATCAATATCGGTATCGCGGCACCCATGAGCTTTTTCCCATTCGGCGGTGCCGGCAGTTCGATGTTTGGCGACACCAAAGCACACGGCCAGGAGATTTTTAACTTTTTTACGGATACAAAGGTCGTCATCCAGCGCTGGTTCTAAATTGGTTTTAAAAACTCATCTAATGCCCGCTGGCTGTGTTGTGAAACGGTCCAAAATACTCGCGTACTACCGTGTACGCTCCGTTTTCGAACCGGTTCACGTCGTGCCATCGGACATGATCTAAGATTTTAAAACCGATTCTATAATAATCTTAATGCCAGTTCAAAACTGTGAGTTCAGATCATGGGTTGGTTGCTGTCACCGATTTATTAGTTTATAAATATTTAACAAGCCTGAATATATGAAGGAGAGGAATAATGCCTCTGGAGAATTTTGGGAGTATACTCAATTTTGCGGAAGAGGTGGAGTTACAGGATCTGGGTTTTTACAAAACCGTGGCGGAGAACCCGGCCTGCGCGGATCATAAACAAATGTTTGAAGCATTTGCAACGGCCATCAATAAAAATGTCAAATCCGTTCAGCGAACCCGCCGCGAAAATGTGACCGAAATGATCCTGGAACCGATCAAAGATTTCATCCGTGCGCCATTTTGTGAAGAATGTGAAGGCGCCGGTTCGATGAGTGCTTCCGAAGCAGTGGATGCGGCACGCCGCCTGGAAGAGAGAGCGGTTCGCTACTACACCGAAGCCGCAGTGAAAATCAAAGCCCAGCCTGAGGTTGCGCGCGCCCTAAAGACCGTTGGGAAAAAACATACCGCCCATCTCAACAAGCTCAAGGAGATGTAACCAAAGCGGCTGACGGCAAACCCATATCAAAAAGGAGTAGGCAAAATGAGTCAAGCTGTCTCAAAAATCAAAGCGTTGACGGATCACACCTATGGCACCTGGAATCGCCAAAGTGCCTGGACAACTCCGCTGCTCATAACGGATGCGGAGGGCGTCTATTTTTACGATGATAAAGGTAAGCGTTATATTGATTTTTCCTCACAGCTCATGTGTTCTAACCTGGGTCACAAGAATAAAAATATCATAGAAGCGATAACGAAGCAGGCTGAAAAACTACCGTATGTCGCACCCGCTTTTGCCACAGAAGCCGCCATCGATGCAGTCGAAGCCCTGCGTTCAGTTGTTCCGGAAAAACTTAGCAAATACTTTTTTTCCACCAGCGGGACCGAGGCAAATGAAGCCGCTCTAAAAATGGTGCGCCAGTCAAAGGCGCCGGCCTATAAAGTTATCTCGCGGTATCATTCTTACCATGGTGCTACATCGGCCGGCGCGGCATTTACGGGAGATCCGCGGCGCTGGTATGCCGAGCAAGCACGTTGCGTTGTTGATGGGGTTTGCTTTGCCCCTGATAATTACTGCTATCGATGCCCCTTTGACATGACCTATCCGGATTGCAAGGTTCAATGCGCCCGCTACCTGGATTATATGATCAAAGAAGAAGGCAATGTAGCTGCCATGATCGTAGAACCCGTTGTAGGCACCAACGGACGAATCGTCCCGCCGCCGGAATACTATCCTATTTTAAGACGAATTTGCGATGAAAATGACGTCCTGCTGATTGCCGATGAAGTTATGTCCGGCTGGTTCCGGACCGGAAAGGCTTTTGCGATAGAGCATTGGAATGTTACACCGGATATATTGACAACAGCAAAGGGTGCGACGGCGGCCTATACGCCGGCCGGCATCACCGTATCATCCGAAGCGGTTTCCAATTATTTTGAGCAAGAGCTTTTTTGTCACGGCCATACTTACGCCTACCACGCGCTGGCCGCATCCGCCATTCCGGCGGCTGTTGCCGAATACAAGAAATTATTTGCCTCCGGCCTGCCGCAGCGGACAAGCCAATACTTAGAACAAAAACTATTTGAATTAGGCGATAAGCACATCTGCGTCGGAGACGTCAGAGGTATTGGACACTTTTGGGCGCTTGAAATCGTAAAAAACCGCAAAACCAAAGAGCCCTTTGACACTAAAGCTGACAAACTCAGCGGTAAGGCTCTAATGACAGCTCAGATTGCCGGCAATGCAATGAAACAGGGGGTGTATATGGCTGCCTGGTATGATACCCTGGTGATTGCGCCGCCGCTGATTATCACCGAAGAACAAATCGATGAGGCCCTGGATATTCTCGATAAATCGCTGCAGATTGGTGACAAAGAGGCGGTCGAAACCGATGTCGCGGCCTCCCATAGCTCTGAGTATAAATAGAAAGCTGTTTTATTAAAATTCCGGAAACGCTATCAAGCCGGGAGATTTAGCCCCCGGCTTGATTTTTTTCGGAGCCAATCCAATCTCGAGGGAAATCCAGCGGTCATTCCCGCTGCCCGCTACCTTATTCTAAACATAAGCGCTTGCCGCAGATAATTTAACTTGTTTCATTTCATATTCAAGATTTGGCAACAAAATGCCAATAATAATATGATGGGCTCTAGCGGCAGCAAACCCGACCCTATGATTCCATCTTTTATGATTGTCCAGCCCGGTACCTGGGTAAATAAAAACGTACGCAGCCAATCCGATGCGGTGCAGGGGAGTGACCCAAATTAGCTGCGAACACACATACTTTTATAATGATCTGAAATTATTAGCTAATACTTCTTTCGGATTGACACTTTCTCTACAACTTTCTATAATTATTTAATAATGGCAGTTATTAATCTAAAAAAACGGGAGGTTGAATGCAAAATTGTCTACTATGGCCCGGGTAGAGGAGGCAAGACATCCAACCTGCAGTATGTTTTCCAAAATAGCAGAAAATTAATGACGGATGAAATGGTCTCCATTAAAACCAAAGGAGATCTGACACTTTTTTTTGATTTTGTGCCCATGGGAGTTGGCAAAATCAAGGGATGCGACGTCCGGGTTCAATTGTACACGGTGCCGGGCCAGGTAAAATACAGTTCTACTCGAAAACTCGTCTTAAAAGGCGTTGATGGCCTTGTGTTTGTCGCTGATTCCCTTAAAATCCGTCATGAAAAAAATATCCTATCATTAAAGGATCTCGCGATAAATTTACAAGGCTACGGCTTAAACATCATGAAGATGCCCCTTGTCTTGCAATACAATAAGCGCGATCTTGCTTCTGATGGGGTTCCGTTAATGCCGGTTGAAGAGATGGAAAAGACTTACAATCACCAGCTCAAGGCACCTTCGTTTGCAGCCAGTGCTGTTACCGGAGAAAATGTGAATGCTACGCTAAAGGCCTGTATGGTATTGACCTTGAAGTCCCTCAAAAAAGAGGCTGGCTGGTAGAACTTAATCCCAAATGCCCAATGGATTTTGGATTGCGGATTGCGGATTTTGGATTGCGGATTTTGGATTTTGGATTTTGGATTTTTTTGGTTGATCCAGAGAACAGAGAGCAAAAAGGCATTAAGTATTTAGTTTTTTTCTCAAATCATGAGTTTTTAACCTTGCACCGTATACCCTGTACCCTGTACCTGCCGGTTTTTTGAATACAGTAATTTATATTTAAAATTATTTATCGTCAGGTAAGGATTGATCGGGTTTGACGCCGTATTTTTTTTCTCGGGCGCGGCCCCACCAGCAGCCGTTGGAGGAAAAAAGCATTTCGAATTTCTGGAGAAATCTGGCCAGCCGATTGCCTTTGCGGGCACTGGTGCAAATGGGGCAGCCGAACTCGCAATAATCGGGATCATTTAAATACCCCAAAGGGATTTTCAAACCCTTCCAGCCGTATCTTCTTTTGTTCATTGTTTTATCCTTCTTTAAATTCACGCCGGAAAGTCTTGCCGGATCCCATCATTACGCTAATCGGATGTAATGTTTCGATGTTTTCGCAGACGATTTTAATGGCCGCCGCAATCGGTATAGAAATCAGCGCCCCAACAATTCCCCACAACCAGCCCCAGAACAACAGCGAAAGCAGGACCACCACCGGGCTTAAATTTAACTGGTCCCCCATGACCTTCGGTGCAAGCGCATTTCCCATGCCCATTTGGATGGTTACAACTGATAAAAGGGTAATGACACCAGGCCATATCGATGGATAGAATTGCACCAGCGCCACCACAATTGGAGGGATGGAGGCCATGATGGAGCCTACCGTTGGAATAAAATTAAGGAAAAATGCCAGCGCCCCCCAGGTAACGGCAAAATCCACCCCGATAATTTCCAACGCCAGCCATACCAGAACGCCGGTGGTAAAGCTGATTAGAAACTGTAAAGACAGATAACGCCGGATCTGTGCGGTAATTGAAAAGGTAATGCGGGCAATCTGGTCGGCATCTTCGGCTGAAAAAGATTTAAGAATTTTGAATCGAAAATAAGGTTTGCCCAGCAACATGAAGAAAAGGAATATACTGACCAAAACCAGCTGGGAGACAAACACAAAAATGGATCGCGAAAAAGATGCCAAAAAACGCCCGATGTTCTGCCCCCAGTTGATCCCTGCGAGGGGATCAAACTGCAGATTCCATTTGCCGGTCACCACGGCAACCAGTTCGGTGAAACGCATATGGTATTTCGGGTAGGCAGCGACAAACGCCGAAAACCGGGCATACAGAAATGTAAAGGTTAAATAAAAAATACCGAGTAAAAGGACCAGGATGATAAAGGCCGCCAGCGTCGTCGGTATTTTGCGGGCTGTCATGAAATTGATCGCCGGACCAATAAGGAAGGACAGCAGCCAGGCAATGATCAGCGGAAGAATGACCGATTGGGCGGTTTTTAACACAAATCCCACAGCGACCAGCACGAGGATACCCAGAAAGATAAATGTAACCTTGCCTCTATCAAATTCCATTGTAAGATTTTGCTCGACTCAACTGGCGGTTTAATTTTTTTGCAAAGGTTATCTTAACCAGGCCCATCGGGTCAACTGCAAAGTGCTTATCATGCGATTTAGATAGACACGCTCCCAAAAAATATTTGAAACGATCTCAAAACTTTTGGGCAGCCTCCTTGAGCAGCTCCTGAACTGCAGGGTTGAACCAGCAGTAAGGACAGATATTGTAATGATTTGACAGGATCAGTCTGGTTTAAAAGATATATCCAAAATCTTTACGGGTTTATCAGAAGCTTTCCAGCCGTGCCTTACGCCGGCCGGGATAAAATAGGTTTCATTTTACGCTCATCACCAATGAACATTTCGATCCGGCCTTGCACTACAATTCCGTATTGTTCAAAAGGATGGTCGTGCCCGGAATCTTCGTGCTTAAGATCATTAACCAACAAATTTACGTGCTCTGGATCATATTTTTTTTCTAATGTTTTTTCTATCCTGCTGTATTTGATACAGGTGACCTGGTTAGTATCCCACCAGGCCTGCCATCTATCAGGGACATCACCCAAGTCCATTATCGGTATAGAGTGTAATCTACTGTTTTTGAGATAGCTTAAAGTTGTTCTAAGGGACACTTAATCTAAATTTATCAAGAATCTGCGGCAAAATCAAGGAAGATAGCAACTGAAGACTCAACCGATCTGCAACTTTTTTCTTTACAAATGGCCAATTGGCTATTATAATATGGTCAAACGCTATACTTCAAAATAGGAGGTGTCATTGTGCATGTCCAATCGATCGGCATTAAATCAAAAAACATAAATGATCTGATTCAAAAGGTTAAAAAAGGCTTGCC
Source organism: Desulfobacterales bacterium (assembly GCA_030601425.1). Taxonomy (GTDB): domain Bacteria; phylum Desulfobacterota; class Desulfobacteria; order Desulfobacterales; family JAHEIW01; genus JAHEIW01. The sequence continues at coordinate 22,099 of JAUVTR010000013.1, forward strand.
GGTAAAATCGTTTGAAAAACTCGGTAAAAAGCTCGGCGTTTCGGACCACCTGTTATCCCAGATCGTCAACATCCCTACGCGCACTTTAACCCGCCGCAAACATCAGGGGCGCTTGAACGCGGAAGAATCGGAAAAGGTGCTTCGGATTGCCAGACTATACGATAAGGCCCTGGATGTATTTGAAGATGAGAAAAGCACTGAAAAGTGGCTTAAAGAACCTGCCAGAGGTTTGGGGGGGGACATCCCCTTGGAGTATGCCAAAACGGAGCTTGGCGCCCGGGAAGTCGAAAGGCTCCTTAGCCGAATCGAGCATGGGGTCTTTCCCGGATGAGAATTACCGCCTGGCGAGTCGTAAAGGCCAAACACAAAAAGCGCGCTTTCGACGGTGAAGGCGCGCGCATTGCCGGAGGCCGCTGGAACGATATCGGTATTGCGATGATCTACACCGCCGACTCCCTGGCATTGGCGGCCCTGGAAATAATCGTCCATCTACCAAAACAGGAATTGTTTAAGAAAATATTTTTCAGCATCCCGGTCGAGTTTGATGCCAGACTGGTAATCACGCTGAAGCCGGCTGACATTCCGAAGGATTTGGATAGCTTTCCTCCCCCCGAATCGACTCAAAATATCGGCACCGAATGGGCCCTGCAAAAAAAATCGGTGGTTTTAAAGGTACCCAGTACGGTCATCCGCGAAGAATTCAACTATCTGATCAATCCGGCACATCCTGATTTTAAAAAGCTCTCAATTGGATCCCCGGCAAAGTTTGTTTTTGACGCCAGAATATAATCTGGAGAATTAGGCTTTTGGCGATTTGAATTATTTGTAAACGGCATCCATTTGGGTTAAGTCACTATCTATAATTTAAAACTCAGAACTTCAGCTTGTTAATCTAATGGAGACATTCAATTCCAACTATCGGTTCATAATCAATGAAATCCTGCCAAAATTCCTGTCCGAATATTTTAAGCCCATCCGGGGAAACTTCAATTTTATGCCACCGGATAAGATTCAGGCCGGCCCGTTTAAAGGCCCATTCATGGGTTTTTGTGCTTAAGTAATAGTTATCGAAATGAAATTTTTGACCGCCCCTGAAGAACTCATACGTGATAGCTTCACCTTCCTTGAGCGGTCCGGAAATTCTTTTGGTGAATCCATATTTCTCACAGACGGGAAAAGACTCCGGCGGCTGATCCGGATTGTTGTTGATGCTGACAAAGCGACCACCGGGTTTCAAATTCGCAGATATGGTCTGACACATCTTAAGCAACTGCTCTTTTGTTTGAGCATAATTCAGCAGATAGGAGGCTACTATCAGATCAAAGCTGCCGATTTTTCCAAGCTGCATGACATCGCTGACAACATAGTCTATTTCCAGCGGGTGGTTTTCTTCTTGCTGTTTAGCCAGCCTAATCATCTTTTCAGAGATGTCGACACCGACAACCGTCTCTGCAGTCTTTTGTTTGATTCGTCGGGTATAAAACCCTTCACCGCATGCCAGATCAAGAACCGACTTTTGCGAGATATCGCCCAACAGCTTATTGTAGGAGTACCATTCAATATATTCACGAAAGGGCAACCTCTTTGATGCTTGGTATTGCTTGGCAAATTTATCGTAAATAGCCGTCATCTTATAACCCGGAATGCGAGAATAACTTTGCTAGGATTGTTCAATGAGGGGTGGATCATGCGATTTTCTTCATTAAATAACCAGGGCCGCCATATCTCTTCCAAAAAGGCCGATTCGGTCTCCCGCCTTAACCGCAATGTCCAGTTTCCATTCAAGCGGGTTTGCGTGAACCTGCTGATATCTCATCCAGTGAGCCATGGGGCTGTGAGTTGCCAGCAATTTGGAATTGAAGAAAATATTATAGATTTCATCAAGCGGAATTCCAACACGGGCCAAAAGTTGCTCCAGCGTTTCTTCAGGCTGAGGCGCGACCTTCATCACATTACCCTGTAGCGCTTCGGATTCTTTCACATATCGGCGAAGCTTACCGTACAGATGTATTTCAACCATTTGCAGTGTCCTTTTGTCTTTCTATGCTAAAAATGCTCAGCCGCCCTGTAGCTACTGGCTCCTGGCCTCAAATAGTTGTCAGGTTTCGAGTGTCAGGTGTCAGGGTAATACATGTCCTACCTAAACCTGAAATCTTTCTGGGATCGTTTCCAGTCGGTACGTTTAAAGGCGTGGTAGGCCCTCCGGGCCAAAAACTGACACCTGAACACTGACACCAGAAACCATTGCTTATTAGCCAGGAGCCAGCAGCCAGTAACCAGTTTTAAACATCTTCCATCTTTAGTTCAGTCGTAATATCAATACTGTCTTTGATTGAGCGGGCAACCGGACAAAAATCCGCGTGGAATCCATGCACTTTCTGAGCGGTTTCCCGATGCTCCGGTTTTGATTTTAGCTGATAGACTACATGAATACGGCGGATTACCAGCACCTTACCGTCTTTTTCAATTTCTCCCTTTGCCTCTGAAATCAGCCGCCCCTCGCCGGCAGGAATTTCGCGCGCTTCCAGCGCGCCGCCTAAGGTGCCGGTCAGTCAGCCTGCGGCAGCGGCGACAACATAATCCAGAGTGGTGGCATGCGGTTCGTGGACCTGCGGGTCGACGCCGTAATGCTCTGCGATCTCGGAATGTACGCCAAACAGCACGGGTTCATTCTCCTGGGGCAAATAGGCACGACGCAAAGGGCCTTTTATCCGTTCAATTTTTATTTTGGATGTATAAACGACTTCATTGCTCATAGAGTCTCCTTTTTGATTATCCAGATTGAAGTTGTTTGTTCAAATTTTCTAAGCTTGAGCGTCGTCCTCGTCGTCGTGCTCGTAACTCGTAATCGACCAGCGAGCAAGTCCGAGGACGAGGACCGCTGCGCTGAGTACGAGTACGAAACTTAAAATCGATCCTCTTTCGGTGACCACCACCAAACATACATGGCCAGAAGGAGAGTGGTTTCCACCAACTCAGCGATGCAATTTAACCGCTACCGCTATTGAGCCGTTTGGCAATGGTGCGGGCTGCAAGGATGCCGCTGGCTGAAGCCTGGATCAATCCCCGTGTAATGCCGGCACCATCACCAATGGCAAACAAATTTTTCACACCGGTTTCCAATTCGGAAGACAATTCAATGCGGTTGGAATAAAA
>JAUVTR010000108.1 GCA_030601425.1 Desulfobacterales bacterium
GCCTCCAGTTCGGCGTTTTGTGCTCCGGTGCGCACCAGATCTGCTGATGCGCGACTGCCCAGCAACAGGTTCACCGCATTGAGGATGATGGATTTACCGGCGCCGGTTTCACCGCTGAGAATGGTCAGCCCTTCGGAAAAATGGATCTGCAGATCGTCGATAATGGCAAAATTTCGAATGGACAGCTCTTTTAGCATGGATTTTAAGTCGTTATCTTTGTATTTAACCTATTGAAATTACAATTTTTATATATCAAATGAATATGTGGGAACTGATAACCTCAAACGCAAACCGGCCTATCAAAAATAAGGGCTTCATTTTACGAGCGCCAACAATTTCTTTCATTTCGGGTACCCTGTGATTTCTCGGATACGTTCATACAATGGTTTTAGGCGTTTATACATTTTTTTGTAAACATCATGGTAAAGCGCATCATACAGGGCCTGGTTTTCTTGATTGGGTTCAAAGACCTCTCCGACATGGGTCATGGCCTTGACCGCGGTTTTAAAGTCCGGATGCAGTCCTAACCCGACAGCGGCATCGATGGCGGCACCCAGTCCGGAGGTTTCATAAATATGAGGTTTGGCGGTAGGCAGCCCGAAAATATCAGCTGTTAACTGCAGGGCAATGCGGCTTTGGCTTCCGCCGCCGGAAACGCGCAGACTCGTAATCTGGGTGCCGCTGCGCTGTTCAATGCGTTCTTTGCCCTCCCGCAGCGCATAGGCCAGCCCTTCTAAAATCGAACGATACAGATGGGCGCGGGTATGGATGTCGCCGAAGCCAATGACGGCACCTTTGGCCTCGGGGCCCGGCATTTTCAAGCCCGGACTCCAGTAGGGCTGCAGCACCAGGCCCATCGCACCGGGTGGAATAGACTCGACTAACTTGTCAAACAATGCTTCGGGTTCGACACCCTGCCTCGCGGCTTCCTGCTGTTCAGGGTGGCCGAATTCATTTTTAAACCAGTTGACCATCCAATAGCCCCTGTATACTTGAACTTCGACCGTATAATGGTCCGGCACGGCAGCTGGATAGGCCGGCAAAAGCGCGATGGGCTCAATATATTTTTTATGGGTGACGTTGATCGTAGCCGTGGTGCCGTAGCTTAAACAGCCGATAGATGATTCAAGGCTGCCGGAACCGATGACCTCACAGGCCTTATCCGCCGCCGCCGCCACCAGTGGCAGACCTTTTGGGATGCCGGTCTCTTCAGCCGCAGCGGCGGTGATCTCACCCAGGGGCTGGCCGGGTGGAACCAGTTCGGGTAATATTGACGGATCTATACCCGGTAATAGCCGCCACTTCCAGTTCCAGCCGGCCGCCCAGCACAATCGCTTGTAATCAAACGGAATGTAACCCACCTGACAGCCAATGGAATCGACAAAATTACCGGTCAGCCGGTGAGTCAGGTAGCCCGAGAGCAGTAAATATTTATGCGTGTTTTGCCAGATTTCGGGCTGATAGGTGCTGATCCAGTTGGCCTCGGCTTCCTGCTGCAGATAGGCAATGGTTTTTGTTAGACGGGCAACTTTAAAGATCAATCCCCAGAGGCCGCTGACAGGCGGCAGCCCGTAAGTTTTGCGTTGATCCAGCCACATCATGGCAGGGCGAAGCGGGTTGCCGTTTTTATCGACGTTCACCACACTTCCGCGCTGGGTGGTTAAAGCGACACCGGCGATACGGTCTTTATCGACGTTGTGGCGATTCCAGATTGCCTGGCAGGCTTGAATCAGTGATTTCCAGAATACTTCCGGATGTTGCTCAGCCCAGGCCGGTTGTTCCGAAAAATGAGGATCGAACGTCACGGCTTCTTTGGCCTGCAGCTGTCCTGCCGGATCAAATATCAAAGCCTTAAGACTTTGGGTGCCGTTATCAATGGCCAGGATGAGGTCTTTAGTACTCATAGCATGCGGGCGGCTGGAGTGATAGCGCACTGAAATTATGATATTTAAAATGCATCTTTGGCCTTGGCGATTTGCCCCACGGCCCCCATAACGATCAGAGTTGTTCCGGCCGTGAGTTTCTGGGTGGGCGCGGGGTTAAATTCAATATCCTTGGCTTTAGTTTTGGCTCCCAAAACCAGCAGGCCGTATCGCTCTCTTAAACCGCATTGACGGATTTCTTTTTCGCTGAACGTTGAATTTTCAGAAACCGTTAATTCGTGGATTCTTAAGTCTCCGCGGGTGGAACGGAGCATGCGATCTAAAAAATCTACCGCCGTGGGTCGGATCATTTCTGATGCCATGCGAAGGGCACCAATCGCATTGGGACACACCACCGCATTCGCTCCGGCTTTAAATAATTTCGGTTCCAGGTGCTGATTTGTCATACGGCTGATAATGCGGACTTTTTGATTCAACATACGGGCGGTCATCGTGACATAAAGCGTATCCTTGTCAGATGGCAGCGAGATGACAATTCCCGCAGCGCGGTCAATTCCGGCGGCAATCAGGTTTTCATCATCGGTGGCATCCCCCTTGATATAGAACAGGTCGCATACTGCTTTGCAGCGCTCGATTCTTTCCTCGTCTTCTTCGATCAAAACAACGGTTTCCTTGTTTTTGCACAGTTCGACAATCACACTCCCACCGGTCTCACCACCGCCGCAGATGATATAATGATCTGTTAATTTGTCTATTTGCTTCGCCATTTTCTTTTTCCTAAAAATTCCTGATAGTTCCCCTTCTAAAAGCAGGGCCGTCAGGGAACTGATGCCGTAAAGGATTACGCCCATGCCGAAGGTAATCAACACCATCGTAAAAATCTGGGCTGTTTCGTTTCCCGTAACCTGTATGACCTCGCCGTAGCCTACCGTGGTCAGGGAAACCACCGTCATGTAAATACAATCCAAAAATTTGGGCTCGCCATCGAAAATAATATAATAACCCGTGCTCCCGGCCATGATGACCATAAAGATTAAAACCAGCAAAAAATATAATCGTTTGCGGATAGCCATGGGTTTAAGAATTGAATTTTATAGTGGTTGTCAAAAAAACGTTCCGGTATTCAAACGTTTTTTTTCTACAACCACTTATGCCGCAATTCCGTCATTCGGAACATTATTATGGAAAGCGGTATAAAATGGCGACGGTTTTCATTAGAGGCAATTATAATAATATACCAGCCATATTTCGAGTGTAAAGAGTTTTAGATCTAAAGTGCAAAAATAATCAGATCGGTGATGATTAATAGTGGTTGTTAAAAAAACGTTGCAGTATTCAAACATTTTTTTCTACAACCACATATGCCGCACTTCCGTATTTGGGTGTTTTTAAACCGGGTGCATTGCACCCGGCACCACCCGCACCGATTAAGGCACTGCCGTGCCTTTGTATTTTCCCGCCGATGGCGGAAAAATCCAAGCCCCCCGCTTTGCGGGTGGTCGGTGACTCGGAACATTATTATGGAAAGCGGTATAAAATCTTTACAAAAATACAACCATGATTTACTTTAAAAACTTGTTGCCCACCTGACATTAAAATCTGGTAATCTATCAACCGCCGCAATATAAATCCAAATGGTCTCTAAAAGAGGCCTGGCAAGACTCGACAGCCAGCGAGGATGTTATGGCAAAGGAAATTCCTTTAGTTATTGCTACAGGAAATCAGGGAAAAATTACCGAAATTCAAGAACTGCTGACCGGCTTTCCGATTGAGATCAAAAACCTGGATGATTTTGGACCGATTCCGGAAGTGGCAGAAGACGGCAAAACCTTTGACGAAAATGCCTATAAAAAAGCCAGCTTTACGGCCAAAATATTGGGTATCCCGGCTTTGGCCGACGATTCAGGCCTGATGGTGGAAGCGCTGGACGGGGCCCCCGGCGTTTTGTCAGCGCGTTATGCCGGTGAAAATGCCACCGATGAACAGCGGATTGCCAAATTGCTTAAAGCGGTTAAGGGTAAAACCAACCGCAAAGCTGCTTTTGAATGCGTGCTTTCCATTGCGGTTCCATCCGGCCCGGCACTCACTTACCAGGCGCGCTGTGAAGGCCTGATCGCTGAACAACCTGCCGGGCAAAACGGTTTTGGGTACGATCCGATTTTTTTCTACCCGCCGCTGAACAAAACCTTTGGGCAAATGACCCTGGAAGAAAAAAGCCAGGTGAGCCACAGAGGCAAAGCTCTGAATGAACTCAAGCAGGAGTTTGATAAGGTGTTAATCTGGATCCGACGGCACATGCCGCTGGAGGAAAAATTTTTATACAAGGAGGACTAAAATGATTGCCGAATTAGTCAAATCAAACAGAAGCTGCCGGCGTTTTTATGAAGACCATCATGTTGAGCTCAAAACGTTAGAAGAACTTGTCGATCTGGCGCGGCTATCGGCTTCCGGTGCCAATCTTCAGCCGTTAAAATACATCCTGGCATGCCAGTCCCAGATGAATGCTGAAATTTTTTCCTGCCTGGCCTGGGCCGGATACCTAAAAGACTGGCCGGGACCGGAACAAGGCGAAAGACCTTCCGGATACATTGTGATCCTGGGTGATAGCACCATCAGCGAGGATTTTGGCTGCGACCATGGTATTGCCGGCCAATCCATGTTGCTGGGGGCCAGAGAGAAAGGGCTGGCAGGTTGTATGCTGGGCTCAATTAACCGCAAGGCCCTGAGGGAGATTTTAAACATCGAATCGCATCTTAAAATTTTGCTGATACTGGCCATCGGCAAACCCAAAGAAGAAGTGGTGATCGAAACGGTTGGACCGGATGGAAATATTCGCTATTGGAGAGATGCAGAGGCTGTGCATCACGTGCCCAAGCGTCCGCTACAGGAAATTATTGTTGCCTCGCATGCGTCCAGAGAACACCGGACCGATTAATTTTTTGACCCCATCGGCTTCTAATGATAAGCTTTTATGCAAAGCATACATAGGATTCAGCTATACAACACAAATATCTCAAAGGCATCGCACGACTCGACCTGAAATATAACAGAAGCATGAATTTTTGAGCTAAAATTTGACAAAGGGAGAAAACAGAATGGGACCCCAAAAAAAATGCATTGATATCATAACAGAATTGGGCGGGATCAAAGATATAGATACAGCGCAACAGGTTTTCAAAGTCAAGATGGATGCGCAGAACCTGGGCAAACTCAACCGCATTCAGAATCCGGATGTTCTCAAAAAAATCGCCAATGCGACTGTGCTTTGCGAACCTGACTCTGTATTTATCGCTACGGGATCCGAGGAAGACAGGCAATTTATCAGAGAACTTGCTTTAAAAAAAGGTGAAGAGTCCAAACTTCCGATGGAAGGCCATACGATTCATTTTGATCTAAAAGAAGAACAGGGCCGTATCATCGATCGCACCTTTTACATATACAATGAAGGTGAAGAGGTCAATTCTCTGGCTCTCAAAAAAGATCGGGCTGAAGCGTTAGAAGATATCCGGGATAAAATGTCCGGAATTATGAAAGGTAAAATCATGATGGTCGGGTTTTATCTGCGCGGCCCGGTGGGGGCGCCGGCATCAAATCCGGCCCTTGAAATATCCAGCTCGACCTATGTAATGCATAGTGCCGATATTCTCTATCGCAATGTGTATGCTGACTTTGATCAGGAAGTTGAAAAGCTCGGGCATTTCTATGCCAACATCCACAGTGAAGGCTTAAACCGGCCCGAAGACCTGCCGAACGCCAGAGTCTACATGGACCGCAGTCATTTAACCACCTATAGTTTTAATTGCACGTATGCCGGCAACACTCTGTTGATGAAAAAAGGCAATCATCGCTTTTCGGTGGATCGGTCGGTCTATGTAAATAAAGGAAAACAAATCGCCGAGCACATGTTCATTACCGGCATCGAGGGACCCGGCGGCCGTATTACCTGGATGGTCGGGGCGGCGCCCAGCGGCTGTGGGAAAACGACTTCTGCCATGGCCGGAGATCATTTTGTGGGAGATGACCTGGCGCAGCTTTGGATTGCTGAAGATGGGTCTGTGAGATCGATCAATCCGGAAATCGGTATATTTGGCATCGTGGAAGATGTCAACTGGGAAGGCGATCCGTACTTGATGAAATGTTTGCGTCATCCGGGCACTGAGGTCATCTGGTCCAATGTGTTAATTGACGAAAATGAAACTCCCCAGTGGACCGGTAACGGGGAAGATCCGCCCCCGCTAAAGGGTGTTAATTTTCAGGGCCCGTGGGAACAGGGCATGCTGGATGAAAACGGCAAAGAAATTCTGATGTCCCATCCCAATTCGCGGTGTACCATAGCCAGCACCGCACTGGAAAACTATTCGGATAAAAATGAAGACCCCCAAGGCGTCGCGACTCGCATCATTACTTACAGCGGCCGTGATAGCGACACCATGCCGCCGGTATGGGTGGCAAAAAGCCCGGATGAAGGTGTCGTCATCGGCGCCTGTATTGTATCCGCGGCTACCGCAACAGAAGTCGGAGCTAGCGGTGTTCGCCGACAGCCGTGGGCCAATGCGCCCTTTACACCCGGATCTTTGGGAGAATACATGGATGCTCAGTTTGTTTTCTTCAACAGTGATAAAATCGCCGCGGATAAACGGCCGATCTTAGCGGGACTCAATTACTTTTTGTCCCAGGAGGCGCGGGGCGGGTCTTCTGCAAAATTGCTCGGCGAGAAAAAAGATGTCAAAGCCTGGATGGCCTGGCTGGAACGACGCGTGCATAATGAGGTGGATGCCATTGAAACGTCCATCGGATATATTCCCAGGTATGAAGATTTAAAGAAGCTATTTAAAGAGCGCATCGACAAAAAATATCCGGAAGGTTTGTATGTGAAGCAGTTTTCGCTGTATATTGATAGTATCGTCGCACGAATTGATTTACAGATAGATGCCTACGGCAAGGAAGAAAATATTCCCGGCCGATTATTTGACATTTTAAAACAGCAACGCAACGAACTCATGGTGCTCAAAGAAAAATACGGGCCGATTGTGACACCGGAGCAGCTGCAAGAAAAATAGAAGCTATCTTAAAAATGTCAATTTCGAGGACGAGGAGGAACACGAGGACGAATACGAGGTTAGGCAACGTTTCTTAGCTTCGTACTCGTCGTCGTCCTCGTTCTCGTTATCTAACGCGCAATATTTTCGTTGTGAGCCTCCTTAAAATGCTCACATGATTTGGGTTGAGTCCGCCTCCGTGTGGATTGGCCCGTTTACCGGTTAAAAAAATCAGACATTTTTCCTTTTTTAACGGGTTCAATGGGCCAACCTAAAATGGTGATCTACTATTTTTTAAGGTGGCTTCTTATCATTCTTATTTATATGAGCTCACCCAGTCCGTCTTGACATGCTTGTCAAATCCTATGGGCCTAGCCCCTTTAGACTAAAATCAGCGTTTGTTCGATACTGAGAGGCCTACTTGAACCTGCCGACCCGACAACCCATTCTGAAAATCATAGCCAGCCGCCGCATGCTGGTCGCCTTTTTGATGGGATTCTCCGGCGGACTCCCGCTTTTGCTTACCTGGGGCGTATTGCAAGCCTGGATGACAAAAAAAGGCGTTGACTTAACCTGGATTGGAATGATCTCCCTGGTCCAGATTCCTTATACCTGCAAAGTTTTATGGGCACCGTTTTTAGATCGGTTTATCCTGCCTTTTCTTGGACGCCGCCGGGGCTGGCTTATCATTACCCAAATTGCGCTCATGGTTGCCATAATGGGTTTGGGTTATTCGGATCCGGTTAAAAACACCGGGTTGATGATTGTCGCTGCGCTTCTGGTGGCCTTTTTCAGTGCCACCCAGGATATCGTCATCGATGCCTATCGGCGTGAAGACCTGTCCGACGAAGAGCTGGGTTTGGGTTCCTCGATGTATGTTTATGGATACCGGCTGGGTATGCTGCTGGCCTCCGGGGGCGGCCTGATCATGGCCGATCACATGTCCTTTTCCCAAGTTTATTTTATTATGTCGTTCTGCATGCTGCCCGGTATATTAACAACGCTATTAACCCCTGAACCGGAGCTAATTGCCGGCGCACCCCAGACAATGAGGGAAGCGGTGGTGGGGCCGCTAGCTGATTATTTCAGCCGCCGTGGGGCCATCTGGATTTTGGTATTTATTCTGCTGTATAAAATCGGCGACACCATGGCCAGCGGCATTACAATGCCGTTTTACCTGAAGACTGGATTTTCCATGACAGAAATCGGCACGGTCGTTAAATTTTTCGGCACCGCCGCAACCTTGATAGGTGCATTCCTGGGTGGTGTACTCCTACTTAAACTGGGGATCTACCGTGGGCTGTGGATCTTCGGGATTTTGCAGGCATTATCAACGGCCGGCTTTGCGATTTTGGCCAGGATCGGGTATAACATCAACATGCTGTCGGGTGTGATTGCCTTTGAGAACCTGAGCAGCGGTATGGGCACCGCCGCCTTTGTGGCCTTTATGGCCAGCATTACCAATAAAAAATTTACTGCAACCCAATATGCCCTGTTGACCGGTATCATGGGCCTTTCCAGGCTATTGGCATCTTCGGTGTCCGGTTTTTTGGCCAAAAATATCGGCTGGGAAAGTTTTTTTATCCTTTGCACCCTGATTGCCATTCCCGGCATGTTGCTACTTTTGAAATTTGCGCCCTGGAATTCTCGGTCGGCAGGTGAAGCTCAAGTAATCTAGGATTTTGGATTTTAGAATTTGGATTGCGGATTGTAATGCGCTGGAGGTTAATGCCAAGAGATTCAGTTAGTCATTAAATCCAAAATCCGAAATCTAAAATCCAAAATATGAGTAGCTCCAATACTCCGGAAGCAAAACACCATTATAATAACTTTCGAAGCTGAAAAGTCGTTACCCACATAATTTTTTTTAAAGAAACCTATGGCTAAAGATCAGGAAAACTCAAAAACACTGCAGCGGGTGATGCAGCTCCAGGAAAAAAGAAGAAAAATCCTGGAACTGCCTCCCGAAAAGGCCCTTGATCGAATTCTGGATGATCCCCAGCCGGCGGCGCTGGTGCATTCATTTCCGGAACAGGATTTTTATCTGCTGGTCAATGAAATAGGGCTGGAAGATTCCCTGCCGTTGCTTTCGCTGGCAACAAACAAACAGTGGGAGCACATTGTTGACTTGGAGACCTGGCAAAAGGATCGCATCGATCTGAAGTCGGTCACACGCTGGCTGAGCTTGCTGCTGGAAGCCGATCCCGGGCGCTTTATCGGGTGGTTTCTGGAGGAGCAATTAGAATTTGTCGAACTGTACCTGTTTCGAAACCTTGAAGTCAGAATACGGGAACATGACCAGGACCCCTCTGAATTTGGAGACGGATACTTTACCCTGGACAATACCTATTACTTAAAATTTATCGATATTCCCGCTGAAACTGAATCCGAAAAGCTAAGTGACGCGCAACGGCGTGCGTTTCTGACCCAGCTCGCTCAGCGCCTGGCTTCTTTCGATCATCACGCCTTCCAAAGTGTCCTGCTGGAAGCGGCGCATGTTATACCTGCCGAAACCGAAGAAGATTGCTATCGCTGGCGCTCCGTTCGGCTGGCGGAAAAGGGCTTTTTGCCCTTTGATGAGGCCGTCGGCATATATCAGCCGATAAAACCCGGGGAACTTGACAAGAAAGACAAGAAGTTTATTCCCCGCTCATTACATCAAGTTTCATCTCTGCCGGTACCGATTTCTCCCCTGAGGGAGTTGAAAGAGGACAATCATTTCACGCGTGCGCTGCAGAAAGTTGAACCGCCGAATGTGTTGCAGCAAATTCAGGCCGAGTTTGCCAACCTGTGTAATCAAATTGTCGTTGCCGATCATAAAATTATTGGTGAACGCGAAGTACTGCAGGAAATTGTTAAAAAGGCCAGCGGGTATGTCAGCATCGGCTTAGAGCTGATGATAAAAGATAAAAAAGTGGATCCTGCCCGGGCTGCCGCTTTGATCAAGCGCTATCCGCTTCAGGATATATTCAGGGTCGGTTTTGGCCGGGCGCTGGAGCTGAAATGGCGAGCGGAAAAATGGCTTTCAAAATGCTGGTTCGCACAGGCCGATTTGCGGCTGACCTTCTGGGGGGAACAATGGATGGGCATTGTTGGCGGGCTTTTGGTTAAAAAGCCGCTTTTTTATGATAATTATAAAACCGGCGTTTTATACCGTGAATTTGCGACCCTTGAAGATATCAAAAAAACCGAAATGATTTTTAATGAGATTTTTGCTGTTGATGATTTGCTTTCATTGATGAACATCAAGCTGGAGTCTCCCGCCAAATACGGCTTTCTGACATACAAAAACCTCCTGCTTACCCTCTGGGCCAGGCAGTATCGCAGATTAAAAGGTGCAAAATTAAAGCCCTTGACGGTTAAACAGTTTCTTCCTTTTTTTGAAAAACTGCTGCCCGGCCTGGTGGATTTTGGTTCCGAACCGGCTGGCAAAATTCCTGTGGAAATGAAAACCGCGTTTTTAAACTGGCTGTCGGCAGAAACGGGTTTGAAAGACTATGAAATTACAGATCGGCTGGGACATACATTTGAGGATCTTTTTAACGAACTCGAGAGTGAATACGGACAGATAGCAGCAGAAGAAATTGATCCCCGGTTTGTGCATCTTTTCCTCTTATCGGCCAGTAAGAAGTAGTAGCGATATGCTTTGAGCTGCCCACTCAGTCCTCAGTCCTAAATTTATTTACAGCTGCACAGATAATCTCCACCGCTTTGTCGATATCGGCTGCAGTGGTCATTCTTCCCGTCGTTAACCTCAGCGTGCCTTTGGCCCAATCCAGAGGAAC
>JAUVTR010000098.1 GCA_030601425.1 Desulfobacterales bacterium
CAACAGTTTTTCCTATGCGGCTCAGGAGGGTTATCTGGCGCGCTATTTTATCCTTGGATTACATGAAAGTTACAATCCCGAAGCCGTGCTGCAAGCCATCGATCAAAACGAGCAGGTGGCTTACAACCGGTTTGCGCCAGATACAGATATCAGCGAGTACATCAAACAAGCTGTTGATTTTTTGAGAAATTCAACTAAGCCCGTTGGAATTGAGCTGGATTTAGACAGCATCGCAGACATGCCCTCCAGTTTTGCCACACCCAGCGGATTCAGTGTCGAAGAGGCCAGATCTTTCATTTGTCAAATTACATCCCAATTGCAGCCCGCATATCTGCATTTGCCCGAAGGAGCCCCCATCACAGGCAGTTATGAAGAGTCAAGGGTCGGCAAAACCCTCGCCTATCTGGTTGCCGACTTTATCAAAACCTGTAATCAATAAAACACCGGCTGAGTTTAATCTCATCGATCCGCAACTTTTGTAACTTCAACCTTACATTCGGCTCTTCACATTTGCCTTTGTTGGTGTTAGCGAGCGTTTTCAACAATTAAAGAATAGCCCTCCATTATTTTATTCTAAAATGCGTACTGGGTGCGGTTTCTAATTAACAATGCGAACCATCCGGTGCATCTTTAAATGCATATCCAACCGTTGCGATGTTAGCGTGTCAACAGATTCGGAATTTATTACGTCTTTTGATTTAGATCAAGCAAACGGGCATGGGTGAAATGGTAAAGGAGGGTTGAGGTTAGTTTGAAACCGTTTTGTCTTGGCAGATGGCGCTCGATGCGAATTCACGATTCTTTGAGGAAAGAGCACCGACAGCTACATAGTTTGAGACAATAGAACTGAATGCAGTCCGTTAGGATAGGGTGTTAAAATGGCTAAATGCATACCGCAAGAGAAACGCAGTTGCCTGCTCCGCGAGGAGACTCGCGACGTACGGCTGGGTTGTGCAAATTACTGCGTGGCGGGTTTGATGTCGCGTTGCAGTGCAGGCACGGTCTGGAATGATCAGAAAAGATGCAAATACGCTGAAAAATCAACGATTAGCAATCGATGCATGCATTTTATTGAAGCCATCGACGGTCACTGCGACTGTGCTGAGGCCCAGAGAGAGTTAAGCAACGCCGTAAAAATTGAAGCAGATAAAGCTTAGCTGCGCATGCCACAAAAAAACCCCCGGGTAGCCCTCACACCGCCCGGGGGTGTTTTAATTGCGGTCATAATGAAACATTATCACAAACTGAAATCAACAAAAATCGGTTCTACAAGGCCTCGTCGCTGTTCATTATGACCATTTCGGGCAAATCGTTGCGATGGTTTTGCCCTGCCTGCCCTCAAATGATTATTACCAATGGCCAGCAACAATCATCTTTGTGCTGTTATATTTATATCGCAATATATAGCTAAATGTCAAGAAAAAAACCCATATATTGTGCATTCAAGAGTTTCAGCGCGCCTTTGAAAAAGACGAATCCGAAACAATCATTATCGATCGTGATAGACTATTGACGAAATATCAAAAAATAATGCAGTATGGCTTTATCCTGCGAATTTTCTGCTTATTATAAGGCCTCAAAACATTTTTTCAGGTAATTTCATCGATTTTCTGGAGGATAGCTCTATATTAAGCCTTTTTTATTGAACATGATGGTGACCGTGTACCGCGGTCTATCATGTAAGGCCGCAACCGAATCGGCGACTTAGTGTGAATACGGCATTTGCAATTATTTTTACCGCTTTCCATAATAATGTAATGAAATCAAAAATAATTCTGATTCTATTTAGTCTCTGGGTGGTTTTCCTTTGCGAGCCGGTCAAAGCCGAAACCGATTTGACCGAACTGGTAAAAGTTGTCCAGCCTTCGGTGGTCACTGTTGTTGCTTACGATGTGGACCACAATGTAGCCAATATCGGTACCGGATTTTTTGTAGACAAAAACGGTTATTTAATTACGAATTATCATGTGCTTGTTGGAAAATTCGGCGCTGAAATCAAAACCGCAGATGGCAGCATCTACCCGATTAAATCCGTTGTGGCTGAAAATCAAACAACAGATCTGATAAAAGTAAGGGTGGATATTCCTCCGGAAAAGGTTCATTGGATCAAAGTAAGTGATGAAATGCCCCCCGTGGCTCAGCACGTCATGGTTATCGGCAGCCCGATGGGGCTCGAGCATTCTGTCAGCGACGGGATTGTTTCTTCCGTGCGAGAAATACCCGGTGTAGGGATTTTTTTCCAGATGTCGGCCCCGATATCACCCGGTTCAAGCGGCAGTCCTGTGGTTAACATGGAGGGCAAGGTCGTGGGGGTGGCCACCTTTCAATTTTTGCAGGGCCAAAACCTCAATTTTGCCATATCGGGCAAATCTATCCTGGACCTGAAAACAAACACACCCGGCCAAACCCTCTCAGAATGGACCTATAGTCAGAGCAATCAAAAACCAAGACTGGCAGGAGAATTGTGCCGCAAAGGGTTTAGTTTTTCAGTAAACGGGCAAGACCGAAAAGCCCTGCAGTATTTTAAAAAGGCAACCGAGAAAGATCCGAACAGCACAACGGCATGGTACGGCCTCGGATATTGCTATGCCGGCAAAAATAGCCACAACGACGCCATAGCGGCCTATAAACAGGCCATCCGAACAGACCCGACAAATGAGATATCGCATTTCCATTTGGGAAATTACTACCACAAACTGGATCGCTTCGATGAAGCGATTGAATCATATAATAAGGTCGTCAGTATTAATCCCGGTTTTGAAGCGGCGTATTTTAATTTGGGAGTCATCTACTCCAAGATCGGACGATTGATGGATGGAAAAGAGGCATTTCAAAATGTGGTTCGCATCAATCCGGAGGCGGCCAAGGCCCATTATAACCTCGGGGTTAGCTACACCAAACTCGGCCAATACTCGGAAGCCATAGAAGCCTACAAGAAGACTATCGATATCGATCCTGATTTTGAATATGCCTACTTTAATCTGGGTGTCATTTTCGGTGAACTCGATCAAACCAGGGACCAAATGGAGGTATACAAACAGGCCATTCGAATTAATCCGGATTTCGCACCCGCCCATTATGCAATCGGGCAGGCCTATTTAAATCAGGGAGATAAAGCCTCTGCTCTGGATCAATATAAAATCCTTAAGAAACTCGACATAGATATCGCCGACAAATTATTTGAAGAGATTTACCGCTGAGACACAATTTATGGTGCTAAAGAACGAAGATTACACCCAGCTGCCAAATAGGGGTGACCACAATTGTTTCGGCTGCAGTCCGGTGAATACATCCGGCCTGCGGATGACATTTTACACAGATGAAGCGGCGGTATATTCCAAACTGGTCGTGCCCCACCATCTCTGCGGTTGGAATAACCTGGTTCATGGCGGAGTCCTCACGACGATTATGGACGAGATCATGAGCTGGGCCACGATCTATTTGCTAAAACGGATACCCATGACAAAATCCATCAGCGTTGATTTCCTCAAACCGGTTTATGTTGGCAATCCATTGAAAGCTGAAGGCACGGTTTTGGATAAAAAAGGCAAACACGAGGCTTTGATGGAAGGACGGATTTATAATAAAGATGATGTTTGCTGCGCCAGGGCCACCGGAACGTTTGCCGTATTTTCACCGGCCGTGGCCAAAAGGCTGAGTATCACCGATAGCGAATCGTTAAAATGGTTCGAAAAAATATTTGACCTTAAATAAATCACATGGAGTGTTGGAGTACTGGAGCTATTCACAATTTGGATTTTAGAATTCGGATTTTGGATTTAAGAACAGACTGACCCGCAATACAATTGAGCTCCAATATTTTCAATCCGCAATCCAAATTCCAAAATCTAAAATCAACATGACCCCAATACAGATAAAACAGAACAGATTTTTTCGAGTAAATCGTCCTGGTTTTCGCGGGTGAGTTTAAAGAGCTGCACATGAGATCGTTTCTTTAGTCCCGCTATCAGACCGCCGCCTTTTGGGGCGATGGTGGCGATCAGCGGCTTTTCAGAATTTAAAATGTCGCTGATGATTTTTGTAAAATCATCGGATAAACACTCCATTTTACCGATTTCATCGATCATAACCAGACCGGTTTCAGGTGCCAGAACCGGCAGGAGCTCAATAAAGGCTTCAAATCCGGCAACATCAACTCCGTATTTTCCCACCTGATAGCCCGTGCGAAAATCCACATGGGCAAGAATACCGGTTCGCCCATCCAGGCTGCTGAGGCTAAACCCCTGGCGCTTCCCGTGCTTTCGGATTTCGGCGGTATAAAATCCGACTGGATTCAAATGCCGCAGTTTCTCAACAAGTCGCCTAAAAAGCGTGGTCTTACCCGAACCCGGCAGGCCGGTAATCAAGATGTTGGGTTTGTTTAAAAGGACTTTATCCAATATTCCCCTCGGTATTTTTTCAATTAGCCGATTTTGGCTGCGGTACGTCAGGCTTCAGGTTTCAGGTGTCAGGTGTCAGAGATCAGTCAACAGATAACAGAAAACAGATGACAGATGACTGACAATGCGTTTCATCCTCCAGTTTTTACCATCTGTCTTCTGTCCTCTGACATCTGACATCTGACCTCTGTAACCTGACACCTGACACCCAGTTCATGCGATAAGTTGCACATTTCCGAGTCGCACATTATTCAGCCCAGAATCCCGGGCGGCCTGGAGACATCGGTTCGCCAGCGATTTTGATGTCACAGGCATATCAGACATGAAAAATTGGGGATGAAAAGCCAGCAGGCTGTAAGGAATATCCGGGTTGAGATTGGCAATGAATCCGGCAATAGCGGCAACTTCCTGCCGGTCGATATAGCCCGGCACCAGCAGGGTATTGGCAATCAGCAGCGGCGGGACCGGTCGACGACCGATTTTTTCGGCTGCACGGGTAAAGTTGTTCAGGGTGCGTTGATTGGTAACCCCGGTGAGAGCAATATGCAGCGCTGGATCCCAGGCTTTAAGATCGAACTTCACGCAGCCGCCGGAATCGATGGCGATTTCCAGCATCTGATCGAGCAGGTCCGGATTGACTGAACCATTGGTCTCCCAGCAGATTCGCAGAATCCGGTCGGTTGCTTTTTCCCGAGCCTGTTTTGAAGCTTTAAGGGAAAACGGCATCTGGGGCGATGGATCTCCACCGAAATAACAAATGCAGGCTGTCTGCTCATCCGCATCCGCCACCAGTTCTTCCACCGAGCGAAAAGGGGATGTAAATGTTTCGTTTCGGAAATGCCAGTTCTGGCAAAACAGGCAGTTGAACGAGCAGCCTTGAAAAAAAACCGCCAGATTCTTAAAACCGGCTTCAGCCCCGCAACGATTGGCGAATTGAGGATAACCGGCACCGGTTCCGCCGGGGCAGACCCAGTCGGCAACACAATTGGTCGGCAGCGGATCATGATACCATGAGAGCTTTCCGGTGGTTGAAGACACCCCCACCAGGCGACCGTTGTGGTTGCGGCGCAGCCCGCAGTAGCCGATCTCATTTTCAGCCATGCGACAGCGGTTCACACAGATATTGCATGACAGGCCCTCGGAACTGTCCGGCGGGTTAGGCGGCAGTCCAAATTCCGCCCGGCTTTCACGGTGGGCGCAGGCGGCAAATTCCAGCGCCTCCTGCGGCCGCTGACGAATACACGCCAGACAGACTCTCAGCGATTTGGAGATGACCGCTGAATACTGTTCACATAAGGTGCACTGCGCCATCACTCAAGCCTAGGATTGTTCAGAATAGATTTTTATTTAAAGGGTCGCCTATCAGGTGTCAGAGATCAGTCAACAGATAACAGAAAACAGACGACAGATGACTGATAATGTGTTTCATCCTCCAGTTTTTGCCATCTGTCTTCTGTCCTCTGATATCTGACCTCTGTAACCTGACACCTGAAACCTGAAACCTATTTGAGGCGAAGCCTATTGACGATTCGCTTCGGCCAGAATCGCCAGACCCAGTACGGTTTCAAGCTGGGATTTTAACGGGTTATGATTAAATTCATTCAACTGCTCAAGCTGGCTTTTCAGTTTTTCAAACGCTTTGCCGGTGATCCGCCCGACACCGGCTGCGGCCCGGATGCAGACCTGCAAAATGAAGAAGCTTAAAAATAGGATAATGCCGATGGCCCAGAAAGCGTGCATAAAAAAATCGCCGGAGAGATAGCTGCCGCTAAAAAAGGTTTGCAGGGTTAACCAGCCACAATAGCCCAGAATAGCGATGGCCGGTATATTAAAAAGGATTTGAAGCAACAAACCGCTGAGCTTGCCGGTCAAGCGTTCGATTTCTGCGTCTAATGCATCCGTCCAGATGGACGCGAGCCTGTCTTTGAAACCATCCGTACCGGACAGCGCATCTTCCACTTTGCGAATCGAGCTGTCAAAGCCGCCTTGAACCATGGATTTGGCGATTTCGGGCCAGTGCGCCAGCACAACGAGCCGATAATTTCTAAAAGCCGCCGCCATGCGTTGATCTTTTTCAGGATCTTCGAAGACTGATTTGGCATCCTTCGAATGCCTTAAAGCCGAAAACGTGCCGATCACCTGGCGCAGGGGGCGGCCGAATCGAAAAACGGCCATGATTCCGCTACCAAAAATCAACATCCGTGCCCAGATGGCAATCATCCAACCCATGGGACCCAACCACCGCTGAGCGAGCTTCTGGTAAACCACAACATTAAGTCCAAAAAACTGTCGGGTTGCGTTTTCCTGCATGCCGACAACCGCGTTGCCCAGCGCTTTTTTTTCAGCCGCTGTGATCCGGTCGGCCGCATCGGCCAAAACGGCTTTGTTCTTTAAAACTTCGTGGCCGGCCTCCTCAAATACAAAATCCCGCAGGTGTTTAGCGTTTTCGAGTCGACGATCGACAATAAACCCGGCACGATTGATCGTAACGTCCACCAGTTGCTTCAAATCTTCAAACTCATCAAAATCATGTTTGGGACCGACGGTTTCATCCCAGTCCGGATCTTTCAAGTTACGCCTTGCGGATATACAAAATACACGATCGGCCGGCATTTGCCAGCCCATGCGAATGTGCTCCAGAAAATCGGGCACAATTTGATTTTTGAGCTCCGGCTCATCGAGCCGGTCACATTTATTTAAAACACAAACCAACGATTCCCCGCCGAACTTTTGTATGTAAGGTGCCAGAAAATCCACATGATCCCTTCGTTTGGGGTTTTCGGCATCAAACACACAGATGAGCATGTCGGATTTTGTGATCGCACGCTCGACAATGGGAATATGTTTTTTAAAAGCCCTGCTATCCGTATCCGGAGTGTCGATTAACAGCACATGCTCAAGGCGATCGGCGGCAGGGTTTGCGCGGATTTCAACGATTTCACTATCAAAGACTTCTGCCAACTGGCCGGTATCGTTTTGATCTACTGGTCCTCCGCTAAAAACAACTAAATGGTCCGTGGTCGGTCGCTGATGACCGATCTTCGAAAGATCATCAACACCGGCCAGAGCATTCAACAGGGTGGATTTTCCCGAACCGCTGGGACCTACAAGAGTGACCACCAGCTTGCGTTCAAACCGCTCGGCAATGTCTTCAATCATACGAACGGCTTCAGTGCACTGTTTTTCAAGACCACGACCCGGAAGCCATAAGGACGCATGGCTGAGTTCGGAATTCAGCCGATGCAAATCATTTTTAAACCCCTCGATTCTGCCCATGGCTTTTAGAACGGCGGTATTGCGATCTAAATTCATTTTCTACTTTATTTCCTTTGCACAGATATCCATGCTGTTTTTAATTTCGGCGACCTGGGCAGTTGCCCGCTCAATGGTATCGTTCGCCATTCGGATCGTGCCGGCGGTGATGGTTTGCTCAAAAAGCTGCTGCACTTTTTTTAATTTGTGATTAAACCAGGCCTCGGCAATCGGCCCCAGCATGGTTTCGAGCTGTTGTTGATCCGCTTTTTTTAATTGAGTGGTCACCGGTATGGCAACCAGGGCATAAAGATCTTTGGCACCGAAAAGCCCGGTTAATTTGACTTTAATCCCGGCAGCGCCGACCGGATCGCCTGTGGAAAGCACATAGGTAACGGCTGCAGTTGCCGGCAGGACGTTCAATGAAGCCCAGAAGGTCTGGCTGATTTTGGCCCATACCCCCATTTTACTGCGAAAATGATGGGCCAGATCTTTTAGATCCGCTACCATATCCTGCGGGATCTCGACCAGTTCTTCTTTTTGGGAAAGGATGGATTGTAAAATGGATCTAAAATCTTGATCCCGTAATCGTTCCTGTTCGGAGATAACTGCCGGATGGGTGTCGACAAAAAAACGCAGAACATGATCCTGATCGGCAGATTCCGCCCGGGGATTTTGAACCCCGGCATTGCTCTGTTGGACGCGAATGCGATCAACCAGATCCGACATGCGTTTTACAACCGGATCGTTTAATGATCCGGAAACCGTAATCTGAGGGCCGATGGCCTGCGCGTGCAGACTCGTCACCGCGGTTACCAGATCTTCCTCCATTTTTTTGTGAAAATTTCCGGAATCTGCTGGTCCGGCTTTGCTCGATATGACGTGATCTTTGGCCCAGCCCGCTGCTCCAAACAGTACCTTCAGCGGAAACTCGATCACACTCCCGGTTTTGCGCATAAACTTAATATGAGCCGGATCGGTTCGCGCCCAAATTTTGGCAAACCGTTTCATTACACGATCCATCGGGAAATGCTTCAGCGCTTCATGCACATATTGACTCTGGACGGTTTGAAACGCATCAAGGTACAGGCACAGCTCATCAAGGGAGCGTCCGGCATCGCCAAGTAGGTCTTCGGCCTCTTTGAGTGCATCGGTTAATATTGACCTGTGCAGTTCGAGTCGCAATTCAGGCGCATCAATGGATGCCAGCGCCGAAATAAACTCGGGCCCATTAGCGGGCACGGGCCGCAGCTTTACGTCCTGTTCGGCCGCCGCTACGCGGTTGTCTTCATCGGCGCGATAGATTCCCAGAAGATTTTTTTCGGCATCATCGCCGTAAATACCCCCGGCAACGGTCATGGCATGCTCCTGCACCTCCTGGTCGCTAAAGCTGGGATAAACACGATAGATCAGAAAACACTTGCGTTTGCCGATGCCGGTGAGCATCCGGGACATAAAGTCGGTGTTGTCCCGATTGTTATAGTTAGAGTTGGTAAAAATATAAATGAATATATCCGATGCTTCCAGGGCCATGCGGGTCACATCCCGGTTGATATATTCGCCTCTGGCTCCGGTGTCAAAGTCGGGCGTGTCCAGTAGCACAAGGTCTTCCGGCCCCGATCGGTTGATGACATATAGCGGATTTCCGGGAATCGTAAGATCATCGCTATCCTTTAGCGGTTGCAAATCCGATTTAAACGGTTCGGCCAGATCGGCAACCACCCGGTTTTGCGCCACCAGGGTTTCAGGAACCGAAAACAGCACCCGGCGGTTCATGCCGGCACGGCCGCCGGTCGGCGCCAGCCGCTCTCCGGACAGCGAATTGAACAAAGTCGATTTGCCGGAAGAACCTCCGCCGCAAATAGCCACGACAATGGGGAAATCAGATGAAAAGCGGGGAATCAATTTAGCTTCAACGATGTTAACCCAGGAGGCGATATCGGAGCGGTCACCGAATTTCAGCAATTCCGCCAAGCGAGGAATGCCTTCTTTTAAATTTTTTAAAGCATTGTAAAACGCGGGTTGCATCCGGCCTCCATCAACTGCAGTATGGTCTGAAATTTATACAAGCACCTAACCCGGATAAACCGGAAATACGAAACTCGAAATAAGAAATACGAAACAAATTTCTAAGCACCAAAATTCAAATAATCTAAACAAAAAAAAATTAAAACTCGCTTAGTTTCCGGTGAAGCATTGATATCTAATCATCTATAAAGATATTAAATAATTTTTTGCCACGAAAAACAACAATTTTAGAGTCTTAGTTGTGAATTCTTTGCATTTTATGAAAAAATTTTTTTATCACGAAAGCACGAAAGAAAAAAAAATTCGTGCTTTCCAAATTTCGTGTTTTCGTGATTAATCATTTTGGGTTCCCCGATAAATCGGGATTTACGCTTCGCTCCAACCGGCTAGTCCGGCTTGGGAATAACGTACTAATATCTATTACGAATAAATACATTTCAATAACATATTGACATCATTAAAACAAAAAATAAAATAAAAGTTCCCGGTTTCAACCATTGAATTATTATCAAAATTCGCTAAACTCAGATCTGGCTGCTGGTCGCTGGATTACAACTAGGGTGTCAGTGTTCAGGTGTCAGGTGTCAGTCGTCTGGTTCAAAGGTTCAACGTTCAAAGGCTCAGAGGTTAGATAACAGCAGAAACAGATCAGATGTGATGTCGAAGGACAGAGGAAAACAGCCAGCAGTCAGCCTGCGACGAGCCCAGTCGCATCGAAGCCAGAACCCTTGAACCCAGAACCTCTGAACCTTGAAACCTGAACACTGACACCTGAAACCTATTTGAAGTGAAGTAACTTGATCGGTTAATTTGATTTTATATTCCAATCTTTAAAGAAAATTTTAATTTATGCCAGCTAACCTTACCAATCTACAAGTTTTGGCGCTTGATTGCCAGGCAACCGGCGCCAACCCTCAAAAAGGACACCTCCTTGAAATCGGTTGGTTAAAAACGCGCGCCGCCGCCACAGTCAGCCCCAGAGCCCTGCCCGTAACGTCTTATCTTGCCGGTTTGCCGCAGGATGTCGAAATCCCGCCAGCCGTTCAACGCGTAACCGGAATATCTATAGAGGCTTTGGAAAAAGCGCTCTCTCCAGCCGACATCTGGCAAAAGGTTATCAAAACCGCAAACGAAATTGCCGCAGCCGATCACATGGATACATGTCCGTCTATCATCCATTATGCCCGTTTCGAGGAGCCTTTTCTCAGAGACCTGCATGCGAAAAACAACCGCCAGGATGTATTTCCGCTCCGAATAATCTGTACTCACGAAATTGCGAAACGCCTGCTGCCCGGCCTGCCGCGCAGAGGACTGCGGGCGGTGGCCGGTTACTTCGGACACACCGTACCTCCATCGCGGCGAAGTGCCGACCACGCCGTTGCCACAGCCGTGATCTGGCAGAATTTGATTCTGCGGCTCAAAGCGGATCAGGACATCCAGAATTTAGATCAACTCACTGACTGGCTGCGTCGCACCACTGCGCAAAGTCGAACCGGCCGCGTCTATCCGATGAAGCCGGAAATTCGTCTCAGCTTGCCGGAAAAACCCGGCATTTATCGAATGCTGCGCTCCAACAGGGATTTGCTTTACATCGGCAAGGCCACTTCGTTAAAGCAACGCGTCAACAGTTATTTCCGGCAGAAAGGAGCCCAGGCGGAACATACATTGGAAATGCTCAGTCAGGCCGCCGACCTGGATGTGACGCTGACAGGCTCAGCGTTAGAAGCCGCCGTGCTGGAGTCTGATGAAATCAAACAGTATTCTCCGCCTTATAATGTCGCTCTGCAAAAAGGGCAGCGCAAACTGGTGTTTTATTCCAGAGATCTCCAAAAGCG
>JAUVTR010000030.1 GCA_030601425.1 Desulfobacterales bacterium
TTTTCCAGCTTAATCTGGCAAGGGCTTCTTTGCCTTCCTCCTATTCATCTAATATTCATAAGATAGAAACTGAAAAACTATACTACGTCCCTAAAATTACATAATCTTGTCCAATACGGGTTAATTTAGAAATTTAAGTTGGGTGAATTCACCCGAGTTTACTTTCGAATCTTAATTTTAAAAATGCTTAACACGTACCTGTTTGCTAATAATTTTTTACTTCCAAATATGTATAGCCCGCTGCCGACAATGAGCATGATGCCGATAATGGATTGAGGCCCAAGAATATCTTTCCAAAAAATATAACCCAGGACAACACTCAAAGGAACAGCGGTGTACTCAAAAGAGGCAATGGTAGAAGGCTGCGCCAGGCGATAGGCCTGGGAAAGAAAATAAAATCCCATTGCGGCTATGAGGCCTATTAAAATCAACAAAAACAGGTCACCCTGCGAAGGAAGCTGCCATTCACGGAAAAGAAAAGCCAGACTGGGATGCAGACTGGGATGAGATTTTTGCGCCACGGCGCCGGGGCTTAAGACGATACCGACAATCGTAGAAAAAAGAATATACATGATTGTCGGGTAAAAAGCCAACGCTACGCCGCTTTCGGTTTTCCCCAGCCGTCTAGTAAGGATGGAACCTGTCGCGTAAACAAACGCAGACAGTATCGCTAAGAGGCCTGCGGGATTTATCATTTTAGCGCCGGGTTTCAACATAACAATCACACCGAAAAAACCGACTAAAACCGCTATCCAGCCGCCGATCTTGACTTTCTCCCGCAATAGGGTAACCGATAAAATCGTTATAAAAAGCGGCGCTGAAAAAAATAAGCTGACCGTCTCAGCCAGCGGAAGTGCAGCCAGAGACAAATAAAAACTCATATAGGCGGCAAACATCAAAACCGCACGAATGATGTGCAGCCCGTAATGACGGGTTCGCAATAATTGAAAACCGCCTTCCAGACGGGCAATCAATAAAATGGGAATAACAGCGAAAACGCTTCTGATGAATACGATTTCATGGACCGGATAATTGCCGCTTATCCATTTGATGATAACGTCTTGAAGCGAAAAAACGAATACACCTGCGATGAGGAAACTTATGGCCTTAAGCGGGCTGTTATGGCTTTCGACAACTGGGGATATATTTGTTTTCATTCCTCATGCACCTCTAAAAATTAAAACTCCCTTAGCGGCAGATAAACCCGGGGTCAAGGCCGGAGTGTGCCATTTCCAACAGAAAGACAATTTTGTCAAGCTGTATGTTGCAGAGTTTTAATTTTGGATACCGGGGGAGATGATCATGTGAGATTTTTCTTTCTGATAGTGGTAGGACTTTACCAGAGCTTTTACAAATTGAAGGTTTTCATCGGAGGTTTCGACAAAGTTGATTCCAATATTAAACTGGCCGGATTCATTCCTTTTGCAATAAATGACCTCGCCCTTAACTTCTATCTGATGTTTATCTAAATCAAAAAACATTAATGAGAGATACTTTGAATTAACTTTCAGGAAGCTTTCAATCTGGATTCCGGTTTGACTTACATTTCGAACGACAGCTATATTCTGTTCTAATATTTCACCATCTGAATCTAAACTTAAATAGGAAATCGGATCCATTATTTGAACTCTCGGATATTTTCGCCTCTCTTTTTTCCCCATAATAGATTTATCGGCTCCTGAGTTAAAATCTTTATTTCTTTTAACACCTTAAGATTTTTCATAATAACGCCGATATAAGATCTATCCTTTTTAAAGTCACATTAATAATCGATTGCGCCCCGGAAATCTGAAAATTCTAATAAAACTGCGGAAAGGTCATTTAAAATTGAAAGTACCTGAATTTATAAAGAAATCCTCAACAAGTCAGCTAAAAATCGATAAAAACACGGTTGAGCACATTATTGATGGTGCCATTGTTATCAATTCTGTTGAATTGATGCTCAACATTCTAAAAAAATTTCCTGCTGAACCCAACCTGGTGCGAATTTATGCGGATTTGCTCCTAAAAAATAAGATGCCTGAGGCTGCGGTAAAAGCCTATAACAGGGCTGCCAAACTATATTTGGATAGCGGCAAGATACTGCCGGCAATCGTTGCAAAAATCTCTCAATGGCATATCGAAATGCCTTCCGATCAACATGTTCAATCTTTTTTAACCGAGCTAAACCGCAACAACAACAAGACACTGCCTCTGGGACACTTCTTTTCCAAATTATCCATCCAAGAGTTAAAGGCGCTTTGTTCCCTTTTTGAAAATATACGGGTGCCGTCCGGTCATGTTGTTAAGCAGATTGGTGATACGGAAGACCATCTATTTTTTATTGTATCCGGCCAGTTGAAAGATTCCATTTACCTGACATTGCAAAATCAAGGAAAGGTTTTCCGGAAACCCACATTAGTTCTTGCAGAAAATGATTTCTTTGGAGATATATATCCTTTTAACAAAGAGCATCGGTCTCAATCCTATATTGAAACTCTCGAGCCCGTAGAGCTGGTCAGAATACCGAAAGAAAAGCTCATGCGGATATGCCGCAAATATCCGAACATTGAGCTTGGGATAATAGACTTGTTAAGTGTTCGTTCACTAACTAACTCAGATGAATCTTCTGACATGCTTCGACAGGAGAGCCGCCATAAATTCATATTAAGCCTGCAGCTTGAAATTTATCCGGAACATTCACCTGACCAGGCCATTCACCTGGAAGGCGATTCCGAAGACATTTCAATCGGGGGCATGAGCATTATTATCGATTCAACTTCAGTCGGTGATTCTACACCCATTTCTGATCTCGACAAAACCATCCCCAATGCCAAGATAAACGTCAGTGTTGTAACGCACACCCTGTTGTTGAAAATCTCCGGCAAGATCGTTTGGAGCCGGGAGATTGTCCAGAATGGGGCCAAAACGTCGGCTATCGGTATGCAGTTTGATGAAATGTCTCCCAAGATCCGGGGCCTGTTGTTTGCCCTGTTTAGCAGCCTGGACTGATTTTTCCTGACATTTAAATGTGTTTTAGAATACTCAAGTGCTGGTAGCATGTCCACGTATCGCTCAGTCTCACACCTGTCGTTCGTTCTCATCATCAATTCCCGCCATAACAACCCTTCCTCTGCTTTTTTAGCAGGCAGATTGCCTAAATGATTATCAAATTTGATCAAAGGCTTTTTTTGTATGCGGATAAGAAAAAAACGTCCCATGGAGATGATCATAATTTTATTTGACCCTGCACATTTTAATGATGTATAGACATAGAGGGCATAGATCTTTCACTCCACCTGACCTAAAACAGGTTTTAATCTCTTAGAGTAGACCGGTTCTTACTTCTCGACTCGCATTCTTCATCAATCGTAAGTTATCAAAGAGCTAAGCATCGATCTGATTTTGGCAGGCCATTTATTTTCTTCTTTATTAATAGCCATCCCAATAATTTAATTTATGGGTACCCGGTCAATTATTTATCTTTAGGCGCTTAACGATAAGGATTCCCCCCTGAAGGAGAACGACATGAAAAAAAATATTATAAAAGATAAAGGGGGCACCCGTTCAGGGAATGACCGGCGTCAGAAGAACATGATTTACGTTAGATTGGATCGCAGAACCGGCAAGGAACGCCGATCGGGCGGCGACCGCCGGGAAGGCTCGGGCCATCTGATTGCACTCGAAAGAAGAGATGTGTTCAGAAAATAGGACCGTCACGAATCCTATCTATTTTTTCAATATCAGAAAGAAATGATAATTTGCTTGTAATCCTGCCCGGGAGCTATTATTTTATTATACAGGGGGACAACAGCATCACCCGATGATCTAACACCGGCAGCGGCAAACAGTATTTCACCTGAAAACCGGGTTGACTTTTTCGTAAAGCGACTTCTCACCGTTCATCATCACAGCGAATCATTGATATTCAGCGGCATCGCAAACTATTTCGCGTCACACTGAATCGAAGATCGCCCTCTTGTTCTCTGGTCTATTTTCACCGAATCACGGCTTTCCCTTGTTGAATTATTCGGCAGGGTAACCCGACGTTCTCTCCCGTGCCTCAGAACCGGGAAAACGAACCGTATGTGTGTGGAAATTCCTTTGACCCCCATCTGGCAATTCACCACTAAAAGAAAGGAGGCTACCATGGACAAGCCCACAGTTAACTACGAAACCATGATTCGTATCACCAAGGCGATCTCCATGATCCGGGATCCGGAAGAAATCGTCCTGATCACGGTGGAGGGCGTCACCCATGCCTTAAACGTTAAGGGATGCACGCTGTTTCTGTTTAGCCCCAAGAGCCATGAGCTCAAACTTGCCGGCAGTTATGGCCTGAGCAACGATTATCTGGACAAGGGCCCCATCAGCGCGCTGCGTTCGATTGCATCTTCACTTCAGGATGCCCAGCCGGTGGCCATATTCGATGTTGCCGATGACCCCCGGATTCAATACCCTGAGGCGGCCATAAAAGAGGGCATCGCTTCAATCCTTTCGGTGCCGATCATTATTGGAGAAAAACTGATCGGGTGCATGCGGGTTTACACCGCCGAGCCCTGGGAATTCACTTTGAACGACGTGAATTTCGTTCAGGCAGTTGCCCAGGTCGTCGGCATGAGCCTGGAGATGTGCCGGGTCAACAAGGGTCTAAAAGACAGCATCGACATTTTAAAGACAATGCGGGATCCGAAAACCTTTAAATCTAAAAGGCGAACGCCGTACGAAGGCGTGCCCATAAGTGTTGGCAGCGACGAAGTACCGCAGACCGGGGCCTGATCTGAAAACATCGCCATAGATTTTACTTAACCACACCCACCTTACTGAGCACAATTAAGCTTTTATTAATTCGGTGCGAAGTCCCGCAAATGCGGGACTTCGCCTGAGCCCGCCCGGCATTGCCTATGGCGGACGTGGCGGCTTGCGACCCACCCAAAAATTAGCCCAAAATTGAAGGTTCAAATGTCGCTAAGATGTTGGGCTGTATGTTATTACCTGAATCTTGCACGAAAATTAATGAGAACTTGCATATGAAAGCCTCCGGCTCGTGCAAAATCCAGGTATTAAAAAACTATCCTGATAATCCTGTAAATCCTGTCTAAATATTAAATAAAAAAAGTGACCTGGAAATGAGACGCCTGAATGTGGGAAGTCCAGCGTGAACGTACAAAAAAAATAACAGGTCTGTTTAATTTTGTATAATTTTAGGTAGATGAATATGCAGTCAATTTTTGAATATATAAGAAAATCAAGCGCTTAAACATTTGGCACGCAAATTGTATTTCCAACCGATATTATTAGATAATAGCTTGGGAATATTTTTCTACTACCATGCAAAACATTTTAGTTTATCTTTCACAGAGAACGCTGAAATTGAATCTAGTCGGTTAGAAAATGTTAAAAAATAATTTTCTCTGTGTGCCCCGCCCGCCTCGCCTGAGCGGCTCGCGATGGCGGGCAGGTCTGTGAACTCTGTGGTGAATAATGCATAAGGACGCTTGCGACATGTACAGCAATTACATCCCAAACGGGCAAACCAAAAATTTAGAGAGAAGAAAAGATGCCAGGAAAAAAGTCAATGACCTCCAGCTCGTTGTTGCAGATTGCAGGACCATGGATAGTGATTTCCAGGCACCCATCGAAAATGTCAGTTCCGGTGGTATTTTTATTAATACCAATCAGCGCTTATTTGTCGGGCAGGAGATCGCAATGAAATTCGATTTTCCCAACGCCAGGAATACGATTATGGCAAACGGCGAAATCGTTAGAACCTCATTTGAAGGCGCCGGGATAAGATTCAGGATGTTTTTTAAAAAGTAAGAGGTGAACTAATTAAAATGATTTGAGCTCACTCTTCGTTGTTGCCTCGAAATAGCTTCAACCACACGGCCCCGCTCATAGCGACCAGCCCTAAAGTTGCAAACGCCACACCCCATCCGACGGTCCCGCTGCCCGCTATATCCAACACGGCGCCTACGGCAAGCGGTGCCAGAAACCCCATCGAAAGTCCGACAAATGAATACAACGCCATGGTCCGGCCAGTTTCTTCAGTTTTTGCTGCAAATACCAGACCGGCCGTTAGAGAACCGCTGTCTGTCATAATGGCAATCCAGTATGCAAAACAAAGACCGGCCACCATTATAAATATCAGGCCGCCCGCGAATCCGATAACACAGCCGATAAGACCGGAAATCAGCATACAGATGGTAATAAAGCGTCGTCGACCCCAGTGCAGCGCGCCTTCATTTCCAAGAATGCTTGCCGGTACACCGGCTAAAAGGATTAGAGTTACAAGGCTCTGAGGGCTCATCTTAAAATTGATTTGTGGTTGGAGGCTCAGACTGAAAAACATAAACGCCACCATCCATGAACGGAAGCCGAAAAGTTCCCAGCAATGGGCCGCATATCCTAACATATAACCTATGGCTGAACGGTTTTGAAGGGCGGGCCGGAAATCCAAAAAAGATGCCCTGGCCGCTTGGTCCGGTGTCTGGGGCGTGTTTGGTCTGACTGCAAGCGCAAAAAGCACAACCCCTGCGATCGGGCCTAAGCCCATTAAAATAGCTGCCCAGCGCCAGCCGAAATAGCGGGTCAAAGATCCCGCCAGAAATACGGAGGAGGCGGTTCCAATACCAATGGAAGCCGTATAAAAAGATATTGCCCGGCTTTGTTTTGCACCGCTAATTCTGTCGCTCAGCGCCTTCACGCCCGGCATATAGGTGCCGGAGAAGCTGATTCCTGCAAGAAGGCGAAATACGGTTGCCGTCCAGATACCCTGTGCCAGTAAGCCAAAGCCGATCATAGAAACCGCGCCTAGGCCTGCAGAGAGTAAATAAATTTTGCGTGGATCCACGCGGTCGGTTAAACTCACCAAAATGGGTACGGTGGCGGCATACCCCCCAAAATAGATGCCGCTAATCCAGCCGGCTTGGGTATTGGTAAGCCCCCATTCGGCCTGAAAACTCGGCAGCAGAGCCGGAAAAAACATGATGGCCGCAACGGAAAGTATTTCAGAAATACAGACACAGGCAATTAAAAGATTCATCAGTAAATTAACCTTCGTCTTTTAACAAAAGCATCGAAAAAGCCTTCAGATCTTCTTCTTTCTCCAGAGATCTTACCTTTTCTATTATTTCGTTTTGTCTGGCTTCGAAAAAAACCGGTGCAATCAGATTTCTGAATTTATCTATCAACTCGTCCCATGTCAGCGCGTTCTCAGGATCGCCTTTGGGAAAATCGATTCGGGTCGAATACGTTTTTCCGTCTTTTGTACGCAGGGTTACAGAGGCAGGCCATTTCTTCGGAAATTCTTTTTCCAGTTCAGGATCCTTTACACAGGAAATTTTTTCCATCAACTCCTTAACCCGCGCTGAATTGACGCTTTCCATCGTGTACTCATCCAGCGTCGCCTTGCCATTCAAAATTGCCACGGCGGCTCCAAAAGGCATGCTAAACTGCGCATCAACAACTGACCTTGGATTGGATTTCTGACTTTCAGGCTCCGCGACTAAAGCAAATCCAGCTTCAAGTATCCCCAAAGTTACTTTTTCAATCTGGGAGGCATCTAAATTATTTTCGCGCACGATCTTCAGTATACCGTCTATGGGTCCCTGTTTATATCGGCAGCAGGCGTGCGGTTTAATGCTGGTATGCAATACCTCATAGGGATCTCCCCAATTTTGCAAAACTCTGGCAGCTTTTGAATCGGGTGAATAGGCATGCAAGAATCCGAACCTTCCCTCGATAATCGTGCCGGGGCCCGTAAATTTTTCCCGCGCCAGCAGGGCGGCAATAATACCACTATGAGCGGCCCAGCCGGGGTGCAGTCGTTTGGTAAAGGCCCCGTCAGACAGGAATTCCATGGATCCCGCCGCCTGGCTGCCTGCGATCCCCAGCGCATTCATCATGGCTTTTTGATCCAATTTAAGTATTTTTGCCGCTGTGACGGCAGCTCCCATGGTTCCGCAGGTTCCGGTGGGATGAAAGCCCCGGGCATAATGCGCGGCGGGATCCAGCGCCACCCCCAGTTTGATCATAACTTCGTAGCCCGCCGTGATGGCCGCAATTAATTCTTTGCCGGAACAACCGGCAATATGAGTGGCAGCCAGAGCTGCCGGCATAATCGCTACAGCCGGGTGGAGAGAAGCTTCGTTGACGACGTCATCCAGTTCCAGAGAATGCGCAGCTGTGCCGTTAGCCAGGGCCGCATAAGAAGGGCCGGCCTTAAGGTGGGTTCCGATGACGACAGCACCATCCCGGGCATTATCTAAATTTAAAATAAACCTTTGAACAGGGCCACTGGAATCGCTTAAGGCACCCCGCGCTGCAACCGCGATAAAATCAAGAACAAGGTATTTAACGCGGTCGACGACATCGGCCGTCAGCGCATTGTAATTGATAGCATGGCACCTTTGAATTACATCCTTCGTCACTTCCATTTTAAATTCCAACTTTTGTGATTTTTAGACTCAGAAGCCTCGTTTAACGAAATTAGTTTTGATACGTTGCAATTTCAATCAGATTTCGATCCGGATCTCGAATGTAAATGGATGTCACCGGACCCATTGCACCGGTTCTTTTTAAGGGTCCCTCAAT
Organism: Desulfobacterales bacterium; assembly: GCA_030601425.1. Lineage (GTDB taxonomy): Bacteria > Desulfobacterota > Desulfobacteria > Desulfobacterales > JAHEIW01 > JAHEIW01. Next base: position 8,575 of record JAUVTR010000030.1, read on the forward strand.
AATTTTTACACCTCGGATTTCTAAATGACTTATGATTTGCGCAATGGGATCACGGGTTATAAAGCAAAGATCGGCGGAACCCGGAGCCGGGCCTAACGCTTTGGGGTCGAATTCCTTTCCATATTCATGAAAGTTGATTTTCTGATTTCCGAACGCTACGGCTTTGCGCCCGCCTTGAAACGTGACTTCCTTCATACCCAGGACCTTTGTATAAAAGGTACAGCTGATTTCAACATTTTTAACCGTTAAAACCAGATGATCAATACGCTCTATTTGCATGCAAGAACCTCCTGGATGCTTTGTCTAACAAGAATTTATTAATCAGAATAATTTAAATAAAATTTCGGCGAGCGTAGGTTATGGGTTATTTGTTATTGGTTATTGGTTATTCGCATTTTGAAACTTTGCTCCTAAAAATCATTTTATTCGAATAATGAGTAACATTTAACTTTTGTTAAGGATTCGGCCCTCTTTGGCCAGAGCAATAAAATGCGCCACATCGATTTCTTTAGGGCAAACAAAAGAACATGCCCGGGAGGAGTGACATCGGTAAACCCCTTGCTCGCTGTACAATATTTTCAACCGCTTGGCTTTCTCCTGCTCACGGGGGTCCATTACGCGTACGATAGTTGCCAGCATCGCATTGGGTCCCAGAAAACTATTGTGACTGCTGATGCAGGCCGAGGCACAGCAAAAACAATTAATACATCGGGTGGCATTGACATAATGATCCAAACTCTGCGGCATTATCGGATACGCATCCTGCTCGGATGGCGGAGAGCCGGGCTGGATAATATAAGGTTGGACCCGGTCTATCCTTTCATAGGCAGCGGCTAAATCCACCACCAGGTCACGGACCGCAGGTGCCACATTCAGCGGTTCAATCGTGAAAGTTCTGGTTTGAAAGTATTGCACCGCGTTTTCTACAAGAAGTTCACAGGCCAGCAGGGGTTTTCCATTGACTTTAACCGAACACGTTCCACACTGGCCATGTTCGCAAGATGAGTTCCAGGCCAAAGTCGGATCCTGCTCATCGTTTATTTGGCGAAACAGATCCACAAACCGCAGGATTCGACCGGCTTCCAGATTATACGCCTGGACCCAGGATCGCTTCTCCTCCGGATCGTACCGCTTAATTTTCAAAGTAAGCTTATAAACTTGCGAGTGAGAATTTTCGTTACTCATATTTGATACTCTTGGCGACTTTGCGTCTTTGCGTGAGACTAATTTTAGCTTTGGTTATAATAGATCAATATCTACGCTCGATAATCCCAAACTTCTCGTAATGCTTCCCCCCTTCTTCAAAAATACTCATATCCACATCGCGCTTGCTGAATTCAACTTTAGCGAACTGCTTCATGGATACCAGCGTATGATAGTTAAACGCATCTCTTCTCTCAGGAAAATCTTCGCGAAAATGAGCACCCCTGGATTCCCGTCTATTTAGTGCGCCTTGAGCGACCGCCATGGAAACCGTCAAAAGGTTGTCCAGTTCCCAGTGCTGAACCAGTTCCTGATTCATACGCAGACTCTTGCTGGATAACGCCGTCTTATCGGCACGCGCTTTTAGTTCATTTAAAACATCGACTGCCTTGGTAAGTCCTTCTTCGGTTCTAAAAATACCGACATTTTCGGTCATCAGCATACGCATCGCATCGCGAATGTGCCCGATATTGTCCTTTCCCCGGGCGTCGAGGTAGCCTGTAAATTGCGAAACAGAGTGACGGCCTTCAGCTTCCGGCAATTTTCCAGGCACCCTGGATAGATACGCTAAGATGTTATCGCCAACGAATTTTCCCATGGTGATCAGTTCCAATAAGGAATTGGTGCCCAATCGGTTAAACCCGTGAAAGCTGGCTGCTGCACATTCGCCGATTGCAAACAATCCCGGGATGCTTTGCCCGGAGATGTCCTGCACCTCACCATATACACTGGTGGGAATACCGCCCATATGGTAGTGATTGCTCGGATGCACGGGGCAAAGTTCCTTTTTAGGATCAAGGTTAAGGTATTTTTTAAAAAATCCGGTTACCTCGGGAATCTGTTTATCATGGACGGCATCCGGGAGATGACGCAAATCGATCCAGATATGCTCAACATTATGGTCTGGATTGAAGATGCCTCTTCCAGCGCGAATTTCGGAGGCAATCGCCCTCGACACCAAATCACGGGGCGCCAATTCCTTCATTTTGGGTGCATAGTGCTCCATAAAAGCTTGCTTATCCCTATTGCGCAGAATACCTCCCACCGACCGGAGGGTTTCGCTCGCCAGAATGCCGGGTCCCACAATTCCGGTGGGATGAAACTGGACGGCTTCGGGATCCATTACGGGTAGCCCGGTCTGGAGAATGAGCGCCAAACCGTCTCCTGTGTTTTGACGACAATTGGTTGTGACCTTGAAAATCTGGCCGCTCCCCCCGGTGGCTAAAACCGTGGCTTTTGATAGAATCCGGATGAATTCGCCTTGCTTTTGCTTGAATACAATACAACCCACACATTGGTTGCGACTAAAAAGAAGTTCAGTAGCAATGCCTTGATTGATAAAAGTAATGCCACGTTTCAAAGATTCCCCCCAGCAGGTATCCATAATTCCTTTGCCGGTACGATCAGCCTCAAAAACCGCCCGATAAGCTGAAGATTCCCCAAAATTGACCGTATGGCCGCCAAAAGTTCGCTTGCCGGGCTTTCCATCGGTGTCACGGCTGAAATGCATTCCTTTATTTTCCAGCCACACAATCTGCTCCCAGGCCGCATCGCAAATTTTGCAGATAATGTTTTGATCGGCGGCACAATCAGATCCTTTCCAGGTGTCGAACATGTGATAAATGGGTTTGTCCGCCGGATCTTTAGGATCTACAGCCGCCAGGCCGCCCTGAGCAGTGGAGGTGTGCGACTTTTGAGGATGAGCACCTTTGGTTATCGCCATAATCTGAGTTTGCGGTCTTTTATCAAGCACCTCCGCCGCGCAACGCAATCCGGCACCGCCGGCACCGACAATAAGCAAGTCGCATTCAAATGTTGAGTTTATTCTCAGCGCTTTATTCATTGAAATATTCCTGACAATTCAGATTTCGAATTTATTTTAATTGAAAAGAATTTGCTTCCTCGTAAGTAATATTATTTATTGAGAATTATATCGAAAGGGTCAATTTGATGCCGATCCAACCCAAAACAGCCATGATTAAAAAAACTAGAAAAACCAGACCTGTTTGCAGCAGCCTGGATCTCAGATAATCTCTGATGATGGCCGTCAGACCATATCCGGCGTGATACAATACGCCGATCACAAGTGTCAGGTCGATAAATTTAATAAAACCGTTTTGCATTCTTGCAATCACAATTCCCGCCTCGTGACCCACTGCGGGCTGGAGGTGCATAAAAAGAAGATGCGCCGGAATCATGACAAATAAATAAGCTCCGGTAATTCTTTGGAGCTTCCAGGCAAAGGAACCTGCGATATTCCAAATTTTAGAGGTCACCAGATAGCCCGGGAGGATTCCGACAATAAAAATGATTAGCCAAAAAAATATCGGCGATACCGTCTGATCCCCCATGACCATCAACAGTCCGAGCAATAAAAAATAAGTAGCGGAAAGTCCCAACACCCAGCGAATCATAGATTCATCGTTGCGAATCCCGAAGATTTCATAAAGGATCAACCGGCCTCCATTGAGAGCGTGGAAGATTACCGGTAGGGCCAACAGCCACTCCAGAAAAGAAAAAGGGAAATAACCGAAGAGTTTCATTTTGGCATCGTAGGCATCAGGTATGGCCAGAAATGAAAGGGTGTAAATGTGAATCCCGATATAAAGTAACATGAGCATGCCGCTGATTCGGTGAATCCAGGCAATAACAAAGGGCCAGCCCCGTGTTTTCGCGTAGAATGATACAATGGGGACATTTCCAAGGCCGGATAAAATGAATTGCTCCAGCGGCTTTTTGAAATAGGATGAAATCATAACTTCCGAATTCCGCCCTCCGCATTCGACGCGGCTGCCTTCGACAAGCTCAGGCCCCGAGCATGTCGAGGGGAGCTCGTCGCAGGCCGACTTCCAATGTCTTGCTCATCCAGGTAAGCTAAAAAACTCCGGCAAGCCACCTGGATATGCTCTTGCACCAATTTTCCGATCACCTGTTGATCTACATCTTTATTCCGGAAATGATTAAGGATCTTTTGATGCACATCTAGCGATCTAAATAAATCTTCCTTGTAATATTGGTAGGAAAACCGATACCACAGGCTGTGCATCCTCAATGTTTTCAGTGCATCGATCAGGATGTCATTGCTCGAAGCCTTTATAAAAATGTCGTGAAATTCAAGATGATTCCTCCAATACGCTTTGGTGTCATTTTCTTTGACAGCCTTTGCCATTTCCTGCAGCACATGCGACATCTCCTCAAGGGCGTTTTCCGTCATTTTTTGATAGGCTTCCCGGGCTGCCAGACCTTCAAGCACGGCCCTGACCGGAAAATTTTCTTCAATATCTTTGCGCGTGATGCGCTTAACAAATGTGCCTCTCCTGGGGATGATGACCACCAGGCCTTTCTTTTCGAGATTGCGAAACGCCTCGCGAAGCGGAGACCGGCTGATACCGAATTGCTTCTGCAGTTCAGCCTCTACGAGCTGGTCGCCGCCTTTAAGAACGCCTTCCAATATCGCTTCGGTCAGGATACGCGAAACCTGTTCCCCGAGAACATGAGGCTGGAAATTTAGATTCTTAATTTTGCCGGTAAGTTTTTCTGATTCCATCATATGAAGTCATAATTCTTTTAAATTGCTTATTAGGTATTTTCGAGTAGCGTCATTATCACCACAAAGGGCACAAAGCTCACAAAGGGTTTAAAACTTTTTTTTCAATTGTCATTTTTTAATCATTCTTTGTGTTCTTGGTGTCTTTGTGGTTAATATCATTATTGTTGTTAATTCCGTTTTGCTTGCGGAAAGATTTAAATTAAGCTTCATAAAGCTTATGAATAGTAATAGCACCTTTAGGAAATGCCTCTACACAGAGCATACACAATGTGCATTCATCCTCATTTTCTTCGACCACCACGGGCAACTTGTCCTCCATTTTAAAAATATTCACCGGACACACCCGAACCCATTCGACAATTTTCTTTCTGCCTGCACACCTGGACAAATCGATTTCTACTTTGATAAACTCACCCATATCAATATCCTATCAGCTATATGCCAGTTTCAATCTAAAACATTTCCAATTTACAAATTGTTGCCACAGATAAAAAATAAATTCGAAATCCGAATAACGAAATACTAAACAATCTCGAATGATAAAAATTCAAATTTAAAAAACAAGGTGAACTTCGATCTTTTTTAAATAAATGAGTCAAGTTATTCTTTCAGTTTCGAACATTTAGTTATTTGATATTCGGATTTGTTTCGGACTTCGTGTTTCGGATTTCGGATTTTTTACTATTAAGTAAAGTCAATCTTTCCAAGTTCGATACTAGTGTTTCCGTTAAATAATTATCAGACCTAGAATATTCTCTTGGCCATCTTCAAAATACGCCTGCAGCGCTCCACCACCGGATAGTCAACAAATTTGCCGTCCAATTGGATTGCAGCGCTGCCGCCGGCTTCAGCCTCATCAAAGGCTTGAACCACCTTTTGGGCATACTCGATTTCTTCTGTTGTTGGCGAAAATAGCCGGTTGCAGATGTCTATCTGGTTGGGATGAATGCACAGTTTCCCCTGAAATCCAAGCCGGCAGGCGCGTTTAATGTCGGCTTCTAATGCTTCAGGGTCTTTGAGATCAATCATAAAAGGTGTGTCCAGGGGCGGCTTTACACCCGCGGCCCGACAGGCAACCGCAATTCGCGCGCGCGGATAGAAAAGCTCTTCTCCGGTTTTGGTGATTTCAAATCCCATATCCAAGGCAAAATCGGCCGCACCAAAAGCAACCGTAAAAAGTCTTTCCGGATCGGTTCTTTGCGACACGATTTGGAAGACGTTTTCAACAGCCAGGGCCGATTCAATTAAAGGTATAATTGAAACGCTCCCTGGTCGCATACCTTTCTTCGCCTCAACTTCTAGCAACCCCCGATTGATTTCCAGGATTTGTGCGGCGGCCTCCACTTTTGGAACCATGACACAGGAAAGCCCCTCGACCACCACTGCATCCAGGTCTTCCTGAAAAAACCCGGTATCCAGAGCATTTATCCGCACTAAGACCGGTCGCTCCTGATAATCCAGAATCTTCTCGCGAACGACAGGTCGCGTTTCTTTTTTTTGTGAGTAGGGCACGGCATCTTCCAGATCGATGATGACGACATCGGCGGCGGTATCGACGGCCTTGTCCACTCGGTCCGGGCGGTTGCCCGGAACAAAAAGGGCCGTTCGTATAAATTCAAGTTCTTTCATCTTCTATAGGTATTCTTTTGTGATCATCACAATATCTGAAAACGATTCTGCCACCCGGATGCCGGCCTTCTGAAACATGGCGATTTTGCCCCGGGTTGTCCCGCGGTCACCTTCAACAATGGTTGCGGCGTGACCGAAACGCACCCCCGGCATGTCATCCACAAATCGGCCGGCAACAAAAGCGATGATGGGCAGAGCGATATCTTCAGCCATTACCCGTTCGGCAAGCTTTTCTTCGATAATTCCACCCGGCTCACAAAAAAGCACAGCCACTTTTGTCTCTGGGTCCTTTTCAAACAACGGGATTAAATCCAAAAAATTTGAGCCTACCACGGGATCGCCGCCAACGCCGATACAGGTGCTCTGTCCGATACCGTTGGTCGTCAACAAATTTGCAATCTCAGTTGTCATGCCACCGCTTCGGGAAGCAATTCCAACCGGCCCCGGCATATAGGCTTTGCTGACATCCTCCACCGGCCCACCCGCCATACCCAGCTTGAGGATTCGAGGCGAAATTAATCCCAGGGTATTGGGCCCGATGACGCGCGCGTCTTTTTCGCGGGCTGCCTCCAAAAATGCCAATGTGTCTTTTCTGGGAACCCGCTCGGACACAACCACCACAAGATGGATACCATTGCCCAGGGCTTCCAGAACAGCACCTTTGACAAGCGCAGGCGGCACGGAAATAACGGAGGCCTCAGCCGGATGGTCTTTTAAGGCCTGACGAACAGTATCGTAGACCGGTATCCCATGGACTTGCTGGCCTTTTTTCCCGGGGGTAACACCGCCTACCACCCGGGTTCCATAATCGACCATGTCTTTTGTAAAGGTGACTGCCTCGCGCCCGGTTATGCCCTGTATGATGACTCTGGTATTTTGATCGGCTAATATGGCCATAGTGTTTGCTCTCAATATCCGAAAAAATTCTAGATGAATTAAGTTTAATTTGGTTCTGGTAAATGACTCGCTAATATCCGCCAGTTGTCAATGGTCCGTGGTCAGTTGTAAATAATGAATGCAAAACGGACAACGGACAACATACAACGAACATTGAGCGTTTCCGCTCAATTGGCATTTTCGACCGCAATGCGGGCGGCCGCATCAATTGATACCGTACGGTCACAATAGGTGACTCCGTATTGGGTCAGGATCTTAAATCCTTCTTTTTCCCAGGCACCGGGAATCCGAAAAACGGCCACCGTTTCAGACGGTTTTTTCCCGGCTTCCAGAATGCCCTTAATGATTCCGCGGGCGACCAGATCAACCCGGGTGTTGCTCACCACATTCATGATGACTGCGATTTTTTGAACATTCGGTTTTGAAAGAATCAGCTTTGTCAGCTCGGCAACCTTTTGGACCGACGGATTGCCTCCGATTTCACAATAATTCGCCGGCGCCCCGCCATGGGCTCGAACCGCATCAAAAGCAGTCAATGAAGCGCCCCCGCCGCCGATGATCAAACCCATGTTGCCGTCGAACTCGATCATCCGTCCGGCCACCCCTCTATGGTCGATCTTATCGATCTCTGCGGCTTTACGTTCAAATTCCGTGACCTGACGGGAAGCTTCGAACCGGCTTTGATCCTCCCCCAGTTGAACTAACTCCTTGTGTCGAAAAGCGGCATCATCATCAATTTCCAGGTGGCAATCCAGCGCAACCAACCGGCCGTCCTCAATCAATGCCAGGGGATTAATCTCGGCAAGGGTGGCATCATAGTCGAGAAAAATATCCGCTAACTTTGAAAGTATTGCCGCCAGACCGAGCAGATGACCGCCCGTAACACCGGTTTCAGAAATAATTTCCCTGGCACGATACTGGGGCAGTTTGGATCGAACCGAAAACGGCTCCTGCCACACTTTTCCGGGTTCACGAACGGCCAGGGTTTCAATATCCACGCCTCCCTCTCTGGAAAAAATGGCAACCGGCGCTTTTATGACGGTATCGTATGTAACGGCCATAAAAAACTCCTGCTTTACCTGCATTTTTTCTTCGATCAGGATCTGGGTCGCTTTATATCCTTTCAGCGGTGTGGAGAGCAGATATTCGATATGGGTTTTGGCATCATCGTTGGTGGAAGCCTCCAGAATACCGCCGGATTTTCCCCGACCACCGACGGGAATCTGGGATTTTAGCATAACCGGTCCCTTGATATCGAGGGGACCGCCTTTTGAAATCAAAGTTGCCGCCGGGGTGGGAATCTGATACTTGCTTAAAATTTCTTTGGATTCGTATTCCAATAATCTCATCGGACACTCCCCATTTAGTCGATTGTCGACTATGTACAATTAGTACCGCCCGTTGTCAAGAAAAATGAGACCGAGAACGTGAAATTCGGAATGCATTTAAACCCAACGTGTATGCCACCGTATAAGTAGAACGGCAAGGCCGATTTGCACCCTATCAATAAAGACTCTGGTTTCAGGTTTCAGTGTTCAGGTGTCAGTTCCCGGGTTCAGGGTTCAGAAGTTTCAGGATTTAAGTGTCAGGTTTCTCGCTGTTGTCCTATTTCCTCTAACATCTGAACTCTTTCTGCTGTTATCTAACCTTTGAACCTTTGAACGTTGAACCTATGAACCGACGACTGACACCTGACACCTAAAATATAACCGTGTTTTGTAAATTACTTGCGGGACGCAACACTAACATACAGAGACCGCCACGAATGGATTTTACAGTCTTGATCCCATGAAAACTATCTGCTAAATGATGGGTCAAAGGCGACTCAGCAAAAGGTTCGCCAACATTTTGAGATTAAACGAAATGTCAATATTTGAATACATACCCGCTATAATCAGAGTGCTAATGGTCTTTGTCCTCGTGCTGATTTGCATTCGAAAGAAATTTTCCCTGGGTAATGCCTTTATACTGGGTGCCATATTTTTAAGTGTGTTATTCGGGTTAAAGCCTCTGGCGATGCTGAAATCTATGGTTGCATCTATTTTTGACCCCAAGACCTTATCGATTGCCGTCATCGTTTCGCTCATTCTGGTCCTTTCCATCAGCATGGAAATGGCGGGTCAAATGCAAAGGCTTTTGGAAAAATTTCGCGGCCTGGTCTCCAGCCCGAGCCTGAATCTGGTCATTTTTCCGGCACTCATCGGGCTTTTACCCATGCCCGGCGGTGCGGCCTTTTCCGCTCCCATGGTCAAAGAACTGGGAGCGCGATCCAAACTTTCCGGTTCCCAGCTGAGTTTTGTAAATTACTGGTTTCGTCATATCTGGGAACACTGGTGGCCCCTGTATCCGGGTATTCTGCTGACCACCGTCATGACGGAAATCAGCCTGGCATTTATTATGCTTTTGATGTGTCCATTTACCATTATTGCGGTGTGGCTGGGTTACCGGGCGCTGAAAAATTCGGAACTTGCCGGGCACGTCGATAAACACCACCCACATGCGCCTTTAAAACCGTTTCTCAGGGAGCTGATTCCCATCATCATCGCTATCGTTCCGGGTCTTAGCATGGGAATTGTACTTTCAACCCTATTTCCAACGTTTCCGATTTCAAAAGAATTAGGGCTGATTCTGGCGCTTTGCATGGCCATTGGATGGGTCTGGTACGAAAACGACACATCTAAACAGCGGATCTGGTCAACGCTGCAAAATCCCCGGCTTCTTAAAATGATGTACATGATTGCGGCCATATTGATTTTCAAAGGGATTCTGGCAAACAGCAATGCGGCTGTTGCCGTTGGCCGGGAACTGGTGCAAATGCGTATTCCACTGGTGTTGATTGCGGTAACCCTTCCGTTTCTGGTAGGCATGTCCGCTGGAATTGTCATCGCTTTTGTAGGCAGCACCCTTCCCATACTGATACCTCTAATTCATTCTTTTGGTGAGGCGGCATTCCTTCCCGCTTATGTTATGCTGATATTGGCCGGCGGCTTTACAGGGGTGATGCTTTCACCGCTCCATCTGTGTTTCCTTCTATCCAACGAACATTTCGGCGTATCCATGGGGTCCGTTTATAAACATTTGTGGGGGCCCTGTGTTTCGCTGATCGGCGCCAGCATTATCTACTTTGGAATCCTCCGTTGGCTGTCCCCTTGGATGTAAGAACATCAAAAAACTGAATTGTCGCCAACACATATCGCCTTCTTCTACACCGCTCATACCCCTCTTTTCATGAATGCCGTAGAACAAAGTGGTATTTAATTTTTAAAGCGGCTATCTTTTTTAACCTCATGAAATCACATGTCATAAGCACAATTCCGGCCATTTATTCAAAAATATCGGCCACATTCTGCTTGACATTCAATTTGTTATATTAGATTAATAATTGAAAATTCTTCATTATCAATAGGTTAATTGCGTTAATCCATAACAACATCACAAATGGAGGAACGAATTATGGCGGGAAAACAAAAAATTATAATCTCATTGGTGGTAAGCTTAGTTGCCATCGCTCTGGTCTTTTCCGGTCCGGCCTGGGCCAAGGTTGAAGGGGACACCATCATCTTTGGTGCTGCGGTTTCTTTCACCGGAAAATACTCAACCAACGGCAAGCACACCAAAAATGGCTATGACCTCGCTGTCAAACGCATCAACGAGAAGGGCGGTGTCAAGGTGGGCGGTAAAAGCTATAAGATCGCCGTCAAGTACTACGATGACGAATCCACGCCGGCCCGCGCCGGGCAGTTGGCCGATCGGCTGATCAAACAGGACGGCATCAAATTCATCCTCGGCCCTTACGGTTCCGGTCCGACCAAAGGCATGGCCCCCATTACCGAAAAGTACAAAATCCCGATGGTCGAGGCTAACGGTGCCTCACGCTCTCTGTTCAACAAAGGCTACAAGTATCTGTTTGCGGTACTTTCCACTTCTGAACAGTACCTGGCGGAGTCCATCAACTTGCTGGCACAACAATTCAAGGCAGCCGGCAAGGACCCCAAAACCGCCAGGATCGCCATTGCAGTTGAAAACGATCCCTTTTCCATGGACATCCGTGCCGGGGTTATCGACGATGCCAAGCGGTGGGGCATGAAAGTCGTCATTGACGACAAGCTGCCCAAAGAGCTGACCGACATGACGGCGACCCTGACCAAGGTCAAGGCCTTGAAGCCCGATGCCCTGATCGTCTCCGGGCACTCCAAGGGTGCGGTCCTTGCCGTCCGCCAGACGGCCCAGATGAAGGTAGACGTACCCATGCTGGCCATCACCCATTGCGAGGCCGCCGACGTGATCGGTAAATTTGGCGGGGATGCCAACTACACGCTGTGTGCGACCCAGTGGGCGCCCACCATGACCTACAAAGATGATTGGTTCGGCTTTGCCGGTGATTACGCCAAAGACTTCGAAAAGGAATACGGCTACGTACCGCCTTACCAGGCGGCCGAATCGACAGCCGCCGTCCTGGTTTATATCGATGCCCTGCAACGTGCCGGTTCTTTCGATACCGAAAAGGTGCGCGACGCGCTGGCCGCAACCAAACTCCAGACTTTCTACGGTTGGGTCGACTTTGACGATACCGGCAAAAACATTGCCAAGCCCATGGTGCTGCGCCAGATCCAGAAGGGCAAGTTCATACCGGTGGCTCCCAGCAAGTTTGCCGCCGGGGCGGTCATCTACCCGAAACCCAAATGGAAAGATCGCTAAACCCTCAAAACCAGAACCCGTCCCGGAACTAAATGCCGGGACGGGTTTCGTTATGCAGTTATGGACAATCTTCAGATTCTCTTTTCTGCCCCGATTTTTACGCTGCAGCTGCTCATC
>JAUVTR010000206.1 GCA_030601425.1 Desulfobacterales bacterium
ATGCAATCCTGTACGCGCCAGTCCTCGGCCATGGCGCCGGTGGATGTGACCCAACTCGGCCAGGCAAGCATCAATGCCAAATTACCGGAGTTGCCGCCGGAGGGTGATAAAAAAATCGCCATCATTGGCGGGGGACCTGCGGGTATCTCCGTAGCCTGGCAACTTCGCCAGAAGGGGCATCAAACCGTAATTTATGAAATGGCCAAAACCATCGGCGGAAAAATTTCCCGGGTCATTCCCGCAAGTCGACTTCCCCAGGAAGTGATGACCAAAGAACTGAAGCGGGTTAAAGAGGTTCTGCCCCATGTGCATCTTCAGCAGCCCCTTAAGCGCGAGGAAGTTCAGCAGCTTCGGGAAGATTTCGACTTTGTCGTGATCGCCACCGGTGCCCAGAAGCCCAGAACGCTTCCCATACCGGGAAACGAGCGGGCCGTCACGGCGCTGGATTTCCTCAAGCAGGCCAAAACCAACAAGGCCCAGGTCGGTAAGCATGTCGTTATCATCGGGGCCGGAAACGTTGGTTGTGATGCGGCGGCTGAGGCTCACCGCTTGGGCGGCAAGGTGATCACCTTGCTGGACGTTCAGGAACCGGCTTCCTCCGGCAAGGAAAGACAGGCCGCCGAGGCCATCGACGCCCGGTTTAAGTGGCCGGTTTTCACCAGGGAAATTACATCCGACAGCGTGATTCTGACCGACGGTGAGGAAATTGCCGCCGATACCGTCATTATGTCGATTGGCGATGTACCGGATCTTGATTTTCTGCCCGCGACCATTGTTGAAGAAAATGGGTTTGTCAAAGTTGACGAGCGTTATCAGACCAACGATCCCAAGGTTTTTGCCATCGGCGATGTGGTCCGACCGGGGCTTTTAACCGAGGCCATCGGCTCCGGGCGAATTGTGGCCCAGGCGATTTGCGATATTCTGGAGGGCAACGTACCCGGGCCTTTCAAACGCGAAATGATCAGCCGGGACCGGGTGACCCTTGAATATTTTGATCCCCGGGTGACGGATTTCGCCAATCTGGATCATTGCGGTTCGCAGTGTTCTTCCTGCGGGGCCTGCCGGGATTGCGGGATTTGCATAGCGATTTGCCCGCGACAGGCCATCAGCAAGACGGAGCTTGATGACAACGCCTATGAATATGTGGTCGATGAAAATCTGTGCCTCGGCTGCGGATTTTGTGCCGCCGCCTGTCCATGCGGGGTATGGGACCTGGTAGAGAATACACCCATCGGCTAAGTGCTTTAGCCAGTGACATTGATCCAATTTGGGTTATAATAAGCCAACTTTTTAAACACTTGAAACCAAATACGAATATCGAAATTCGAAATCCGAAACAATATCGAATGACCGAAATTCAAAATTCTAAACAATGAAGCGTTGCATTTAAATTCGAAAAACGATTCAGTAATTTTTTTTAGTTTTGAAAATTAGAATTTTTATTATTCGGATTTGTTTCGGATTTCGAATTTCGTGCTTCGGATTTACAAAGTATCAGACGCCCCATTAATATGGTACTTTGCTAAAATCTACTAAGGAGTCTACAAAATATGGTTGACCTTGACAAACCCCGCGAAGCCTGCGGCATTTTTGGTATATGTGGTCATTCGGAAGCTGCCCCAATTACCTATTTCGGTCTGTATGCCCTGCAGCACCGGGGACAGGAAAGTGCCGGGATATCGGTTGTCAGGGATGAGACAATTGTTGAACACAAGGGAATGGGACTTGTATCAGATGTTTTTGACATGGAGCGCCTGCAACAATTGGTAGGTGATTGCGCCGTCGGACATGTGCGCTATTCAACTACGGGCAGCTCGATACTGACCAACGCCCAGCCCTTTAGGGTGCGTCACCGAAAAAAGTCTTACGCCGTGGCCCACAATGGCAACATTGTCAATGCCCATATCTTAAAAAATGAACTTGAAGAAGCCGGCTCCATTTTCCAGACCACGATGGACAGCGAGATCTTTTTGCACCTTTTCGTAAAAAACCTCGGACATGGATTCGAAGAAGCACTCATTGAAACCGTATCCAGGCTGCAAGGGGCCTTCTCTTTTATCATGCTGACAAGCCGGGGAGAACTTATCGGAATTAAAGATCCATATGGCTTCAGGCCGTTATGCCTTGGTAAATTGAACGGCAGTTATGTACTGGCGTCTGAAACCTGTGCCTTTGATCTTGTCGAAGCTGAATTCGTGCGTGAGCTCGATCCCGGAGAAATCGTCATTATCAGCCGGGATGGAATTAAAAGCATAAAAATGCCCCATGCCGGCCAGAGGGCCTTTTGCATTTTTGAATTTATTTATTTTGCCAGACCTGACAGTACCTTCTACGGGCAGAATGTCTATCTGACACGCAAGGCCCATGGCAGATGCCTGGCCGAAGAAGCGCCGGTTGAGGCGGACTTTGTGATGCCGTTTCCCGATTCGGGGACTTCTGCCGCCATCGGTTACTCTGAGTTTTCGGGCATTCCCTTCGAGATGGGAATGATCCGCAACCATTATGTGGGGCGAACCTTTATTCAACCCACCCAGAGTATGCGCGATTTCGGTGTGCGCATAAAGCTCAATCCCGTCCATATACTCTTGAAGGGTAAAGACATTATTATTATTGAAGATTCTATCATCCGGGGTACGACCATAAAAACAAGGGTAAAAGCATTACGGAAACTGGGTGTCGGAAAAGTTCATATGCGGGTGGCCGGCCCCCCCCATCGGTTTCCCTGCCATTACGGGATCGATTTTTCTACCCGGGGAGAGCTGATTGCCGCCAAAAAGACGGTTGAGGAGCTCAGGGGGTATCTGGGACTTGATTCTTTGCATTATCTCAGCATCGATGGCCTTTTAAAGTCCACCGGTGTTGAAAATCCGGAAAGAAATTTCTGCAAGGCTTGTTTTGATGGCTGTTATCCGGTGGCATTTGATGAGAATCTGACCAAATCATGTCTTGAAACAACTTAGCGCTTATGTGGCAAAGCCCCATAAGCGCTAAGTTGTATCCACCATATTTTTGCACCCTTCAACCGTACCCTTGGAAGTTTGATAGCCCCCTTAAATTTATACATATATTAATGTGCCGGCCTATTTATTCTTGCCCTTTTGCGAAATACGGTATAAAATATTAAATTGCCCTAATGGTGACATGTGCCGGTCGGAGGACGATATGCTCGAGTCGAAATATCTAAAAGACAATATTGAAAACATTCAAAAACTTCTGGCAATTCCTGCCCTGAAAAATTTTGAAACCAAGAGCCTTCAAAAACTGCTCCGGTTAAGCAAAATCAGAGAATACGAAAATGGCGAATTGATTATCGAAGAAGGGGACCTGGACCCGTGGCTTTATTTCCTGCTTTCCGGGAAAATACGAATCACCAAAGAAGGCATGGAGATCAATACCATTGATAAAAAGGGCGAAATTTTCGGTGAAATGCGAATCGTCGACAGTATGAAACGATCGGCCTCGGTACATGCCGTCGGCAAAACCATCTGTCTGGCGGTTGATACCGCTGCTAAAAACAGGATCTCCGACCAGGATCCGATGGATGAAAAATTGGATTTTTTATTGCTGCTGTATCGGATATTTGCGGAATATATGTCGATTCGCCTGCGCCTCACCAATGAAGAATTGATAACTGCAAAAAAGAAAATCAAACGCTTGCTCACAAAAATATGACCTTACCCCAAACCGTTGCTTTCTCGAGAAACTCCGCCAACGTATTCTTCCACATCCTCACCCAGTGCAATCTTAAGTGTCGTTATTGTTATATCAATCCGCAGCAGCATGGGCAACATACCTTACCCTTATCAACAATTCAGACCTGGCTGGAGGCCTTTTCGGAAAGCAGCCATAAAAAAAATCTGATTTTCCTGGGTGGTGAACCCACCCTTCATCCTGAATTACCGGCAGCCATCAGATTTGCGCGCAAAATGGGTTTCGGCTCCATCACCGTGGATACCAACGGGTATCTTTTTCACGACATTTTGGAAAAAGTCAATCCCGGCGAGGTGGACACCTTCAGTTTCAGCCTGGACGGGGCTACCCGCACGACCAACGATCGGATTCGAGGTAAAGGCTCTTTTGATATCTGTATAGCCGGCATCCATGAGGCCGTTTCGAAGGGTTTTAACACCAGCCTTATCTATACCGTAAGCAGTGCCAACATAAATGAGCTGGAGAAGATGGTACCCCTGCTGAAGAAGCTGGGCGTCGGAAGGTTCTTTATTCAAATAATAGGCCTGCGGGGAAGATCCGCCAGTAAAGAAGCGGATACAGCCCCCGAAGGGATACTTCAAGTTGAAAGGCGTAAGTGGCTGGATACTGTGCCGCGGATTGCCCGGATGATTGCCGAATCCGGCATCACCGTGTCATACCCCAAAGTATTTTTAAACCCGGATGAAAAATTTGAATGTGCCGGCCGGGTGGCCGACAATTATTTTATTTTTCCCAACGGCAGGGTCTATCGGTGTCCCCTTTGTGAGGATTTTCCCATCCACAGCCTGGTTTTTAAGGAAGATCAACTTGTTCCAGCCGCCAAACTTAATGAGAGCGATTTTTTCCAGCTGAATATACCCGAAGGCTGCGTGATGAACAAGCTCATCCAACCGCATAATTTGAGCTACCGCGAAGATGGAAGGCCGGAATATAAGATTGCGTGTTGTCTTTTGAAAGAAGAAATTCGCAGTGAATGAATGGGGAACATTTTTTAACAAATTGTATCGCACCGACATAGAAAATCCCGAATTTCAAGCACCAAATTATGGTTCGACAAGCTCACCACCCTGAGCCAAGTCGAAGGGCAAATGGTTCGACAGGCTCACCACCCTGAGCCCAGTCGAGGGGTAAATCTCAAGTTCCAATATCCAATGACCAAAACAGTACCGGTCATTTAAATCTGCTCGGGAATGGAATGTTCATCGTTGGGTTTTGAATTTTGGTCATTGTGATTTGTTTGATATTTGTTATTTGGGATTTGGGATTTCCAGCACTCTACTGCCACGAATTCAATGGTGAAACATTGCGAACCGTCCGCCAAAATATAATCGAACTATTGACTAAAGGTGAGATGGATGCCCGGGAAATATCCCGGGAGGTGGGAATCCGGGAAAAAGAAGTCTATGACCATCTGACGCATATAGCCAGGTCGTTGACGACCAAAGGAAAAGCGCTGCTAATTGAACCCAGCCGGTGTTTGTCATGCGGTTATGTGTTTGAAGACCGCCAGCGTTTTACCCGTCCCGGTCGCTGTCCACGCTGCAAACAGTCCCACTTGCTAAGTCCATCCTTTTCTATTATTTAATGGAAAAGATTTGATTCCATATATCGTTTCAATTCCAAATTGGACACCTCCTCATTTCGGAAGCAGCAACGTCACGGCAAGGCGAAACCCGAACCTTTCTGATCCGATGGCTTTTCGATAAATTTTTCCGGGACCTCACAATCGTTGCAAAAACGCGCTGCGCGTCATGCCGGCGCCCACCGAATCGTTTAATATGAGCCTGGCCTTTCTCAGTTGCTCAAGATTGGCGTTTATCTTAAAGCCCTGCAGCGTGTCTTGGCGTAATGCGCCTCGCTTCAGGTCGTAAGGTAATCGTTGCATGCAGACAACCGAACAGTTGCCGCGTTCATGAACGTTGGTGATTAATTTGTTGGCAATTAAGTCGGCCACCATCTTTTTTTTCTCCGGCGGGTCGTGATCAAGAACCTGATCCAGAGTCAACGGAATCATGGCGAAATTTGCCTGGTGCTCGATAATAAGATCAATATCCTCAACGGTGATGCCATTGGAAGAAAACAGCTCGCCTAAAAGGTTTTTCGCTCCGCGGGTGGCATACAAGAACACACCCTTGCCATCCATGTCTCCGAAGATGTCATCGCCATCGGGTAGGGCCTGGATGTAATCAGCAAAGCAACCATGGGTGCGTGTGAGGGTGTCGATAATCCCTGTTTGCGGCCTTTGGAAGGTATAGTCCGCGCCATTGTGCAGGGTAATTGTGCCGGAATCAGAAGTCAGGTAAACCGAGACAACATTTTTGTATTTGCCGGATTCCACATAGGCCCGGGCGATTTCTTCCACCCGTTCTGCATTTGCGTCCAAGGTCATTATGTCGTAAGCGAAAGAATTGATGTGTTGATCGTAAAACGCGAGAGCTTCTCTGAAGCGTTTAAATGTTCCGCCGGCGGTCTGCTCCGGATACATCAGCTCTGCAAGCGCTTGCTGAACCCGTGCCGCCGTGGCCGGTACCCTGTAAGCAAGGTTGCCCAGTTGATTGTCGATAATAATACCGTCAATCTTGTTGTTTCCTGTTATTTTAAGTATTTTCCTGGCTGTTTCTGAAACAAGGTCTTCTTTGAGGGTGAACTCACTTCGATGCAGGACCGAATATTGCCCATCCGCTTGGGCGTTGCGCCCGGTTTTAAGTGCCGTGGCCAGGGAATCATCACCGAATAGAATGTTGGACGTATCGTCCGGCTTGAATGCTTTGGCACGGTGGAGGTTTTCGGCCCCGATGATTATCGATAAATCTTCCGGTTTGAGATAACCGCTAAGTGAGAGCATAAAAATGAGCTCAACAGCGACATTAAAGCCGGGGCATCCCCCATACAGGTCGAATACATGCGCGTTGGGACAATGCGCTTGAATGATTTTATACGGGTATCTGACCAATGGGCCGGGATCATATTTATCATCCCCGACATTGGTGGCCCCGATGACCAGTTTAATTCGCGAAGGATCGATGTCAGAGGTGTCCAACAGATCCTGCAGCGCCG
>JAUVTR010000076.1 GCA_030601425.1 Desulfobacterales bacterium
ACCCACATCCACCCCGTCTCTAAACGGAAAAAAAGCATCACTGACCATCGCCGCTCCGACAAGCCCGCCTTTTTCAGCGGCCACCTGAGCGTCAATCGCAGCTTTTTTTTCGGTATCCGTCAATTCATTATAAGGCAGGCCGTGTGTTTCAAAACAATATCGGTCGGCAAGCTTGCGATAGGCTTTATCCCGGGCAATCTCGGCAACACCGACCCGGTCCTGCTCACCGGTTCCGATACCCACCGTGACCTCATCTTTAACGTAAATGACCGAATTTGACGTGATTCCTGACTCCACCAGCCAGCCAAAAATCAAATTATCATATTCCTTTTCAGTGGGTGCACGATGGATTTTGTAAGGCTTGCCCTTGTATTCACACGCGGCCAGCTTGAGATCTTCCTTGGAACGGGTGGTTGGTACAAACGACCACTGGGCAATAATGCCGCCATCAATCAGACTTTTAAATTCAACGCATCTTTGCCCCACAAATGTTTGCAGGCGCTCAATATTGCCGATTTTAATCACCCTGAGGTTCGGTTTTTGGGAAAATACATCCATGACCTCCTGCTCAAAATCAGGCGCAACAATCACTTCGGCATACTGCTGGATAATAGCCTCGGCGGTTGCTTTATCAACCGGCTGGTTTACGGCGATACAGCCCCCGAAAGCGGCGACTCTGTCGGCCATATTGGCTTTAACATAAGCATCAACCAGCGTATCGGCCCGGGCGACACCGCAGGGATTATTGTGCTTGACGATAACCACGGTGGGTTTATCCGTAAAATAGCGCAGAATGTTGAGAGAATTGTCCGCATCGGTTAAATTGGTCTTGCCCGGGTGCTTGCCGGACTGCAGCAATTCAATATCGGATGCCAGAAATTGCCCGGGCTGGATGATTTCAGTTTCCCCCAGCACCAGGTTGCCGTTGACCAGCTTGTAAAGGGCAGCTTCCTGACCGGGGTTTTCACCATATCTGAGGCCTTTTTGAACTTCATCGACAATCCAGACAACTTTCTCATAAAAAAGGGTCTGACGTTTGTCCTGGTCGACAAAACTGATTTCTATCCGCGGCGGAAAGTGGTCATCCATTACGGTGCGATACATCTTTTTTAAGTCTTCAGCCATGGCATTACTCCTCTTTCCAATTCATATTCTAAAGTTCATAACAGTTTGTTACATCATTGATCTCTTTTGAAACCAAGAAATCCGCAATAGTGCGGTCATAGACGGCCGTGTGTTCAAACGCTTTGCGGGCCAGCTGGAAACGAAGGTCCAGACTGGTCGAACCCTGGTTTGCTTTGAGTACCGAAAGGATCTTTCCGAAATCAGCAGGATCAACCACGGATGCAACCCGGATGTAATTTTTAGCAGAGGCCCTAATCATGCAGGGTCCACCGATATCGATATTGCCTCTGGCCTGCTCCACGGTAACATCCGGTTTTGAAATCGTTTCTTTGAATGGATAAAGATTGACAACGACCATATCGATGGGCACACTGCCCGTGCGTTTTAGGTCACCTTGATGCGCATCGTTGTAAGTCTCGGTTAGAAGTCCGAGATAAATTTTAAAATCCAGGGTCTTGACCAGACCGCCCTGGGTCTCGGGCTGACCGGTAAAGTCGGAAACCTGCATCAGGCGTCCGTCAGCAGATCCGCCCAGAATTTCACTGATGCGTCCATAGGTTCCGCCGGTTGAAAAAATCCGAATGCCCGGGTTGATCTTAACCAGATCCGGAATAAATTGATCAAGCCCGCTTTTGTCGGAAACGCTGACCAGAATATTCTGTACCTTTACTAGATCATCTGTCTTATCAACGACATTAATACTCATAATGGTTACCTCTTTCCTTCATATTCTGCTAAAAAGCGGTTAAAAAAATCATGCATGAATGCATGACGCTCACGGGCCCATTTGCGGCCTTCTGCAGTCAGCATTCGATCTTTAATTTTGCAGAGCTTGACCTTAAACTCTCTGTATCCGGTGTCATCGACAGAGTAGGGCCTGGTGTTTTCAGCATCAAGGTCCGGGTTATGCAGCCGCGCTCCCACCTCGCCGGCAAAAAGAAAGGCCCGGGCCACACCTACGGCGCCGATGGCATCCAGTTTGTCGGCATCAAACAACACCTTTGCTTCAGGTGAGCCGGGTTTATGATGATTGCGAAAGCGATGGGAGCGTATACAATGAATGATATTTTGCTTTTGGCTGTTTGTGAGTGGAAGCTTTTCGACAATCGGGCCTGCCATTTGGGCACCTTTTTCCGCATGGCAAACCTCACCGTTGGAAGCATCCTGGAAACCGCGCCCGATATCATGCAGGTAAGCCGCAACCCTTAATACATCCATGTCTGCGTTTTCAGCGGCTCCAATTACTTCGCACAGTCGAACGACCCTGAGGGTGTGCTCCCAGTCATGACTTCCCGAAGCTTTATCAAAGCACGTTTGTGCAAAAGCTTTAACCTGAGCCATACTGCAGGCCGATTGATCGTCTGAAGTTTTTTGAAGGTTTTTTCTAGTATTTGATGCCTTTTTGCGCAATAACATCCTAGTTTGATTCTAGTATACAATCATCGAATTGGGGATAATAAACGCAATTGATCACTATACCAAATGGGATTCATCTTGCAAGAGATTCTCGCCTCAATTTTGTAAATCATTTTACAATATAAAGCCGGATATCGCAGCAATTGTATCAATGCATACAATAATTAGCGGTCAAATTTCGGTTTTTAAATTTGACGATTAAAGTATAAACTTTTACTTCCTAAATGCCGATTAAATAATTGCCGCATCTACACACAAGCGGTATAAATCGCACCGCATGATATTGAAGGGTTAAATAGTGCTTTGCAGGAAAAAAATTACATTGCCATAAGAAATTCCCAGATTAATTATTATAAAGACGTTGGGCTGTATTATATTGAAGGCGGCTCTTTTATTCTATATAAGCCGCCGGGTAAATTGATCACGGAGCTCCGTCTTAATGAAGAACGGCACCCGACAGAGCTCTATATTCATCAAAATGATCGGATAACTGCGATAAAAGAGCTGCAAAAAGGCTTTAATGAACATATCGCTAAAAGCATCAAAACCGGAAATGTAGTCGAAGTAAAATCGACCCTTTGCAGCCTGGTTGAAGAAACACTGGCAGAACCGAGAAGCGGCACCCTGCAAGCGCTTCCTGAGACCGTTGATGTTCTGGTTAGCGGATATTCCCAAAAGCCCGAAGTTTTAAAAATATTTGCCTCTATTTCATTTAAAGATTACACCACGGTTATCCATTCGGTGAACGTGATGGCATTGACCCTGGGTTTTTGCTTCTATTCGAAATTATCTTTGCATGAAACAAAACGGCTGGGTTTAAGCGCATTGATGCATGATGTCGGCAAAACCGAAATACCTGACAGCATTCTTAAGGCATCCCGGAAATTAACCCGTAAAGAATTTAAAGTGATGAAGCGCCATCCAAAAATCGGAGATTTCATCATTAAATTTAAAAGCGGAATAGACAGCGGGATTGCTCGCGGGGCACTCGAACACCACGAAAAACTGGACGGAAGCGGTTACCCCAGAGGCATTAGACATATATCCTTTGCCGGTCAACTGCTGGGCATCATCGACTGTTACGAAGCCTTAACGAACGAAGAACGACCTTACCGCAGGGCTAAAAGCCCTCTGGACACCCTAAAACTTATTAAACAGGATGTCGAGGCCGGTAAATTTGACCGTAAAATTTTCGAAAAGTTTTGTTATAGTCTGATCTAAATGCAAAGCCCAGGTCCGATTTTCAAACAACATGCTGGTAAGAAGCTGAGGTTTTTATGTATAATCAGGCGTCGGTTAACAGATAACAGAGGACAGAAAACAGCCTACGACGAACTCAGTCGAGTCGAAGTCAGATAGGGTGCATCACCTTCCAGTTTTTATCATCTGTCTTCTGTCGTCTGACATCTGCCCTCTGAATACTGACACCTGAACACCGAACACTGTAGGCCCAAATCATGTTTCCGAAAATAAGAATTCTACCGATATTTTCCATAGCGAGGCGAATTTTAGCAATCTTGATGATTTTATTTTTTGCGGTCGCCTTCCTGCAGTGCCGATCCCTACCGTATTATGACCAGGCCATTAATGGCCAAATGGAAATTTTGCGGAACCAGGAGCCGATTTCCGATCTAATCGATAATCCGGATAAGTCGCCAAAGCTTCGCAAAAAACTCAAATTTATTCAGATAGTTAGAGACTTTGCTGCAAAGGAACTGCATCTTCCGGTCAATGATCATTATTTAAGTTATGTCGAACTTAACCGCCCCTATGTCGTCTGGAATGTATTTGCCGCCCCTGAATTTTCACTGACACCAGAGACCTGGTGTTTTCCAATCGTGGGGTGCGTCGCCTATCGTGGATATTTTTCCGAACAGGATGCCCACCGTTTCGGTGATTCTTTGAAGCAACAAGGTTATGATGTGTTCATCGGCGGTGCAATTGCATACTCGACCCTCGGCTGGTTCGATGACCCGGTTTTAAGCAGCTTTGTAAATCTCAGTGAACCTGAAACCGCTGCGCTAATATTTCATGAACTGGCCCATGGGGTGCTGTACATACAGGACGACACGGCTTTTAATGAAAGCTTCGCAACTGCGGTTGAACAGGAAGGCTTTCGACGCTGGCAGAGGCAGACCGCAGCCGATGATCTGAAGGGCTATGAAAATTGGTTGCGCAAACGTCAGCGGCGCCGGAAGTTCACAGCCCTGGTCGCAAAATACCGGGATAGGCTTCAGGCTCTGTATGAGAGTGGCCTGCCATTGACCGCGAAACGAAATCAAAAAGCGGCTGTTTTCAATCAAATGAAATCTGAATTTTTAGATTTGAAATCAGCTCATAGCGGCTTGGCGGCATATGATGCCTGGTTTAATCATCCATTAAACAATGCGCAACTCATCAGCGTTTCAACCTATCATGACTGGGTGCCCGCTTTTGGTAAAATACTGTCTGAATCCGGAGGAGATCTGAAAAAATTTTACCGGATTTGTCGGCAGCTGGCGAAAAAGGGGCCGTCAGAACGACATCGTATATTAACGCAATATACCGATTGATTCTTGACGACGAGCAGTTTTTCTTCTAAAATGTCTATTGGGGAACCAAAACTATAATATTGACGAATTTTAAAGCGATCACAAAGGGATAAGTTCATTCGATTCAGCCGCGTTTTCAAGAAAAGACCTCAAGGACACATTCAAAAATCAGCGCTTTCACAGGTATCCGATTCGAATCACAAGGAAAACGTAATTCCGCCGATCTAGTTTCCCCAAAAAGTCAAATAAACGGAATTGAGGGTTTTTTTAAATGTACAACAAGTTTTTTGGATTTAAGGAAAAACCATTCAAACTGGTGCCGAATCCGGCTTATTTTTATTTGAGTAAAAGCCATGAGGAAGCACTGGCCCATCTGAATTATGCCATGTCCCAGGGAGACGGTTTCGTGGAAATTACCGGAGAGGTCGGTACCGGCAAAACCACCCTTTGCCGAGCTTTTCTCGAAAGCCTCAACGGCACGGTTGAAGCGGCCTATATATTCAATCCAAAGCTGAGCCCCAAACAACTCCTGAGAACCATCAATGAGGAGTTTGGGATCAAATCAGAGGGGGATAACACCAAAGATCTCATTGATACCTTAAATATATTTCTCATGCAAAAGAAGGCCAGCGGGAAAAAAGTCATCCTGCTTATCGATGAGGCTCAAAATTTAAATCGAAACGTTTTGGAGCAGCTCCGCCTGCTCTCCAACCTGGAAACCAATCGAGATAAGCTTTTACAGATTATCTTGGTGGGTCAACCGGAACTGTCGCAAATACTTAATTCTCACGAACTCAGGCAATTGGGTCAGAGAATAACATTGAGTTATCAACTGGGGCCGTTGACATTTAATGAATCCAAAGAATATATCCAGTACCGCATCGGTATTGCTGCGAATAAGACAGCAATTAAATTTGATCGATCTGCATACCGTCAAATTTATAAATATTCAAAGGGCATTCCCCGATTAATTAATATCGTTTGTGACCGCGCACTCTTAACCGCATTCGTTTTAAATCAGTTCAAAATTACCGCCAATATCACCAAAACATCAATTAAAGAACTTGCCCGCCGGGGACACGCAAAAGCCTATGGGCTTTCGACCAGCACATGGGTGTTGGTGAGCCTGTCCTTTTTAAGCATTGTGTTCCTGGGTGCCGTATTTTATCATCCGATCGTCGACAAAATAGCTGATATATTCGCCAACCCTGCGGATCAACAAACAGAGGGGATTGCCCAAACAGAAAAAATCGATTCGCAAGCTCGACATTTTCCACAACAACAGGAATCATCAGATCAAATTCATTCGATGGCAACCCTGCCGATAGGAAGCGCATCGCCGGCCATAAGTCTGGCCGCTTATCTGATGAATATGGACGGCCGCCGCTCCCGCCAACCTGCGCTGACGCATGCCATGAATCTGTGGAAAACAAGCACAGAGGTTACACCCTATTTACAGGGCATCGATAATGATCAAAGCTATTTTCGTCTCTCTGCAAAATCGAGCGGTTTGTTCATCCATCGCATCGAAACGGATATAGATTTTCTAAAAAAATTAAATTTACCGGCCATCCTTGAATTTTATCCCCCCGGAAGCCCAAGCCCGGGGTATTTTACCTTGAGTCAAATAAACGGTGACAAAATTATTTTGCAGGGCCGGGATGAAACCGAATGGATTGTAACGAATCTGGAAGAACTGGAATTCTACTGGTCCGGAGTCGCGTATTTGCCCTGGAAAAACTTTCATTCCATCTGGGGCACAATACCGGTGCAAACTTACAAGGATTCGGTTGTCACATTGAAATTACTGCTGCAGGACCTTGGATTTAAGGATGTTGCAATTAATGATAAATATGACAGGTTAGCGCAAGATGCGGTGAAATCCATTCAGGCGAAATATGGTGTCCCTGTTGATGGATATGTCGGCCCGCTTACAAAAATCATCCTGTATAAAGAAAAGAATTCCTTAGAAATGCCCTATCTGTCAAAATTAGGCCAATAAGGCTCGCTTTCGTAAACGGGGGGTGGTGCTTCCATGCAACCCATTATTGCTGGGGTTAAGCTTCCCATAGAACAAAGGACTTTGTACGTTTGAGTACGATTTTAAAAGCGTTAAAGCAAATTGATCAAACAACGCCGCCGGAAGACCTTCAATCCTGGCCGCCGAAAATTGATACAAAAGAGACGCTAAAGACCCGTGTACAAAAAATACGGCTGAAGCGAAACGTCTATCTGGCAACACTGTTAACGCTGATTATTGTGGTTGCCGGGTGGCTTGTCTACAGCCAAAAAGGCCTGTTGCTGACCAAAATATCTTCAGACAGAATCTCAGTAGATGATACGCTGGCGTCATCGGAACCATCAGAAAACGGTCCGGTTTACCAGGCCAAAATTTATCCGCCCTCATCCAAACAAACAATCAGCTCCGCAAAAAAGGGTTCCGCCTCAAATATGGAAAATAAGCGGGCCGGTTTGAAGTACGAGCCCACGCAGACCCGAACGGATAAACAGTCGGGACGGTTGCCCAAAATGTCCGCACGCCAAAAAATCAATAAAAATCCGATTTTTACGGCATCTGGCAAAGCGGAATCTTTACCGAAACCACCGTCATCCAAATCTCGAATTTCCCCATCTCAAATGGCCGATCATAAAAAGACGGTTCGAAACAAGACCCATGCCGCTGCAGCGTTACCAACGAAAAAAACGAGACCAGCGGTTAAACAGGTCTCAAGATCTTACAGGCGCCTGGATGAATCAAAATTAAAACTGCAAGCCATTGCCTGGTCAAAAAACGCTGCTCAGCGGATTGCAGTCATCAATGGTCATATCGTACGGGAGGGCGAATCGGTAGAAGGCTTTTTCGTCACCCAAATTCGCCAGGATGACATCATCGTTAATGATGGAACAGAATCGTGGCGACTCGAATTCAGACTAAAATAAAAAGCCCAAAAAACCGATCTGCCATTCGCACAAGGCGGTTCGGTTTTTTTTTCTCACCTCAATAGGCTGTTGTTGATTCCGATGGAGTTAAAAAAAGCATTAAGCTCTAGCCGGGCGATTTGTCTTTTCCTGATGGTGGCTATCCTGCTGGGAATGGTTTTTGAGTTCAAACCATTGCTGTCTTTAGAATACAGGGCGTTTGATCTGATGTCACTTTTCAGGCGAAGGGCCGCGGGCATTCCGTTGGCAATTGTCGCTATTGATGACACCAGCCTGAAGAGTATCGGTGACTGGCCTTGGCCTCGCTCCTATATTGCGAATATTGTCAAAACGCTTTCAAAACACGGCGCCCATACTCTCGGTGTTTCAATTTTATTTCGTGACAGGGAGTTGAACGCTGGTTTAACCGAAGTTCAAAACCTCAGAGAAACACTTCGCAAGAAACCACCGCTTGGCAAAAAGCAGACTCTGAATAAAATCGATCGACTTCTGGCCCAAACCGAAGACCGTTTAGATCATGACACCCGTTTAATTTCCGCCGTCAGAACAGCTCGCAATGTTGTGCTACCCCTTCGATTCGAGTTTTCCCGGTCTGAAAGCCCCAACCCGCCCGCTCTATCAGGCTGGCTTAAAATGAATTCTATCAAACCCGGTATGAATTCAGCCGTAATCGATCTGCCGTCTCAGACGCCCGCTTTTTTATCCGGCCTGCTCGGTGATAAGCCCATTGTCGCCACCCAGATTCATCAGCCCTATGCCGAGCTATCAAGAAAATCAGGAGCCCTGGGGCACACCAATCTCATTTCCGATCAAGACAATGTCATTCGCAGCGTTCCTTTATTGATACGATATCAACGCCGAGAATTTCCTTCATTTGCCTTGCAGGTGGCAATGAAATATTTTGGCGAGCATATACGGGACGCCCGCCCGGGTTCTTCAGGCTTGCATATTAAGCAGCGCTATATTCCAACGATCGGGCACCACCGGATGCTGATCGATTTCAGCGGGCAGAGCAGCAACATTCAAAAATTTTCATTTGTGGATGTGCTGGAAGGTAAAATTCCAGCAAAAGCCTTCCGGCGAAAAATCGTGTTGCTCGGGCTAACTGCCAAAGAATTCGCTCCGAGATACAAAACACCCCTACATGGCCAAGCTACCGGAATTGAGCTTACCGCAAATGCCGTTGAAAACCTTGTAAACCGCAAGCATATTTCCAGGCCCGCATGGTCCCTGGCACTGGAAGTCATGGTTCTTTTATATTTTGGATTTTTTCTGCTGTTTGTCATCCCAAAAGTGCAGCCCCGAATCGGCATGCTTATATTTGCAATTTTTTTGGTGACATGGATCGGTGCTGCCGTCCTGTTGTTTATGACCCACGGTTACTGGCTGCGCATCATCACACCGATTCTTTTTGCTGTAATCGGTTTTGCGCTTAGCGGATACAAGCGGATTTCCGACAAAATAGAGGATGAGAGCGTAGAATTAAACAAATCCCTGGGCCTGGCTTTACAGGGCCAGGGGATGCTCGATATGGCCTTTGAACGCTTTATCAAATGCCCGATTGAAAACAAATCGATAAAAGAGCTGCTCTTTCATCTAGGACTGGATTTCGAACGAAAACGCATGTTTAACAAAGCCCTGGCGGTTTATAACCATATTTTGAAAGCGGGAGCTTTCAAGGACATCAAAGGCAGAATCGAAAATCTAAAAAAGATTGAAAATACACTCATATTGCCGGCCGGCACAAATAAAAAAGAAACCTCCTTATTTTTGGAGGATGCGGCTACCAAGCCGACTCTCGGGCGCTATGAAATTATCAAAGAGTTAGGCCATGGGGCAATGGGCACCGTCTATCTGGGTAAAGATCCGAGTATCAATCGTGAGGTGGCTATTAAAACGATCAGCTATGCCGATGTGGAGCCCCAGCAGCTGAATGAAGTCAAAGACCAATTTTTTCGAGAAGCCGAAGCAGCCGGGAAGCTTACTCACCCGAACATCGTTACGATTTATGATGTCGGCGAAGACCATGATATGGCATACATGGCCATGGAACTGTTGATCGGCGAGGACTTGACCCATTTCTGTCAGAAAGGAAAGTTGCTGCCGATTCAACGGGCCCTCAGGGTGGTAGCCTCTGTGGCCGAAGCCCTTGATTATGCCCATCAACAGGGCGTCGTCCACCGCGACATCAAACCGGCCAACATCATTCTATTGGAAAATGAGCAGATAAAAGTCGCTGATTTTGGCATTGCTCGAATTATGGCTTCATCTACAAAGACGCAAACCGGTGTAATATTCGGCACGCCGAATTATATGTCACCGGAGCAGGTGGCAGGAAAAAAAGTAGACGGCCGTTCGGATCTTTTCTCCCTCGGAGTTGTTTTGTATGAATTGTTGAGCGGAGAAAAACCGTTCAAGGGTGACAGCATTACATCGTTGATGTATGCGATCACCAACAATAGCTATACGCCGCTTACGGAGATTGCACCCAAAACACCGGAATGTTGTGTGAAAATCGTTGATAAATTGCTCAACAAAGGGATCACCAGGCGTTATAAGTTTGCCGCCCAGGTGGTCGATCAGATCCAAAAATGCCAGGAAAAGTTAAATGAACCCAAGAAAGGTGCTGCAGCAAATCGCAAAAAGTGATAAGATAAAAAGCGTTGGATGCTTCAGGTAAAACCGCAGGATTAACCAGGAGGTCGGCAGCATGTTGAAAATAGAGTTAAAGTTCAAAGACAAAATTCTAAAGCATATTGAAACCGATAAAAGCGAAATCACCATTGGCAGAGGCAACAATAACGACATCCAGATTGACAATCTGGGGGTCTCCAAAACACATGCAAAAATAATCAAAAACCCAGATGCTTATACGGTCGTAGACCTCAACAGCACCAACGGCACTTTTTTAAACGATAAGCAGATCAAAAAAGCGAATTTAGCTCCACAGGATATCCTCACCATCGGAAAACATACCCTGTCCATCACGTCCATAGACGAGGCCAAGGCCCCTGTCGAAGACCTGGCGGATAAGACTATAAAAGTATCCACACCTGAGTAAAATTACCCATCGAACCTTAAAATAAACACCCGACTATAGGCGGCGGCGCGCAAGCTCGACCGGCAGAGCCGCCGAGTGCGATCCCGCCTAGCGTCGATTTATCTGCCCTGACCTATACTTGATTTGAAGTCATCGAAAGACAAGTTAAAACTTCGATTGACAATATAATATCACAGCTTCTTGGGGATCTCTCAATGTTTGTATATGTTGGAGCTGTATGACGGTTTTGTCGAGCGTTTATTCATGTGATTTTTGCAGATAGTTCAAAAGGTGTTTGCCCTGTGATATGTTTACAATATCTGAAAATATGAGGACGCAAGATACTTGGTTTTTATTGTTGATATCTGCAATTTAGGCTCAGTTGCGATTAGTTGGGAGACTGTCGAAAAAGCCCTTTTTTGGCCTTTTTCCCAATTTTGCTTATAATAAAATCGGACACTTAGAGATGCTAAAAACTAGCTTTTGAGGTTTTTCGACAGTCTCTGGAGGTACCACAGGTTTTAGAAACGCAAAGACGGTTATGTTGCATGTCAAAGACCTAAAGCCCGACTGCTTTTGTAAACGCCGAAATATATTGTGGTCGGCCATGATTATTATATATTCACATAAATATTACTTGACACCTTATGCCACAAAGTGGTACATGTTATTTGCTAATATAAATTGTATTTTCAACTTGATTTGAAGCGCCTTTCTTTTTCATAAAATCGAGCCGGAGCCTGTCGTTTTTATAAACTCCCATGATCTTTCCATATTCTAATATTTTCTATTAAATTAAAACCCTAATCAGAGATGACATCATTAGCTTGGAAATAATGATTTATCTTTGCAAGAATTTTTTAAGACCAATTAAAGGATGTTTTCATGTTAAAAAAGTTAAATTATGAAGTATTGAGACGAGAGTTCAAGGATATCGAGAATGATGCCATCGATCGTAAAATATCAGAGCAAGCACTCCATGATAGCATAAAACAACTTCAGACGGAGAAAGATTTATTTAAAGAAGCGATCATGGCTATTTCCCATCCTTTTTATGCAATCGACGCCAAAACCTACAAGATTATCATGGCCAACCCGGCCGCGTTAGCCCTTTATGGAGACCTCTCCGACCATCCGTTTTGCTACTCCTGGACCCATGCCCGGACGACACCTTGCTCAGGCTTGGAACATCCCTGCCCATTGAAAATCATAAAGAAAAGAAAGCAGCCCGTTACGGTGGAACATACCCACCACGATAAGCAGGGGCAGCCTCTTTTTTTTGAAATTCATGCCTATCCGCTCTTCGACGCCGAGGGTAACGTTAGTAAGATCATCGAGTACTCTTTGGAAACCACACAGCTTAAAAGGATGCAAGAAGCCCATAGGGAAAGCGAGGAGCGCTATCGTGAACTTATTGAAAGTGCTCACGATATTATCCAAAGCATACGACCGGATGGTTCTTTAGCTTTTGTCAACCGGGCCTGGCATAAAATCTTAGGATATACAGAGACTGAATTGGCATCTCTGAATCTATTCGATATTATCCACCCCGATTCATTACCGCATTGCCAGGAATTGTTTTCTAAAGTGTTGACCGGACAGAACGTGGCTAACATTCCGGCAGTCTTTGTGGCCAAGGACGGTACCAAGGTTTCTATTGAGGGAAACGTGAGTCCGCGAATGATCGAGGGAAAGGTCGTCTCGACCCACGGTAGATTTCGGGACGTAACCGAGCGCAAACTGGCCGAAAAAAAACTGGCCAAGTACAGCAGACACCTGGAGCAAATCAGCGCCGCACTGAACGTGGCCCAAGAGGTTCAACAAAGCCTCTTACCGCAACATCCCCCAAAGGAAAAAAGATTTGATCTTACGGGTAGCAGCATCTATTGCGATGAAACAGGCGGAGAT
>JAUVTR010000014.1 GCA_030601425.1 Desulfobacterales bacterium
CTTGATTACCGGGTCATCCTGCAGCTCGGCGGGCAGATCGTCTTCGGCCTGGTCCACCTTATCCCTGACCTTCTGCAGGGCATCATCAAGGTCGACTTTGGGCAAAAACTTGATGGCCACCGTGGAAATGCCTTCGGCCGATGTGGAGCGGATTTCTTCAACGTCATCAATACCCTTGAGCTTACGCTCGATGGGAATGGTGATCAGCTCCTCCATGTCTGCGGGCGCCACCCCTTCATAGGTGGTGGTGACAAACACATAAGGGATGGTGATATCCGGAAAGGATTCCCGCGGCAAGGTGGCGTAGCAGTAAAGACCGGCAATCACAATTATAACCAGCAGGGCCAGGACCGTTACCTGTCGTTTGAGAGCAAGTTGATTGATAATCACTGCACGCTCACCTTCATTCCGTCTTCGATCTCGGTATGCCCCTTGACGATCAAACGGTCGCCGGCATTCAAGCCGCTGGTAATCTGCACCCGATCGCCTTCAATCACCCCGATCGAAACAGTGCGCGATTGTGCCACACCGTCTTTTTCGATAAAAAGCAAACGCTCTCCGCCTTTGTCCACCAGAGCAAAAAGCGGCGCCATCAGGGCATCGGTAATCACCCGCCGCACAAAGGCCACCCGGGCAATCATGCCCGGCCGGATGTCGCCAAAGGGATTATCGATCAGCGTGCGGACCAGAAAGGTTTTGGTGGCCGGATCGGCCTTAAAGGCCACAAAGTCGACCTGGCCGTTTAACTCGCGTTTCGGAAAAGCATCAATTTTTACCGGTGTTTTTTGGCCTTTGAGCACGAAACGAACATCGAGCTCCGGTACCCGGACATTGATTTTGATGCGATCGATATTAACGATGTCGGCGATCGGTTTGCCGGTGTCGATGAACTCACCGGCATCCACATACAGATGGTTGATGATACCCTTGATCGGTGATCGCGGAAAACCATGATAATATCTGACTTTGACCTGTTCATAATCGGTGGCCGCTAACGTGCGCTGGGTTGCGCTCAGATCAAGCTCCTCTTCGGCAATAATCTTGCGTTCAAAAAGCCGCCGGCGTCGCTGGTATAGGTTATCGGCCAATTTAAGCTGCGCTTCGGCGTGGTCCATGGCGGCCTTGAGTGCCGCTACGTCGATTTTGATCAGAAGATCTCCTTTGTTCACTCTTTCGCCCTCGCGCGGACCAATCCACTCAATACGGCCGGCGGTATCGGCAGCCACCTGGACATCCTGCCAGGCCTCGGTTGTGCCCGGTAGATATATCACATCCCGCATGGGTACCGGTTTAATCTCGATCACGGAAACCGGAACTGCAGGGGGCTGGGTAGAATTGGTTTCGGCTGTGGCCAGGCCTTCTTTATCATCACAACCCGTCGCTAAAAAGCCGGCCAAAAGCAGCACTGCCAAAAATAAAATTGAACGTTTTGTTTGCATTTAATTTTCCATTCCTTTTTTTATTCCCTGAAAAGCCAGCCGCAGCAAACGTTCGGGGCGCTGCGGATCCGATAATTGCGGCTGGACCTGGTCCATGTGGAGACAAAAATCGATCAGACTCAGAACCAGATAGGCGACCTCATCGGCAGCGGTCTTTTTAACCTCGCCACCATCGACCCCCGCTTCATAAATTTTGTGAATGGCATTGATCATGTGGCGATGATAGCGCGTGAAATCATAACCCGGCGCCCCCTGGGGGGGGCCGGATCTGAGGCCGTGAATCATTTTATAAAGGTTGCGGTTTTCACCAATCCCCGCATACACCCGGCGATAAAGAATAAGCAGCCGATCCAATACATTGCCGGTTGAATTTAAAACTCCGGCCAGCAGGTCTTTCTGTAAATTCTCAGCAATATCCAGAATGGCAAGAAACAGCCCTTCCTTGCTCTTGAAATAATAATACAGCACCGGTTTGCTCACACCGGCCTGCTCCACAATTTCGCGCACGGATGTACCGGCATACCCCTTTTCGGCAAATAGGTCGATAGCTGTCTCCAGTAATCTTTCTCTGGCATTGGGCTCCGGGGAGCCGGCCGTTTTTTTAATTTTCATGCGTTTCCCATCATCTCAAACGTAAAGTTCTAAAAAGAAAGCCCTGTGTACTTTAAAAATTAAGCCTTGTCAAGAAAATTACCTACCGGTAGGTATAGTATGGCATATTGGTATTGGAGGGGCAAGGAAATTTGAATGCGAAATTTGGAAGGCGCCAGGCATTAAGCTTCAGGTAGTGGCTGCATAAAGCGCTACATATAGTGGTTGTCAAAAAAATGTTCCGGCATTCAAACGTTTTTTTCTACAACCCCTTATGCCGCAATTCCGTCATTCGGAACATTATTATGGAAAGCGGTATAAAAATTGGAAGTAGAGCACCGAGACACAGGCTGGTTCGAATAATGAGCTTACTCGGAGCGGCTGGAAGGGTAATGGCAAAGGAGAAGAGGGCTGAGGACTGAGTACTGGGGACTGAGTGGATAACAGAGTTGCCAGTTAATAGGGAAGGCCCGGTGGGCTAAGTTAGGGTGTCAAACTGGAAGTTGTCTCAAAATTGGATGAGGTTAGGAAATGAATTGGGAATGATCGGTTTTGTGGGGTAATCGGAATTTGTAACGCTTGCGCTTGTCTTGGAAATAAACTTTTACTTCTACGCCAATTCCGGATTGGGTGGTTCTGACGACTTCCCCTGTTGCCTGATTCCGGAAAAGTGAATTTTATAGCTATTTCTTCACCGATTTGTAAGACCTGATGGGTGCTGATAAAGATTCCGGAAGAACTGACATCCTGAATCGTGGCTTCAAAATTACACCTACCCGTTAAACAGCGTATGGCTACAGGCTGGTTTTTATTAAAATATAATCTGGCATCCTTTCTGGTTTTCAGGTGTTTGAGCCTATCCATTAAGACTTTTTTCCTTTTCTCCTGATTCCCAAAAAACCGATAATCCCGGTCGCCAGCAAAATCAATACCGCAGTCCACGGAATTTGGCCTGCACCATTTGATACGTTGCTTTTGAATTGGCTTATAATGCTTTCAAAAAGTCCCGCCTCGGCCAATCCAATAAAGCCGTAGACCGCTACAATTGCAAACAGAAATGCGATTAACGTTTTCATATTTCACCTTGAAGATGGAGCGGGTGCAGGATTCGAACCTGACAGCGACCTTGTTAGGCCTCGCTCCCCCTAGAGCCCCCGCTCATTGAATTTCTGAGGAAGAAAGGGGTGGGGTTCCCAAAGGTACTACCGATTTTATGGGTAAAAGGGGGTAAACTGAGAACCCGCCCCCTGGCCAATAGAAGCGCCTGCCTCGAGCCGAACCTGAGCTTACAGGTAAAAGCATCGGCAGGCTTTTTTGCAAAAAGCAAAAAATATGCCAACATGTTTAATTATATTATATATAATAATATTAGGTAATTATGCTAAAAGCTAAATTTAGCATGCCTGAAAATTGGGTAATAAATTTCATGATTTTATTACCTGTTTTACATATATAGGGACAACGTTCAGGGATGACGATCGAGGACTGAGTGCTGAGGACTGAGGGCTGAGGATTGAGGACTGAGGAAGATCGGATAATAAAGATTCTTTTCATTTAATATTACTTCTGGTATTTATACCGTTTTCCATCATAATGTTCCGAATCACGGACCACACGCGGAGCGGGTGGCTTGGATTTTTCCGCCTAAGGCGGAATAAAACAAAGGCACGGCAGTGCCTCAATCATTGAGTTTGTGATCGGGTGCGCAGCACCCGGTCTGTATACAAACAACCACCCGGTTTAAAAACACCCAATAACGGAATTGCGGCATAAGTGGTTGTAGAAAAAAACGCTTGAACACCGCAACGTTTTTTTGACAACCACTATAAAGCAAAAACTGGGACTTAAGTCCAGCCTGTTTGGTAAATGATTGAATATTCAATAATCAATTCTGTTATGAGGAGTAAGGCGGTAATGAAAATTAGAGGGACTGAAGGACGGGCCAGGCGTTCCGGCAACACTGGCTGGAGCACAGAAAGCGTTCCAAGCTTGTGATTTATTGGATCTTTGACGTTATGTCGCCGTAATTGTTAAATCGTTGGCGTTATAACCGAATTCAGCTAAAAGACTTCGGGAAGTCCTTACAATTTCATCGGGACGGAGTTTGGTTTCCACATAAATGTTGGTTCCTTTGATTTTTTCGGGGATACGCAATTGATCCGAGTAACGGGAAAAATAGGTGTTGTCCTCGCCCGAAATCCACAGCACTTTTTCAAAATTCTTGGAATGGATCGTAGCAAAATATTCACAAAGATTGATTAACATGTCCTCCCAGTTGCGGGCCGGATTTGTTTTACCGTTAAATGTGAAGGATTTGATCTCTTTGTCGGTGTAGCTATCTGCTTTTTTGACAGATTTTATGGGAGGCACAATTGAAAAATTCGCTGCCGATTTATCCTCTATTTTGGGGACTTCTATGATTTTGGGAGGTGGTGCTGCGCTGGCTCTCGGACGCTTAGTGATTAACCATTTGTCTAAATTTTTTTCTAAAAATCGCTCAATTATCTTGGCCTCGACTTTGTAACCGCAGATTTTTTCGGTGGTTTCCCTTAATAGTTCAACAAAGATCATATTGGGTTGGGAGATAAGTTTATTCCAGGCTTCAGGGATAATATCCGAAGCCATTTTTTGTTTTTTATTTTGGTTAATGGACTTGGCCGTCTTTAATGCCTGGCCCCTGGCGACCTTGGTCTTGCTCAGCAGGTCTATCAATTGCGGAACAAAGTCATCTACATTTTGCTGTAATAAATCTACTGAATAAAACCATTTTTCCTGTGAACTTCCTGTAGCTGCTGTCAGATAAAACCACCAAATGATACCGTTGGTCAGGATTGCAACGTTAACGCCCTCCCGTGAGGCAAAACTGAGCAGTGACTTTTGATGATTATCCAGTTTTTCGTGAATGCGTTTTACCTTGATAAAAACTTTGCTCGAATTCTTAATCCGCAGGGCGTAGGAGACACTAAAGGAGTTGACGGAGAAATCCGGAGAAACTTCATCCACATTAAAGATGTCCCAGCCTAAAACCGATAGTATCCTTAAAACCACCGCCTGTTTCGTAGAAGCTTCATCAAATGTATCGAGTTTTTTATTCGATTTCAGATTCTGGATAAACGTATCAATCTGTTTTTTCATGCTATCCTCAGAAGTGAAATAATTTAAATATTAAAGAATACTTACAGGGCACACCATCCAAATATTTATGACGTTGGTTCCCAAGTTTGTAGATATATAGTTCTATATCGGCCTGGCAGTGGTCAAACTTAAGTTATTTTGTAGATGGATACAGTGATTTTCAGGGAACTTAGGAGATTTACTGGGGTCGATTAATCAAGGGTCTGAGAGGACGCCTTGTGTTGCGTCTGCCAAGTAAATCAAAACAAGGATAGATTTTAGCATTGTTAATTCATCTTATTTTAGGTGTCAGGAATAAGTAGGTTTCGGGTGTCAGGTGTCAGGTGTCAGATAACAGATGACAGAAAGCAGAAACATTCTGCCCCTTGTCTTCTGTCATTTGTTTTCTGTGCTCTGTCCTCTGTATCTTCCTGACACCTGAACACTGACACCTGACACCATAGACATTGTGTTGTTTAAAGAACTCAACTAGACTAAAATATACTACACGACTTTTGAAACATATTTGTGGGACATGACACTAGCCGGGGGTAATGGGTGAAAATAATTAAAGCTTTTGGGCTAAACGACCGATAAATCTAATGGAGCGTATGACGATTGGACTAAAAATTAAAACCGGCAAAACCAATTATGAAAACCAAATTTCTGTTGTTTAGTGCGATTATTTTCTTGTTGCTGGGATTGAATTCAAAAGATGGTGTCTTATTTTTTTTCTTCGCCGTTCATCTTTTTACGCTGTCGATTGGTGTCATCCTTCTTAAATTTGACAAAAAGCTCCAGCCCCAGGCCAGCATTGATACACTGCCTCCTACCGACCCCTCAGAATCTTAAATATCGGGTCTGAATCCCATAGGGATTGTCGTTTGTCCATTGCTTTTGATTTATGAGATTTTCGAATAAAAAGGAAGCGTCCTATTTAAGCGATCCGGACGTTCAACTCATGCTGGAGCTAAAAAAAGGTGACCGCAGCGCCTTTGAAGCTCTGATGCGCAAATACTATCCACGCATTTTAAATTTTATTTATCGGTTTTTCAGCAACCGGCAGATTGCGGAAGACCTCAGCCAGGATGTGTTTATGAAGGTCTATAAAAGCGCTTTGCATTATCGACCGCAATCCCAATTTCAGACCTGGCTTTACACAATCGCCAAGAATGTGTGTCTAAATGAGCTGCGGCGCAAACGGGGCTTGATGGTGTCACTTGATGAGACACACAAATCCGGTGAGAACGAATTAAGAAAAGAGATTGCCGATCCCAACACCGATCCGGTCAAAGCGCTTCTTCAGAAAGAAAAGGTTGCCTTGATTCGGGCTGCGATCAACGATCTACCTGAAAACCAAAGAATTGCCGTAATTTTAAAGCGTCATGAAAATTTTTCTTACACTCAAATTGCCGCGACATTGAATGTTACCGATAAGGCTGTAAAATCCCTTTTGAGCCGGGCTAAGGTAAATCTTAAAAACAAATTGATTTCGATTCGTCTGGATTAAAGTTGATGACCATTATTTTATTGTTTTAACCGAAACTTTTGAGTCCTTTGTGTGTTTAACAATTAGGAGTTTTGCAACCATGGATTGTCGGAAAATAAAAAAAATAATTCCAATATATTTAGATCATGAGCTGGGTGCGGATGACCATCGATTGGTCGCAGAGCATCTGCGCACCTGCCCGGATTGTCTGGCTGAAGCTCGAGCAGTGGAAAAATCATGGGAAATGCTCGGTGAACTAGACGAGATAAAGCCGGATCCCCAATATATTGCCCGATTCTGGCGCGCGCTGGATGCTCAGATGCCCTGGTATGAAAAGATACTGCGGGACGTGCAGACCGTTTTTTTTCAGCGGCGCTGGGTTCCTGTACTTGCAGGTGCAGCTGTCATTGTATTGGTCAGTGGCCTGGTGACGTTTCAATTTCTGCAGAGACCTAAGACGGTTTTGGTTTTAGCAGAGTTAAATGAGGCTGAGCTGGAGATGGTTGCGAATTTTGATCTGGCTGAAAATTATGAGATTATTCAGGATATTGATTTTTTCTCAGATTTAGAGGTCATCGAAAATCTGGATGAGTTTGAGATCTCTTAAACCCCGAATTTGGTCAAAGGGCGCTTTCATGGGCTTCAAAAAGATGATCGTTGGTTTTATGATTTTTGTGCTGGTGCATTTAGATGCCGGCTACGCCCAGGATGAGATTTCAGATGAAGATCTGGAAGCGATTCAGATTTTGGATATTTTGGAAAATTTGGATCTGTTAGAGGAGGATTTAGATCTTCTGGACACCATGACAGAAATCGGAGATGAAAATGAACTATAGGCGGCCCTTGATAAAAATCTTAGAAATCATGCTGGTGATATTGGTTTTTGCCGGCCTGTTGCGCTCGACTTCTGACGCTGCAAAGGATTATTCTTCGGAAAATATTAGGAAAATAGGGCAATCCCATAGCCTGTATCGGCATTTAACCATAGAGCAGCTCGCAGGGGCCATTGAAAGCCCCGAAGGTTTCCCTATTTATCTGGCCCAAAACGAGAGGGAGCTGTCGAATGCCAGGGAACGATGGAAGAACCTTTCTCCTGAGCAAAAGCGTAAATATCGAGAAAAATTAAAACGATGGAAGCAATTGACGCCGGAGCAAAAAACAAAAATTAAAGATAGATATGAGCGCTTTAAAAGCATGCCGCCGGAAAAGCGTGAGAAAATTCGCGAAAATTGGAAGCGGTATAAACAATTAGATGACAGACAACGTCAGGCCATCAGGGAACGGCATAAAAGGTGGAAAAATTTAAGCGAAGAGCAAAAACAGCAGATAAGGGAGCGTCGTCGCCGATATCAAAAAATGACTCCGGAGCAACGTGAACGCTTAAAGAAAAAAAGGAAAAAATGGCAAAATCTTTCGCCGGAAAGAAAACAGCAGCTGCGTGAGAAGTATCGTAAACAGCGCTTGAGAAATAGCGATAGCCCCCAGCCATCTAAACAAAATCTCAGACGACGACAAGGATCCGGAAGAAGAAATTAATCCCTTATCTGGCAATCACATCTTCCAAGCCCCAGCAATGGGGCTTTTTTTATATCAATGTTTCAGGTTTCAGCGTTCAGGTGTCAGGAAGAAGCAGAGGACAGAGCACAGAAAACAGATGACAGAAGACAAAAGGCAGACTGTTTCTGTTTTCTGTCATCTGTTATCTGAC
This sequence comes from Desulfobacterales bacterium, assembly GCA_030601425.1. Classification (GTDB taxonomy): domain Bacteria; phylum Desulfobacterota; class Desulfobacteria; order Desulfobacterales; family JAHEIW01; genus JAHEIW01. The sequence goes on from JAUVTR010000014.1 coordinate 8,342, forward strand.
ACCTGAAACCTTTTTTTCTACCGATTGACCATTTTTTGACATATTTTTTGACAACATTTGTCACTTTTTGCACATCCGAAAATTCAGTGATTCCATAACTATCTGAAAATATATGAATTCCCAAAATAGGCAAAATTGGCATGATAGTTGTATGGGTATGTAGTCGAATTGCCAGAAATAATTCTAATGATCGGTGCCTCAGTGGCCGATATGAAGAATTAAAAGCAAAGATAAGTACGGGCCAGCAGCAACAACCTCAAATGATAAGGTGCTAAAAATGTTAGACAAAGCGGCAGATAATCACAATTTCGATTTCAACATTGGTCATCTTGTTAAAAGTCCCTGTAAAGACTGTTCCACCCGGGAGAATTTTCCCGGCTGCATTGAAGAATGTGAAGTATTAGATCAAATTCAGACAGTTTTATCGGATTCTATTTCGTGCGCCAATAATTACTCCGCTGCGGAGACCTTTGACGTACCCTCAAGTGTGCTCGATCAAATTTAGACTTCACCGGCCCCGGCTACTCATAAATTTAGAAATTTTATCTTTAGCGAATTGATGTTTCTAAATTTTTGACCGTCCGACACCATCTCTTCCGGCGTCTGCACGCAAGGTGCGGCTGAAATATTTGAGCCGCAGTTGGCGATCAAATTTTCCACCTCTTTTTTTTTGATTTCCATGTGATTCTGTTTTAAATTTTCAATCCGCAACCCGCTTTCGGAGCGTCTTTTGAACTCGGTGCGGTGGTACATCCCGTCATTATCAGTCCCGGCAATACAGCGCAGATCATAGCGTTTCGCATTCTCATAGTTCTCCTTCCCGTTATATGTTATGATAGCCGGAAAATCCGGTTTGACAGGCATGTACCGGCCGTTCAAATGTAACGCAAAAACGAAACTTTCTAACCCGTTTTGAATTTAACCCTTGTGTGCAAGTTCATATAGAAACGATGGGATACAGGAATGAACATTCAAAATAGCGAAACTCCGGCTCTTTTGATCATCGATATGGTCAAGGATAATTTTGCTGAAAGCCGCAATCTGCCGATTACACCGTTTGCCAGAGCGGCTATTGACTCCCTGAATAAAATGATTGAAGTGTTTCGAGGTCAAAAATGGCCGATTGTTTTTTCCACCGATGCATTTCATGAAGAAGATTTTATTTTCAAAGGACGGATGCATCCTCATTCACTGGCCGGTACCGAGGGTGCCGAGGTCGTCGATGATTTGGATATGCAGCCCGATGATCTGTGGCTGCCAAAACCCAGATTTTCAGCCTTTTTTAATACCGGTCTGGAAAAGTGGTTGCGGGAGAGAGGTGTGGGCCTGTGTGCCGTGGGCGGCATTGCCACCCATTTTTGTGTTCTGACCACTGTTCTGGATGCGATTTGTCATGATTTCCAGGCGGTATTGCTGGAAGATTGCTCGGCAGCCTTTCCAAAACAGGTACACGAACAGACCCTGGCCAGCTACCGGCGCAATCCCCTTTATCCGTTGCTTAGAGTTGCGACGTCATCCGACCTGGTTTCCGAGCTTTTGGGAAAATCATGAAAAATCAATAAGGGAAGCGCTAAGGCTGGGAGGCAATTAAAGCTCGTAGCTCATAGCTCTTAGCTGTAAGCTTTTGCCATGAGCTATCAGCTATGAGCTAATATTGCCTCCCGGCAAATTTTGTGCTTTCGTGATTAATTATTTGTTCTTGTTCTGGTTTGCTCGGTTAACCATTATTGAGACGGTTTTCCCAGTCATACTCGGCTGAAGTCACGATATGCTCCATGCGCTGGATGCGGCGTTGCAGGTTTTCATATCTCCTTTTTAATCTCTGAACCGCTCCCTGCCTCGAGTATGTATAGCTGTCATAAAATTCCTTTTCTCCGGGGTTTTTAATTGGAATTACCGGTTCGGGCTTCATTAGCAGGGCCGACAGCAGGTATAACCCGATGGCCGGCAGGAAGCCGGCGACAAAAAGAAAAATCAAGGCGACCACTCGGGTCCAGAAGACTGAAAAGTCAAAATGCTCGGCCAATCCTTTGCACACGCCCAAAATCATGCCGCTGCGGGAGCGATAGATACCGTTACGGCGAATACGGTTATAGCTTTTCATGGCTTAGCTTCCCTTCCTTTCTGTTTTTCGTGATCCAACAGGATGGTCTCCAGCGCCTCGACGCGTTCTTCCATGCGAGAAAGGCTTTTATAAGTCTCCTGGATCATTTTAGCTTCCTCGGCTTGATCGTCGGCGTCTTGACCGCCGCGGAAAAATTTGATGGCTAAAAGAATCGTTCCCGGGATGATGGCCAGTGCAAACACGATGCTTCCGAAAACCATGGCTACGATTATGACTTCTTTCATTTTTGGCTTTACCTCGGCTTCATTACGCTATTTTTAATGAACCGTCGAATGTGCTCCTCAACCAGTCCTGGAAAAGGTTATAGAATTATCTCTGTCGGCCGATCAATAAAAATTTTATCGTAATCCTCAATCTGTCGAATTTTAATCGGAAGATTGCGTTTCATCCTCTTTAGAAACCGGAGTTTTCAAGGCCTGCAATTCGTTTTCGATTTCTTCGTCCAGGCCTAAGGTGTCGAATTCAGCCTCCAAAGCAGTTCTTTTTCCGAAATTAACCAGATCGGCGTCGGCTTCCATGCGTTCGATGCGGTTCTCAAGTTCATCAAATTTCATCATGGCCTCGGAACTATCAACCCGCCGGATTTCCTCCTGAGCCTGCTTTTTTCGATTGGCATGAATATGTCGCTGGACGAGCATGCGCTGTTTATCACGAGCTGATTTCAATTTATCTTCCAGCTGGCGGATATCGTCCTGATATTGCTCAATGAGCAGATTGTGTTCGGCTATCTCGCTTTCAAGGCCGTCCATCCGGCGGGTATAGCGGCGTTTTTCAACTAGCGCTTCGCGGGCCAGGTTGTCTCTTCCTTTTTTAATCGCCAGCTCGGCCTTTTCCTCCCAGTAATGAATCCCATCGTGAAGTGTGTCCAGCTGGCGTTGAACTTTTTTACTGCTGGCCATCGCCCCGGCGCAGGCGGCCTTGATTTCAACAAGTGTATCCTCCATTTCTCTGATCATGAGTCTGATCAATTTTTCCGGATCTTCGGCTTTGTCGAGGATGGCATTGATATTGGAGCTAATAATATCGCTAAAGCGTGTAAAAATACCCATGATGACCTCCCTGTCTTAAAATTAACTCCGATTGAGTTTTACTCAATGGGTCTAACAGTTTAACCTCACTATCAGCATGAATTGTGCCATCAGCGGGTTTGATTGTAATCATTTGAAATTATATCATATTATAATAGAATTTATTTATTGACATATTGGTTAAAATGGCTAATATATAGTAAATTAAACCTAATATTAGTATATATGACCATGAAGCAGTCGATCTATTCAAAGCAAAAAAGCCTGGGTGCCGGAAATCCGACAGTTGTCACCGAAGCCCTGGGTCAATCCGAGCCGTTTTTGGAGTTTCAGGAGCAGCTATCACGCGTGGCTCCGGTTAACCGGCCGGTGCTGTTGATCGGAGAGAGAGGAACCGGCAAAGAGCTGGCCGCAGCGCGGCTGCACTATCTTTCCAATCGATGGCAGGCACCGATGGTGGCGCTCAACTGCTCGGCCCTTTCGCCGACCCTGATCGAATCCGAGTTGTTTGGTTATGAAAAGGGTGCATTTACCGGGGCTTTGCAGCAGCGATTCGGCAGATTTGAGTCAGCCGATCGCGGAACGCTCTTTCTGGATGAAATCGGAAGCATACCGATGGAAGTTCAGGAAAAAATTTTACGGGTGGTGGAATACAATGTCTTTGAGCGGGTGGGCAGCTCAGAGAGCATTGAGGTGGATGTTCGCATTGTTGCCGCTACCAATGCCGACTTAAACGATCTGGTCCGCAAAAATCTTTTCAAACAGGATTTGCTGGACAGGCTTTCATTCGAGGTTTTGTTCCTGCCGCCCTTAAGAGAGCGCCAAGATGATATTGCCCTGTTAGCCGGGCACTTTGCCGGAAGGATGGCGCTGGAACTCGGCTGGGATGAAATCCCGGTTTTCAGTGATGAAGCCTTGCAGGCTCTGGAGAATCACCCGTGGCTCGGAAATATCCGTGAACTAAAAAATGTGGTCGAACGTGCGGTCTATCGCTCTGACGCTGCGATCATTGCCGATATTGACTTTCACCTTTTTCATTCACCGTATAAAACAATCACACCTTTTGAATCAAAAGAAACCCTTTCGGCCGAATTTGGGGCCGTTGATTCCAGGGCTTTGCTGAACCGACCCCTCAAGGAGGCCATGTGGGAGTTAAAGGTTATGATGCTGGAAACGGCACTGCGCAAAACAAGATACAATCAGAAGAAAGCCGCCAGGGTGTTAGGGCTCACCTACCATCAATTCCGAGGGCTTTATCGCCAGTATCAATCTGTCAGCGGCTCAAAAATTGAAAAGGCGTCCAGCTAAATTCCGTTTTCTCTCTTGTTCAAGAGCCCATCTGCTTTGAGGCGGGCTTGACGCATCCGGTGGATTTCTTTATAATCCCCTGAACCTAAAGGGAATAACGTCTCGGAATTACCCTGTTGCTTTCCGATGCACGAGGCTATAGCCTAAGAGAAACCCTTTAGATCAAGTTGCATACCCAAAAATAGAAATAAATAAATACCCTATTTTTCAAAAACCGGGTTTAAACAGAGAGATGCCTATTTCGAGATGCCATACCTGCATTCCATAATCGCAGAAGTCGGATTGACAAATTTACTACTTATTTTGGTCGGTGTGATTTTAGCGACCGTACTTATCCTGCTCATTGTTTTGGTTCGACGCAGAGAGATTAAATCGCAGGCTTTATTTGCGACGCTGGAAAAACAACAGGGATACACCGAACATCTGGTTAGAGATGAATTTGCACGCAACCGGCTGGAATCAGCCGGTAGCGCCCGACAGGCCCGGGAGGAGATCGGCGGCACATTAAAATTTGCCAGTGATTCCCAGCTCAAACAGATGGGTGAAATTGCCGGCATGCAGAAAGACCAACTCGATAGTTTTTCCAAACAGTTGCTGGCGATGACCAAACTCAATGAAGAAAAACTGGAAGCCCTGCGCAAAGCCGTTGAAACGCAGCTGCGGACGATGCAAGAAGATAACAGTAGGCGGCTTGAGCAAATGCGCGCGGTGGTGGACGAAAAACTGCAGTCTACCTTGGAAAAACGGCTGAGTGAGTCGTTCAAGCAGGTCAGCGAGCGCCTGGAGCAGGTTTACAAAGGCCTGGGTGAGATGCGCAGCCTTGCTACCGGCGTGGGGGACCTAAAAAAAGTATTGACCAATGTCAAAACCCGGGGCACATGGGGTGAAATTAGGCTGAGCCATATTCTTGAGCAGATATTGACACCGGACCAATACGAGGTCAATGTCGTTACCAAGCAAAACAGCAGTAATCGAGTGGAGTTTGCCATAAAATTACCGGGTCAGGATTCTCATAAAGAAAAAGTTGTCTGGCTGCCGATCGACTCGAAATTTCCCCAGGAGGATTATCAACGCTTGTTGGATGCTCAGGACGCCGCTGATAAAGTAATGGCGGAAAAATCGGTCAAAAACCTGGAAACTCGCATTAAAGTCGAAGCCAAAGCGATCCGCGAAAAATATATCGATCCGCCCAATACCACCGATTTTGGAATTATGTTTTTGCCGATCGAGGGCCTGTATGCCGAAGTTTTAAGGCGACCGGGTTTGTGCGACAGTCTCCAAAGGGATTATCGAATTGTGGTAACCGGGCCGACAACTTTAGCTGCACTGCTGAACAGTCTTCAAATGGGATTCCGCACGCTCGCCGTCGAAAAGCGATCCAGTGAAGTATGGGAACTGCTGGGTGCGGTAAAGACCCAGTTCAGCAAGTTTGGTGAGGTGCTGGCAAAAACCAAAAAGAAGCTTCAGGAGGCCAGCAATACAATTGACCAAGCCGAAGTTCGCACCCGGGTCATTGAACGTAAATTGAGTAAAGTCCAGGAGCTGCCGCAGACCGATTCGGCAAAATTAATCGATCCAGCAGCAAACGATGACGATGAACTATCCGATGACGACAATCCTTAACCCCGGTTTGTTCCGGAATCAAAACGATGATGTATAAAAATGGCAGAATACCTTACTTCGACATTCATCATTTAATATTCTGCATTCGATATTTAGATATTATGATTACATAAAATTTACAAATTTTGGGATTGATAAGATAATGCCTATATCCAGTTATTGGGCCGACGACTATATTGAAAACCAGCACACCGCACAGGAGGCACTTGGTCTGATCAAACCGGCGCAGCGCGTGTTTATTGGATCATCCTGTGGCGAACCCCAGCATTTGGTCCGGGAGCTTTCCGAGGCCTCCAATCATTTTAAAGACATTGAAATCAATCGTCTGATGACCTTGGAAACAACCCCGTTGACATTGATTGCCAATAAAACTAAGGATCAAAGCCTCAATATTCGGTCATTTTATCTGGGTTCAGCAAAGCCCAAGGCCATTGCCCGCAACAAACGGTTTATCACCCCCATCAATCTTTCGGCAGTTCCGCGGCTGTTTAAAAGCCGCCTGTTGCCGATCCATGTGGCTCTGATTCAAACATCGCCGCCGGATGATTTCGGCTGGATGAGTTTGGGTGTGTCGGTGGACATTACGCTGGCAGCGGCCTTGTCGGCGGACCTGGTTATCGCCCAGGTGAATTCTCAAATGCCCAGAATATTGGGACGCAGCTTTATCCATGTCAATGATGTGGATGTTTTTGTTGAATATGACGAACCGTTACTGACCATTGGAGAAACACCGGAGCTGGAGGCTGCCAATGACATCGGGCGATTGATTGCCCGTCTCATCGAAGACGGCTCCACCATGGAAATCGGATTGGGCTCCACCCATCAGGCCACTTTGCTGGCGCTGGCCGATAGAAATGATCTGGGTATCCACACCCAGTATTTGACCAACGATATCATGCATCTGTTTTCGCGAGGCGTCATAACCAACCGTAAAAAGGGTTTCAATGAAGGCAAAATGGTGGCTTCCAGTGCCATCGGCACCGAAGAATTATATGAATTTTTAAATGACAATCCAGCCATCGAGTTTCATCCTTCCGATTATGTCAATGACGCTTTTGTGATTTCACGCCACCATAAAATGGTGTCGATGAATGTTGCCATGACGATCGATCTGACCGGCCAGGTCGCAGCCGATGCGCTGCCGCACAATCATTTTTCGGGTGTTACCGGAATGCTTGATTTCATGCGCGGTGCGCTTCAGTCCAAAGGCGGTAAATCGATCCTGATGCTGCCGGCCACAGCCCTGCAGGGCAAAAAAAGCCGCATTGTCCCGCAGTTAGAAGATGAGGCCGTCGTTGTACCCAGAGGGGATGTTCATTATGTGGTTTCCGAATACGGGGCAGTGAACTTATTCGGTAAAAGTTTGCAGGAACGTGCCATGGCCATGATCAGCATTGCGCATCCGGACTTCCGCGACGAGCTTTTTTACGAAGCTAAAAAAATGGGACTTTTGAGCGCCGAGCGGACGTTGACTGAATCGATTCATGGGATTTATCCGATTCATCTGGAGGAAACCATTGAGATTGACGGTGAACAGGTCACGATCAGACCCGTCAAACCGGTGGATGAAAGAAGAATTCAGGAGCATTTTTACAATCTGGACAAAGATGACGTCATAGCCCGCTTTTTCCATGAAAAAACCAGTTTCGTCCACGATGAAGTCAAAGGGGTTTCGTTGATCGATTATATTAAAGATTTGACCATCGTTGCGGTTGTTGGGGAATTTGGTTTCGGCCGAGTGGTCGGAGTCGGCGAATATCTGGTGGATCCGGCAACCCAGGAGGCTGAAATTGCGTTTTCGATCAGCAAGCCGTATCAAAAAAAAGGCTTGGGTAAAATACTGTTGAACAAACTGGCCTACGCCGCTCGCGACAACGGCATCTGCGGATTGATGGCCTATACATCACCTCAGAATAGGGGAATGATTAAACTGTTTAAGACGCTACCCTATAAGGTTGACAGCTTCTTTGACGGCGAGATGCTGCAGCTCAGATACCGGTTCGATCAACCTTTATAAAAACAAGTGATCTAAAGTGCCTAAAATGCCTAACGTTAAGGAATTCTGCCCGTCGAGAGCCTCTGGGTCGAACGATCGTTTTTATAAAAGATGGAGCGTAGCGACACCAAAACTTTAGGCACTTTAGCTCACTTTAGTTCACTTTAGTCACTTTGTTTAATTTGAAATGATTATATGAAATTTACGCCCTGTGCCATAGAAGGAAAATGAAAATGTCCAATCACAAAATCGTTTTTTTACCCCATGAAACGAAAATAACGGTCCCGGATGGTGAAACGATTATTCATGCCGCTCTGGAAGCCGGGGTGCACATCAACGCCTCCTGCGGAGGGGAAGGTGTTTGCGGAAAATGTCGAGTGTTGATTGAGGATGGCACGGTGGAAGGCGGTACTTCCGAAAAACTCAGCCCGGAGGATCAGGATAAGGGCTATCGATTGGCGTGCCAGGCAGTCGTAAAAAATGATCTGGCCGTGCGCATACCGGTTGAATCTTCCATGGACGCCAGTGTCCTTCGCAGGCATATGACCCCGCGTAAGACCGCCCATATCCGCGAAATGAACTTTGATGAGTTAAAAGAAAAGGGGCTGTTTGTTGCGCCGGTGGGAAAAATATTTCTGCAGCTCCCCGAGCCCACACTCCAGGACAACCTGCCGGACATCACGCGTCTGATCAGTTATTTAAAAGCCAAACATGATGAACATCGCCTGGATGTTGCTCTTTCGGTTATCCGCAAAATTCCGGATGCGATGCGGGAAAAAGATTTTGAAGTGACCGCCACCCTCGTGCGCCCGGTTCGCGATGTCGGCAAAACCCGCCTGATCAATGTTCAGCCGGGTGATACCACCGGCCGCAGCTTTGCGATTGCCATGGATATCGGGACCACAACCATTTATGGTCAGGTCATCGATCTGATCAGCGGTGACGTGTTGGCCGAGTACGGCGATTTCAACGGTCAGATCAGTTATGGGGAAGATGTCATTTCCCGGATCGTATATGCCGAAAAACCGGGGGGCTTGCAGCGTCTGCATGAAGTGGTTATGAATACGATCAATAAAGTGCTGGATAAGATTATCAAACAATCCGGTATCGATCATGAGGATTTATCCACCATCACGCTGGCCGGAAATACGACCATGACCCAGTTGCTGCTCAAAATCAACCCGCGGTCTATCCGACGGTCACCCTATGTGCCGGCGGCGACCCTGTATCCCCCCACCCGGGCCAAGGATCTGGGTATGGCTGTGGGCGACCATGTGTCTGCTCTGGTTTACCCGGCGGTTTCCAGCTATGTCGGCGGTGATATTGTGGCCGGTGTGATGGGAGCCGGGATTTACCGAGCCGAAAAACTGACGCTTTATCTGGATGTTGGGACCAATGCCGAAATTGTTATCGGCAACAAAGACTGGCTCGCCTGTGCAGCCTGTTCGGCCGGACCGGCTTTTGAAGGCGGCGGCCTCAAATACGGCATGCGTGCCGAAAAAGGCGCCATCGAAGACTTTTCAATTGACCCCATTACCTACGAGCCCATGATCATTACCGTTGGTAACGTACGGCCCAAAGGCATCTGCGGCTCCGGTCTGATCACCATGGTCGCCACAATGTTCGAGATAGGCATTATCAATAATCTGGGTAAATTTAACCGCGATTTAGAAACTGAACGTATCCGCGAAGGAGACGGCGCCTATGAATACGTTCTGGCGTGGAAGGAAGAAACCCAGATTGACCGGGATGTAACCCTGACGGAAATCGATATTGAAAACCTCATTCGGGCCAAGGGCGCCATTTACAGCGGCTGCATGACGTTGCTGACCGAAGTCGGGATGAGCCTTCAGGAAATTGAGCACATTATTCTGGCAGGCGGGTTCGGCAGCTACGTGGATTTGGAAAAGGCCATGGTTATCGGGTTGCTTCCCGAAATGGATCCCGCCAAGGTGACCTTTATCGGCAACGGATCGCTGATGGGCGCACGCATGAGCAGCCTGACCAATCGGATTCGTAAAGATGTGGTCGAGGTAACCCATAAGATGACCAATTTCGAATTATCCGATACCGCCTCCTACATGGATAATTATATCGCCGCCCTGTTTTTACCCCACACCGATATTGATCAATTCCCCAAATTGAAAGCTCGCCTTGAAACCCGTAAGAATAGATAGTGTTATGTCCCGCAAGTAATTTACAAAACATAGATTGAGTTTATTAATGTTAATTCGTTTTATTTTAGGTGTCAGGAATAAGTAGGTTTCGGGTGTCAGGTGTCAGGAAGATACAGAGGACAGAGCACAGAAAACAGATGACAGCCTGCGACGAGCTCAGTCGAGTAGAAGACAAAGAGCGGACTTTTTCTGCTTTCTGTCATCTGACGTCTGTCATCTGTTATCTGACACCCGACACCTGACACCTGACACCTGACGCCATAGACATTGTGTTGTTTAAAGAACTCAACTGAACTAAAATATACCACACGACTTTTGTAACATCTTTGTGGGACATGACACTAGCGCCCATTTCAAAAATGAATCGGATTTAATTAGAAATTTTTATTTAGTTGGGCTCTCCTCTTGACAAAGCTATCCACTGCATATAAATGAAAATATTCTGCTTTTTTTACGAAAACCGATCCCTTTAATGGGGGCGACGACCCCTGAAATTCAGATCCAAAAAATAGCATTCCCTTTCGTTTTTCGCTGGGTTTTACGCAACAATGCGATTAAATCTACTGTCTGTAGATTCGATAAATGTTGATGGATAAAGACAACAAGATAAGGAGGTAAACATTGGGTTTTGAATTTTTTAAAGAATCGTATTCCGGCGGGATAAAGGAAATTACGCTGGGCAAAGGAGACAAGGCTGTTACCGTCGGCGGTGAAAGCTGCTATCCTTTTTACAGTTTCGAAGGCGAGATGCCCCACAAACCGAAGATCGCCATGGAAATCTGGGATATGGAACCGGAGGATTGGCCGGAAGCTGCTTTAAGCCCGTTTAAGGATGTGATTTCAGATCCGGCGGCGTGGGCCAAAAAATGCGTTGATAAATTCGGCGCAGACATGATTGTGCTGCAGTTAAAAAGCACTGATCCTAACGGCAACGACGCCGGTGCGGATGAGGCGGTCGCCACGGTAAAGAAAGTCCTCAAAGCCATTGATGTGCCCTTGATCATATGGGGCACGGCCAGTTTTGAAAAAGATGAGGAAGTGCTCAAGAAAGTTGCCGAGGAATGCCAGGGCGAAGGCCTCATCCTGGGTCCGGTTGAAGACAAAAATCACAAAGGTATCGGTGCGGCTGCCATGGGATTCGGTCACACCATCATTGCATCCTCGCCGATTGACGTTAACCTGGCCAAACAGTGTAATATTTTACTCGAAAATCTGGGGGTATCGATGGACAAACTGATCATCGATCCCACCACCGGCGGTTTGGGCTATGGTTTGGAATATTCCTATTCCGTGATGGAGCGCATCCGCATGGCAGCATTGGCCCAGGGTGATGACAAACTGCAACTGCCTTTGATCAACAATCTCGGAAACGAGGTTTGGAAATGCAAAGAAGCCAAACAGCCGGTCGATGAAGCACCAACCCTGGGCGATCCGGAAAAACGCGGCATTTTAATGGAGGCGGTTGGAGCCGTAGCCTATCTGATGGGGGGCTCCGATGTGCTGATTATGCGTCATCCCGAATCCATTCGGCTGGTCAAATCTTATATTGATCTGGTTTATGACGGCGGTGCGGCTGCGGATGTCGCTGGGATCCAAAAACAATTGGATGCGGTTGATGTTGATTTGCTGGCGCTTTCCCCTCAGCCGGATTTGACTATCGAAGAAGAAAAGAAAGCGGCGCCGGCTAAAAAAGCGGCGGCACCCAAGCCGGAGAAGAAAGCGGCACCGGCTGCCAAAAAAGAGGCGGCTCCTGAGCCGGAGAAGAAGGCAGCGGCTCCTGCCGAACCGGCACCGGCCGAGGCCCCAAAAGCTGAAGCGGACGCAGCTGCAAAAGCCGAGGCTGAAGCCAAAGCCAGGGTTGAAGCCGAGGCCAAAGCCAAAGCCGACGCCGAGGCGCAGGCCAAAGCGGCCGAAGAAGCCAAAGCCAAGGCCGACGCCGAAGCCAGGGCCAAAGCCGACGCCGATGCGCAAAAAGCCGCTGAGGGAAAAGCCGAAATCGAAGCCGAACTCGATGAAATCAGACTGAAACGGACCAAAGAACGTGCCGAGCTGGCTGCCAAACGCACAGCTTCTGGTAAGAAAGCAGCTAAAAAGACGCCGGCAGCCGTTCAAAAGTCGATGGTGGAAAAAATGATCGATAATCTCGATTGGATCCACAAACGATAACAATAACCGACCGTCAATAACGCTTGCGTTTATGTACCATTGACGGGCAAATTAAATCAAATCGTGGGGAGGAACCACATATGGCAGAAACCACTGACAAAAATCAAATTAAACCCGAAAAGGTGAAAAAAGTTGCTGACCCAATTGCGGCCACTATCGATCCAGCCAGCCAGCAGATGATCCGGCGCGCCCAGGAATTGGGGGTTGAAACCATCTTTGATCGCGCCGTCACCATGAAACCATGCAATATCGGAATGCAGGGCACCTGTTGTAAAAACTGCGCCATGGGGCCCTGTCGTCTGCCGCTTCCGAAATCCGGAATCGAAGGTGAAGACGAGCGCAAGGGCTTATGCGGCGCCACGGCTAACACCATTGCGGCTCGTAATTTTGCGCGCATGGTGGCTGCCGGCGCGGCGGCCCATTCGGATCACGGACGCAGTGTGGCAGAGGTCTTTATGGCTGTAGCAAGAAAAGAGACCGGGGATTACAAAATCAAAGACCCCAATAAATTGCTGGCGATTGCACCTCACTTTGGGGTGGACACCAAAGTCGAGGTTGATGGTGAGGAAGTCGATCGCAATCTGGATGAAATAGCTTTGGAAGTGGCCGAAAAAGCCCTGGCCGAATGGGGGAAGTCCGAAGGCGAACTGGATTACCTCAAACGCGCGCCCCAGCCCCTGTATGAACGCTGGAAGAAACTGGGGGTGCTGCCGCGTAATATTGACAGAGAAATTGTGGAGATCATGCATCGCACCCATATGGGCGTGGATCAGGATTACAAAAACATCGTCAAACAATGCACCCGGGCCGCACTGGCCGATGGATGGGGCGGGTCCATGCTGGCTACAGATTTACAGGATGTTCTTTTCGGGACACCTTTTCCACTCCAATCTGAAGCCAATCTGGGTGTCATGAAGAAAGACCATGTCAACATCATCATCCACGGGCATGAGCCGGTCTTATCCGAAATGATTGTGGCTGCGGCCCAGTCTCAGGAGATGGTGGACTATGCCAAAACCAAAGGGGCCAAAGGCATTCAGCTGGGCGGCATTTGCTGCACCGGTAACGAAATGCTGCAGCGTCACGGCGTGCCGCCGGCCGGTACGTTTCTGCAGCAGGAGCTGGCCATTGTCACCGGCGCCTGCGATGCTATGGTGGTCGATATCCAGTGTGTCTTTCAGAACCTGGCCAATGTGGCCAAATGTTTCCACACCAAATTGATCACCACCCATCCGATTGCACGCATGGAACAGGACAATGTCATCCACATTGAATTCGACGAACACCATGCCATGGAAGATGCTAAAAAAATCATCAAAATGGCCATCGACAATTTCGAAAACCGCGGTGCGGAGGTAATGATTCCCGGACAAAAGGCCGCGCAGATCGCCGGCTTTGGTGTTGAATCCGTCGAGTATCACCTGGGCGGCACCTTCCGCGGCTCCTACTACACCCTGAATGACAACATTATCAACGGCCGTATCAGAGGCATTGCCGGTGTGGTGGGCTGCAACAACGCCCGAACCCGTCACAACGACGCGCATATTACCGTGGTTAAGGAACTAATCAAGAATGATGTGATCGTTTTGACCACCGGGTGCAACGGAATCGCCTGCGCCATGGAAGGCTTGCTAACCCCGGGTGCCGCACATGTTTACTGCGGACCGGGTCTGGCCGAAGTGTGCGAGACCGTGGGTATTCCGCCGGTGCTGCATCTGGGCTCCTGTGTGGATAACAGTCGGATTTTGCTGGCGGCCACCGAGGTGGTCAAAGCCGGCGGTCTGGGCAATGACATCTGTGATCTGCCGGCAGCCGGAAGTGCCCCGGAGTGGATGAGTGAAAAGGCCATCAGTATCGGCCATTATTTTGTAAGTTCGGGTGTATACACGGTGTTTGGCTATCATTTCCCGACTACCGGAGCGCCGGTATTCCAAAATTATCTGTTTAAGGAACTGGAAAAGCTGTACGGCGGTATGTGGGATCTGGAAGCCGATCCTATCAAACATGCCCGCAAGATGATTGCTCATATCGACAAGAAACGCAAAGCGCTCGGCATCGACAAAGCGCGTGAGCGGGTCCTGATGGATATGGCCGATCGTCAAAAGATTGAAGCGTAAGCGTAATTCAGGAATTTAGGGATTCAGGGATTTAAAATGAGATACTATTCCTTCAATTCCTCAATTTGAATCAATAAATCCTCAGAGAAGGAGGAAACTGTATGTCTAAGTTAGTTGCATTTGCCGCTATTCAAGGTGGCTACAACGTTGTGTCGCAGGTTGAAGGCGAATATAAAAAAGCTCTGGAGACTTTCAACGCAGATACCAAGGTGGGATTTCCCAACACCGCCTACTATCTGCCGGTGATTTATTCACTGTTGGGGATTAAAGTTGAAACCCTGGAAGATATTCAGAAAGCACTGGACGTGACCCGCAAGCTTCTGCCGCCCCATATCAAAGGCATGAACCATTTGCCCTATCTGGGGCCGCTGCTGGATGCCGGCATGGCCACCCTGTTTGCGTTTGAGATCCGGGAGGCGCTGCGCTATCTGAACGAGCCGGATTTTTATCTGCATTCCGAAGATATCGACGAGGAAGCCGGCAAAATCTGGCTCGGCGCCGCGGATGATACCGTCTTTCGCAAACGCGGGGTTGAGTTTGTGGACGGCACCGCGCCGGGATTTGCCGCGATCGTCGGGGCTGCACCGCATGCTGAAATCGCAAAAGAAATTGTCGAAGATTACCAGAAACGCAATCTTTATATCTTTCTGGCGGCCAATCAGAACAATACTTCGGTCACTCAGCAACTGCTTGAGACCGGGGTTCAAATCGGCTGGAATACCCGCATTGTTCCTTTCGGTCCGGATATTTCTTCAGCCATTTTTGCGCTGGGATTTGCCAACCGGGTGGCGATGGCGTTTGGCGGTGTTCAACCCGGGGACTATAAAAAGATTCTATTTTACAACAAGGAGCGCGTTTTTGCTTTTGTAAACGCCCTGGGCGATGTCGGAACCGATTGGGCCGGTGCTGCCGCAGGCTGCGTCAACTGGGGTTTCCCGACCCTGGCCGATACCGATATCCCCGAGATTCTGCCGACCGGTATTTGTACCTATGAACACGTGGTGGCCAACGTGCCCCATGATGAATTGGTGCAAAAATCAGTTGAAGTCCGGGGTTTGAAGGTGACGGTGTCCTCAATCGATATTCCCTGTTCCTTCGGGCCGGCCTATGAGGGCGAGCGCGTGCGCGGTGCCGATCTGTATGCCCAGATGGGCGGCGGCAAAACCCAGTGCACCGAGCTGACCAAAATGGCCGAGATGAATGAAATCGAGGACGGTAAGGTCGAAATCGTCGGCCCGGACATTACCGACATTAAAGAGGGCGAAACCATGCCGCTGGGGATTTATGTCCAGATCGCCGGCCGTGAATTTCAGACTGATTTTGAACCGATCATCGAGCGTCAGATCCATCATTTGATCAACTACATTCAGGGGATTATGCATATCGGCCAACGCGATATTTCCTGGATCCGGGTCAGCAAAGCGGCCATTGAAAAAGGCTTTACCTTGAAGAATATCGGCACGGTTCTGCACGCCAAGTTCCACCAGGATTTTCAGAAGATCGTCGACAAGGTCCAGATCACCCTTTATACAAAGAAAAAGGATGTGGATGATCTGACCAAACGCGCTCGGGCCGAATACAAAACCCGCGATGAGCGTGTGGAAAATATGACCGATGAGAATGTGGAGACCTATTACTCCTGCACCCTGTGCCAGTCGTTCGCACCCAACCATGTGTGCACCGTCAGCCCCGAACGTACCGGGCTCTGCGGCGCTTATAACTGGATGGACTGCAAGGCATCCTTTGAAATCAATCCCACCGGTCCGAACCAGCCGATTGAAAAAGGCGAATGCCTGGATCCGGTTCTGGGTCAGTGGAAAGGGGTCAATGAATTTGTGCAAAAAGCCTCCCGCGGGGCCGTGGATCACTACAACTTTTATTCCATGATACTCGATCCCATGACCACCTGTGGCTGCTGTGAATGTATTGCCGCCCTGTTGCCGCAATGCAACGGCGTTATGACGGTTGGCCGGGATTACACCGGGGAAACCCCTTGCGGCATGAAGTTTACCACCCTGGCCGGTGTCATGGGCGGCGGAGCATCTTCGCCGGGTTTTGTGGGTCATTCCAAATTCAATATCACCCAGCGCAAGTTCATCCTTGGAGATGGGGGCATCAAGCGCATGGTGTGGATGCCCAAGGCGCTGAAGGATGAAATCCGTGAACGGCTGATTAAACGGGGTGAAGAAGTTGGAATGCCGGATCTGGTTGACCGCATTGCGGATGAGACCGTCGGTGTCACCG
>JAUVTR010000227.1 GCA_030601425.1 Desulfobacterales bacterium
TTTGATCTTGCCAGGTCCGGCATGCGGCAAAATCAGTATCTGTATGAAAACTTTTTCGCCAGAAATCCGGCATTGATGCTCGCGCTTGTGCGCAGCGGTCGAATCCAGGAAGCATCCCAAAGAATATCCGCAATTTATGCCCAAAATAGCAGATTGTTTGGCGAGAAACATTATCTGACCGCAGAGGCGCTGGGCTTTAGGGGAATGGTGTATGCGCTGCAAAAAAACGACAAACAAGCGCTTCAGGATTTCTCCGCAGCCCTTCCGATTCTGATTGAAACAAGCAGCGGCGAGACTTTCACCTTCGACCGGAAAATGCGGCTAAGGATTATCTTAGAAGGCTATCTGGACTTACTGGCGAAGGTCCAGGGGAGTCAATTTGAAAAAGCTGCCGGCATCGATGCGACTGCTGAAGCCTTTAAGCTGGCCGATGCCTTGAGCGGGTCCACGGTGCGCGGCGCAATCGGCGCCAGCACGGCCAGGGCGGCGGTGACCTCAGAAGAGCTGGCAGATCTTGTCCGCAAAGAGCAGGATGCTCAAAAACAACTCAAACTTATGGAAACAGCTCTGACGGACAATCTGGCAGCACCCCGAGAACAGCAACTTCCGGCAGTCATAAAAGAGCTGAAGAGCAAAATAGATACCATGACGCGTGCCCGTATGGTTCTGGTTGATGAACTCAAAACGCGATTTCCAAAGTATGCCGAGTTAACCACCCCCAAACCGGTGCGCATTTCGCGGTTGCAACAGCACCTGCGTCCAGGGGAAGCCTTTGTTTCAATCTATACGGTTGATAATCACAGCTATGTCTGGGCCATTCCCCATGGGGGCCGGACTGCTTTTTCCACGGTACCCCTTGGCCGCAAAAGGCTTTCGCAGATGGTCACCGACCTACGTAAAGCCCTGGATCCCAAACCCATAACCTTAGGAGATATTCCCGAATTTGACACATCCCTGGCTTATGACCTTTACCGCCGGCTGCTTGAGCCGGTTAAAAATAGGTGGCAAAGCGCTAAAGACTTATTAATTGTGGCCCACGGCCCCTTGGGGCAATTGCCGTTTGCGCTTTTGCCGACCGCACCCGTCAGTCTCGGGGAAGAGCAACAAAAGCTGTTCAGCAAATACAAAAAGGTCCCCTGGCTGATCCGCAATGCGTCGATAACCCGACTGCCCTCGGCGTCCACTTTTGTCAATCTGCGCGGCGTTGCGGCCGGTGATCCCGACCGCAAGGCGTTTGCCGGTTTCGGTGATCCGATTTTTAATCTGCAGCAGCTGGCCGAGGCCCAAAAGGAAAAAGAAGAGCCCGCCATCGTAATTGCCGGCCAGCAAGGGCAACTTAGCGTTCGCGGCATACGCCTATCTGATGAGGGCACCCTGGATAGTGATAAAATCGTTTCCTGTACGCTTAATAAATTAAATCGGCTGCCGGATACATCCGCAGAAATCAAGAACATTGCCGAGGCCTTAGGGGCCAATCCAAACGACGATGTTTTTCTGGGCCGGCAGGCATCCGAGCAACAGGTCAAGTCCATGGATTTATCGGATCGCAGGGTGATCGCCTTTGCCACCCATGCCCTGGTGCCCGGCGACCTGGATGGATTGGATCAACCGGCTTTAGCGCTGTCTTCACCTTCCATTGCGGGGGATAATGAGGACGGTCTGCTGACCATGGCAGAAATTTTACGCTTAAAGCTGAATGCGGATTGGGTGGTGCTTTCAGCCTGCAACACTGGCGCAGCCGAAGGTAAGGGCGCTGAGGCGGTTTCCGGTCTTGGCAGAGCCTTTTTTTACGCCGGAACCCGGGCCATTCTGGTGAGTATGTGGCCGGTAGAGACGACGTCAGCCCGTGAGCTGACCACCGGGCTATTTAAATACCAGCAGGCGGACCAAACGCTTTCGCGGGCCAGAGCCTTGCAAAAATCAGCCCTGGCATTGATCGATGGGCCCGGCTTTAAAGATCCCGCAACCGGCAAGATCGCGGCCAGCTATGCGCATCCGCTTTTCTGGGCGCCTTTTATTATGGTGGGCGAAAGCGGTCGTCCTACGAATTAACGTTCGAATCAAACTCAATAAACCCCTCTAAACGCGATTGCTTGTTTGCGCGTTGTCTTGTCAAACATTAAATTAGATCGCCCTCTTATACTAACGGACCCAATCGGCCTGAAGCGGACGAACGGGCAAACCGTTTTTTTACTCAAGTTTTGTTGTATTATTGTCGATATTTATTCTTGAAAAGAAGACAGGTGACCGGTCGGTTCCATCGTTCTTGGGTCAAATTGCTGCGACACACACAAGATATTGTGGGTGTATATCAGAACATGCTAATATCATTGGTTATTATTATATTTTTCTTGAGTTTAAGCCTAATTTATGTTTAAATTTAGGAATACGATGGGCGTACAGGGGGATATTGTCTACAGGGGGAAAACGGATTCGAATTGGTTTTGAGGACTGATGGACGGACGCGGAATTAAATTTTCAAAAATCTTTGTAGTAAGCGCCATTTTTATTCTGATTGCCACCGTTATATCCGTGCATGCGGATATTTACATGTATATCGATGATAACGGGGTGATGCATTTTACCAATGCACCCACCTCCAATGAACACGATTATAAAGTTTATATCAAAGAAAAAACCTCCATTTCCACCAAGTTTCACTCCACCGATAAATACGATGGACTCATATCCGATGCCTCCAGGGAATTCGACGTCGACTCCCGCTTATTAAAAGCCATGATCAAAGCCGAGTCTGATTTTGACCCGCGGGCGATTTCCCGGAAAGGCGCCATGGGTCTGATGCAAATCATGCCGGAAAACTTCAAAATGCTGAATCTGAAGAATCCACTCGATCCCTGGCAAAACATCAGGGCCGGCGCGCAGTACTTTAAGAAACTCTATGAACGGTTTAATGGAAAGCTGGCACTCTCCCTGGCGGCTTACAACGCCGGACCCACAGCGGTCGACCGCTATAGAAGCATCCCGCCTTATCAGGAAACAGAAGAATATGTTCACCGGGTCTTAAGGTACTACCGAACCTTTAAACAACTTTAATTTTTAATCTCCCTTTTCAACAGCAGGTCGATGATGGCCTGGCCAATGCGGGCATTATCTTGAATCCCGCTGAACTGGCTGCTTCCCGGTCCAAACGCAAAGATCGGAACCATTGAAGCGGTATGGCCGGTGGTTGTAAAACCCGTTGAGGTCACCTGTTTGGTTTTTATGGAGCCGTCGTGAACAGCGAATCCGCCGGTTTCGTGATCGGCGGTGACGATAATCAGCGTGCTGCCGTGTTTTTGTGCAAAATCGAAACCTGTCCCGACGGCACCGTCAAAATCGATCATTTCCGCAATAATCCCCTCATGATCCTGTTTATGGGCGGCCCAGTCAATCTGGGACCCTTCAATCAGCAGGACAAATCCCTTACGGTTTTTTGAAAGAATTCGAATGGCTGCTTCCGTCAATTCGGCCAGAGAGTAGTCGCGATCTGCGGATTTTGGCAGGCCATCAGGTGCCAGCAGCGCAGCCAGCTTTTTAACCTGACCGGGCAATTTATCATAGGATAAGACCACCGGCATCCGGGTTTCGAGCGACTTGAGCAGGTTTTTATTGTCCTGACGGCGGCTGCCCTCATTGGATTTTGGAATAAAATACGTCCAGCCCCCACCGATCAGAACATCAAGGCCGCTGTTTACGATTTGTTCAGCGATATCGGCATGTTGGCGGCGATCTTCGACATGAGCGAAAAAGGCTGCCGGTGTTGCGTGCGTAACCGATGAAGTCACCACTACCCCGGTGGATTTGCCCAGTTCTTCGGCGAATTCAAAAAGAGTTTTCAAAGGTTTTTTATCCGTAGAAACCGAAACAGCCCGATTGTAGGTTTTACGGCCGGTTGCCAGGGCGGTAGAGGCTGCGGCCGAGTCGGTTATCAGTTCGTTTTCTGAGTGGGTGGTCACCATTCCGCTGACCGAAAAACGTTCCAGATTCAATGTGCCCCGGGCAATTTTTCCAGCCGTGATGTGGGCGACTCCCATACCGTCACCGATGTAAATAATAATATTTTTCGGATAATTATCGTTTCGGGAACAATTACCAAAAATTAAAAGAATCAGAAAAAGGACCGTGCAAACGATTATCGGTTTTATCTTTTCAGCGGCTGCTCTCATTGCTTGTTTATACCTGTTTTAAGCTTACTGGGGTGCAATAAGTGTCTTGAATCGCTCTCCGGTATCACCGAGGGTATTGTTCAGGATGTTTCGACCGATCAATGAATCAACGGCGTTGATCCGCTGCTGGGGAGTCAGGTTTTTGGTATGCGAGTTATAATCAAGATAACCATAGAGATATTTCATCCAAAAAAAACAGCTGAAATCCGCCTGAATTCGGTGGGACAGGTTGATAACGGTTTCCAGAAACAGGATGTCCAGAGGCTGCCAGAATGAAAACACATCCCTCGCAAACGCTTTTACCGGACTGATTTTTCCCAGTTCACGATTAGATACTTTGTAGAGCCAGGCCTCGCCGATTGAAACAGATTTGTTGTGACGCTGTGCCATAGCGGTCACCTGCATCACGCGATTCATGACAAAATCCCTCTGAATCGGGTAGATATGCAGATCCAGATAATCCAGTTCAGGAATACGAGCCAGAGCCTTGAAATAGGCCATATCATCCCAGGTTCCGGCTCCGGCGCCCAAGCGTACGCTATCGTGTTTCAGGTTCTTGGCGACCTGACGAACGGTTTCGCTAAAGTTTGTTACCGTGAAATCCAGTCCGGTATTTTGGGACTGGGTATCCGGCTCCGTAAAGAGGGTAAGGTAGTCGGGTTGCATATCGGTGACGATGACTGCCGCCATCTCCCACAACTCGTCCCTGAAACGCTTCATCGTCAGTCCGCGGTAGTTTACCTTTAGTTTGCTAAACTCCGGTTCGCGGAACGTGGTTCCGATTTCAACAATCAGCTTAAATCCCATGCGGCGAATTTCTCGGGCAACCCGTCTGTAGAATGTGCGGTACTCGGCAGCGCGGGGAAAAGACGAAGTTAAAATCGGATATTGAATGCTTAAAGCAACACTATGGACTCCGAGATCCTTTAAACGGTCCAAGGTAAGACGGGTTGCCCTGAATACACGGTCTGTCAACAGAACTTCGCCGCGATTGCTGTTGGTTACCAGCAACTCGACACCGAAGTTGACATCGGATTTTCTTCCATCCCAGCGGGCGTTAACGGTGCTGCGTAAACTGTCAAGTTTGGTATAAAGCTCATGGTACAGCGAGCGGTAGCGATACGGTACCAGGGCCTTGCCCGCCGTTTGATCCGCCTTGCTGCCCGGTATGCCGCTGCAGCCAGACAGCACGATCGCCAGTATCATCGGGAAAATAAGTTTAGCGATACGTTGTATATGTGTCTCTTCCATTTTAGTGATATCCGTTATCTGAAGAAAATCACGGGGCAAGTCGGATTTAAAGAATCCGGTTAGGTTGAGTCAATTGCCCATCCGGTTCAGCGGGGCAATTGGATGGTGATTATTTTTCCGCCATATCCATGAACAGAGTCGTGGGCCTGAATGGATACTTTGTTGACGCTTTTTGGAATCTTTACACCGCCAAGGCTTCGGGTAAAGGGCTGTTCGTTTTCATGGGGATGATGCAGAATGCGGGTTGCCAGGACGGTGCCGTCGGGTGCCACCACGTCCCACTTATTGGCATAGTGGTCCCAGCCTTCATCGTTGTGAAGCACCGTCACGTCAAAATGAAAGGTGTTTTCGCCCGTCTGTTCAACTTCGACCTTCAGTACATCAGCCTGGCCGGCGGATACGGTACTTAGGGTCAGCAATAAAATAATTATGATTAATGAAACAACTTTCATAGTTAACGGTTTTCTTTATATTCCCCACCCCCCCGATACCGGTATCGGAGTTCCGGTGATATAGGATGCTTCATCAGAAGCCAGAAATGCGATCACGCTGGCAATTTCCTCTGCTTCGCCCATGCGGCCCAAGGGCGTGTTATTGATAATCGGCTGCTTATATTTTTCAGCCATAAAT
>JAUVTR010000082.1 GCA_030601425.1 Desulfobacterales bacterium
TTGATCCCCGAATCGTAGAGCATTTTCATTCGTAAAGCACCGATATGTTTCACCTGGGTAAGATCGTCCTTTTTCATAATATTCTCCTTTTGTAATGGCCAAATACATGAACCGGTTTTAATGCCGCTAAAAACAGCCAACCCCCAACATGTTGAAAACCGTGGGGTATCAAAAACGTCGTATTCAGAAATCGATCGGATTACCGATCGATTTAGGCCCGGCGCCGTCCGGTCGAGTCACAAAATAGATGAAAATCGTATCGGCATCTGGTTTCAAAAATATCGTCGCTGAGGGAGAGGATGGGCTGAAATGAGAGCAGAATGAGTCGCCGGGCATATTCCTCCGCTGTTGAGCACTGGCTTAGGCTTTTGATCTCGTATTGATTGGCCATAATAGCCTCGGGGGAATGGTGTTTGCGAATCGAATAATCTTTTATAGCGATAGCCGTAGGAAATTGTCAAGTCGAAACCATAAGTTGAGATTTGTTTAAAATTAAAAATGTTACAGATCGTATGATTGAAATTAATATAATAAAAGGGTATAAATTATGTGTGAACAGGAGATGATCTTGCTGAAAAAAGCTGTAATTGGCATCACTTATTTTGCGTTATTATCTGGGTTCATGCTCGCCAGCGCGTGGGCTGCCGACTCCATAAAGATAGGAGTATTGCTTCCGCTGACAGGCAGCAACGCAAAATCTGGAATCATTCAAAAAAAATCTGTTTTGATGGCAGCAGATGAGATTAACGCAGCCGGCGGGATAAATGGCAAAAAAATCGAACCGATCATTGAAGACACGCAAGGCAAACCCGATGCGGGGCGTGGGGCCATTGAAAAGTTAATCACTCGGGATAACGTACTCCTGATTGGCGGCGGCTTTTCAAGTTCGGTAACCTGGGCAACCATTTCCATCGCCCAACAAAAAAAAATAGCGTTTCTGGTAAACAGCGCTTCAGCGGATAAAATCACCGAGCAGGACTGGGATTACATCTTCAGACTGAATCAGCCGATAAGCGAGCATCTCGAGACATTAGAGTCTTTTATAAAAAAGGTGGCAACTGATATAAAATCAGTTGCGATCGTACATGCAAACTCACTTAAAAGTTCCTCAGAGGCCAGAAAATTTTTTAAAAAAGCCGGAGCACTGGGCTTAAAGATGGTCGTAAAAGAAAGTTTTGAAACCGGCGCTGACGATTTTAGGCCACTGCTAACCCGCGTGAAGGCCAAAAATCCCGATCTTTTATACATGGTCACGGATGACGTGAGCGACGCAGCCCTCCTGACACGCCATTCCAGAGAACTAAAACTGAATCCAAAACTGTTTGTCGGCAGTGCAACTGGATTTGCCCGGCCCGGATTTACAAATAATGCCGGGACCGCATCTAATTATGTGGCTTGCGCCACGCTTTGGAATGCTTCAGTGCCTTATCCCGGAGCTAAAGAATATAACCAAAAATTTATAGCCAAATACAATACCCCGCCCACATATCATGGTGCTCAAGCTTATGCCGCCATGCAAGTGATAGCCGATGCGCTTAAACGCACAAAGGTGCTGACGCCGGCAAAGGTTCGCGACGCACTGGCCAAAACAAAAATGACCACTGTATTTGGCCCGGTTAAATTTATCTCCTACAATAAAAAAAGCCGGCAAAACAAATTGCCGACCTACCTGGTGCAGTGGATCGATGGTAAAGCCGAAATCGTATGGCCCAAACACCTTGCCACCAAAAAGGCGATTTATCCCGCACCTAAATAAACTGGTCTCTGGTCACTGGCTTCTGGCTGCTGGCCTCAAATAGGTTTCAGGTGTCAGTGTTCAGGTGTCAGGAAAATACAGAGGACAGAGCACAGAAAACAGATGACAGAAGACAAAGGGGAGACTGCTATCTGTTTACTGTCATCTGACTTCTGTCATCTGTTGGCTGACACCTGACACCCGAAACCTGATAGGCAGCCAGCAGCCAGTGACCAGTAGCCAGACTACAAATCCTTCTTAAAAAACTCTCCGGTATCGACAATCTCGCCCGGTCTTTTACTGTATTCGGTGGGCTCGGTGCCTTCCTTAAAACTGACGAAGATCGTGTTTTTAGATTCGGGAATCGGCAAAAGCCCGGTGTCGGCATCAATTTTAGTAAAGACAATGCCTTCCGGCACCTCGAAAATTTTGGGTGGCTTATCTTCCAGGATGCGCTTCATAAAACCCAGCCAGATCGGGCTTGCGGCCCGGGAGCCCGTTTCGGATTTCCCCAATGGTGCCTCATCATCAAACCCGACCCAGACTCCGGTGATATATCGGGGCGTATACCCCATAAACCAGGCGTCAAATAAATTGTTGGTGGTGCCGGTCTTGCCCGCCACGGGTCGGTTTAACGCTTTGACGCGCCAGCCGGTCCCGTATTTTACCACGCCTTCCAGCAGATGGGTCATCTGGTAGGCGGTGGTCTTTTCGATAACTTTAAAGCGCTCCGGAGCCATCTCTTCAATCACATTGCCTTTGCGATCGACAATTTTGGTGATAAATACCGGTTCAACCAGATACCCCTGATTGGCGAACACCGAATAGGCTTTGGTCAGCTCCAGCAACGATACGCCCGAGGACCCCAGGGCGATAGAGAGATTTTTGCTCAGATCAGAGGTTATTCCCAGTTTATGGGCGTATTCGATGGCATAATCAATGCCGATATCCTGCAAAATCTTGATCGTCACCACATTGCGTGATTTGGCCAGAGCATCGCGCATCAAGGTGGGGCCGAAAAATCGCTCTTTGTAGTTCCTCGGTTTCCAGGTAAAATCCCGTTCTTCGTCTTCAAATACGATCGGCGAATCGATAATTACCGACGCGGGGGTATAGAATTTATCGGGCTCCTCAAACTCCTTATCCAGGGCAGCCGCATAGACAACCGGTTTAAAGGCGGAACCCGGCTGCCGCCTGGATTGGAAGGCACGATTGAACTGGCTGTCGCGAAAATCGCGTCCGCCAATTATCGCTTTTACAAATCCGGTTTCAGCCTCGAGACACAGCAAGGCCGCCTGAGCCACAGGCTCCTGTTCTAAAGTTAGCTGCCACAAATCCGAGTCTTTGATTTTGCCTTTTACTTTAACCAGAATGACATCCCCGACATGAAGCGCCTCACTGGGAAGCTTGACCTTGGCTTCATAGTAGGCGACATCCGGATCCGGTTTTCGCGCCCATTGCATATCCTCAAGTACAATCTGCCCTAAAGCATTTCCGATTCGAACCGTAACCGCTTTGTTTTTATCATTCACTTTAAGGACAACGCCTTTCACGGTTTGGCCGACTTCAAGGGGATTCAGCTCCTGCTCTGCCTGAATCGCCTTGGAAAAAGTCTCGATTTCCTCGGGTGCCAGATTTTTTCCCGGACCCCGGTAGCCCTGGCGTTTATCCAGGTCATACAGGCCGTTTTCAACTTCCTGCCGCGCGATTTTTTGCATCTCGATACTGGCAGCTGTATAAATCTGAAGTCCTTGCGTATACAGGGCTTCGCGGCCATATTTTTGCTCAACATAGCGCCGGACCTGTTCTGTGTAGTAAGGTATTTCTTCAATATACCAGTTGCGCCGGGGCTTAATCTCAACTGCCGTGTTGATCGCCTCGGTGGCCTGGATATTGGAAATGAACCCTTCGTCCACCATCCGGTTTAACACATAAATCTGGCGCTGCTTCGCACGTTCCGGATGCTTAAATGGAGAATATTTGCTGGGCGCCTGGGGCAGGCCTGCCAGTATGGCACATTCGGCCAGGTTTAAATCCCTGGCAGATTTTCCGAAATAATTCCCGGCAGCCGCCTCCACACCATAGGCTCCGTGCCCTAGATATATCTGGTTCAAATACAGGTAAAGGACTTCGTCCTTATTAAATGCTTTGTCGATCCGGTAGGCCAGGATGGCCTCTTTTAATTTCCGGGTATAGCTTCTTTCAGGCGAAAGCAAAAAGGACTTGGTTACCTGCTGGGTGATGGTGCTGCCGCCCTGGACAATCGTCCCGGCTTGCAGGTTTTTAATAAACGCCCGGATAATGCTGTAAAAATCGATGCCTTTGTGCTTGTAAAACCGCGAATCCTCGGCAGCGATAAAGGCATTGATCAGTTCTTGCGGAATTTCATGGAGCGGTTTGATAATCCGCCGTTCATCAAAAAACTCGGCAATCTTGCGGTTGTCATCTGAATAGACGGTGGTGATGATGGGAGGGTGATATTCGGTTAGAGAGCTAATTTGGGGCAGGTTTGAGCTTAAATAAAAATAAACCCCGACGCTCGCCAGAGCCCCCAGCAAAGCAACAAAAAACCCCAGCACAAAGCACCAGAGGATAAATTTCCGAAGTAAATGTCGTTTTTTACCTCGGGCGCGTTGTTTTAATATATCGGATTTACTCTTTCTCTTTGTCACGATTCAAATATCTCCGCAAACAAATTGCTTGGCCGTCCGGATCGATCGAACTTTAGGCCCTCAGGCGAAATTTTGTGCCACATCATTTTAAACCACGAAGGACACGAAGCTCCTTTGAAGTCGATCCTAAAATGTCATTCTTTGTGTTCTTTGTGATCTTCGTGGTTTTATCGCTGTTTGGTCCCCCGATAAACCGGAATTTGCGCTTCGCTCCAACCGACTCGGCAGGGTTAAGCCTAAAATAATTTATTTGACATTCAACCGCGTTGCGGTTAGCTATCAAAGTTTGCAATTTTAAAATTGAATACATAAATTTTGTGTGCAAAACATACCGTTTTACAAACTTTTACTGTACCTCCTTTGAGGAACAAATTCAATATGTGATTTTATAAAAATGATGACACCAGACTTTGATAAAACAGGGGGTCTCATCCCGGCGATCGTACAGGATTATGAGACCGGTGAGGTTCTGATGCTGGCCTTTATGAATCAGAAAGCCTGGGAGGCAACGCTAAAAACCGGTAAAGCCACCTACTGGAGTCGCCGCCGGCAGGAGCTGTGGGTTAAAGGCCAAACATCAGGCCATCAGCAAATCGTAAAAGAAATCCGCATCGACTGCGATGAAGATGCGGTGCTGTTAAAAATTGAACAACTTGGCGGTGCTGCCTGCCATACCGGCCATCGCAGCTGTTTTCATAAAAAAGTAGAAAATGGGTCCGTACGCATAATCGGGACACCTGTATTTGACCCCAAGGAGGTATACGGCAAGTGAAACATCCATTAAAACTGGGAATTCCAAAGGGTAGTTTGCAAAACGCCACGATTGCGCTGTTCAGGCGTTCGGGGTGGGATATAAACATAAATGGCAGAAGCTATTTTCCTGAAATCAATGACGACACCATTGAGTGCGCCATCTGCCGTGCCCAGGAGATGTCCAATTATGTAGAAAGCGGCACGCTGGATGCCGGATTGACCGGCAAAGACTGGATCGCCGAAAACGATTCCGATATCCATGTGGTCAGCGATCTGGTTTATTCCAAAGTCAGCTCGCGGCCGGCGCGCTGGGTGCTGGCGGTGCCTTTTGACTCGCCCATTAAAAAGATTGAAGATTGCGACGGCAAAAAAATTGCCACAGAGATGACCAATTTTACCCGGAGCTATTTTAAAGAACGCAAAATTAATGTCAGCATTGAATTTTCATGGGGTGCGACTGAAGCCAAGGCGGTGTCCGGACTTGCGGATGCGATTGTGGAAGTTACCGAAACCGAATCCACCATCAGGGCCCATGGCCTGCGGGTGATTCATGAGTTGATGCAAACCAATACCCAGCTGATTGCCAACCATGAAGCCTGGAAAGATGCTCAAAAGCGAGAAAAGATAGAGCAAATAGCGCTTTTGCTCAAAGGGGCGCTGCATGGCGAGAAAATGGTCGGCATCAAAATGAATGTGCCCGAAGATAAAATGGAAGACGTGATCGACATGCTTCCGAGCCTGAATGCACCCACCGTGGCACCGCTTTATCACACGAAATGGTTCTCGGTGGAAATCGTGGTCAGTTCCGACGTGGTGCGCGATCTGATCCCCGAACTGCTAAAGCATGGGGCGGAGGGGATAATAGAGTATCCACTCAACAAAGTAATATAGCTTTATATTCAGCTTCATTAGCTTAATTAATATTGACTGCTGCTTTGAATATCGAATATCGAATCACGCTAAAGACGTGATCTAAAGTCAAGAATGTAGAAGTCAGAAGTTTTCACTACTTCGACATTCATTATTCCTTGTTCGGTGTTCTGCGGTTCAATGCCGCTTAGGTTCATACCCCTTAACTTTGAATCTATAAATGGCCGAAAGACTTGGGGCATGGCACATGGAGCATGGCGTCTTGAACCCCGGGATGAAAAACGACTGGAACAGATTAACCCCGTGCCCCAGGCGCCATGCTCCCTGCGATAATCGAAAAGCAAGGAATTCTTTTACAGGATATTGACCGGACAACGCTGATAATTACACCAAAAGGATTGAAGATGATCTCAAGAAGAATCCGGGAGATGACATCTTTCATCGTAATGGATGTGCTTGAAAGGGCCCGGGAGATCGAGCGTGAGGGCGCCCGCATTATCCATCTGGAAATCGGTGAGCCGGACTTTGATACGCCCGGCTGTGTTAAAGAGGCGGCCTGTAAAGCCCTTGAAGATGGGTTTACCCATTACACCCATAGCCTGGGCCTGCTTGAGCTGCGGGAAGCGATCTGCGAATATTACCACCAACATTACCGGGTATCTGTAGACCCGGACCAGGTGATTGTCACCTCCGGCTCCTCCCCGGCTATATTTCTGGTCTTCGCGGCACTGCTTGAAATCCAGGATGAGGTCATCATCTCAGATCCCCATTATGCCTGCTACCCTAATTTCATCAGGTTTGTGGACGGTAAACTGGTCACGATTCCGGTCTATGAAGAAGACGGTTTTCAATACAAGCCTGAGGTCATCAGGGAAAACATCACCTCCCGGACCAGGGCCGTTTTTATCAATTCCCCTTCGAATCCAACCGGCAATCTGCTGTCAGCCGACCGCATGCAGCAAATCGCCGAGCTCACCAAATGTGAGCAGTGCCCTTACATTGTTTCAGATGAGATCTACCATGGATTGGTATATGAGGGCAAAGAGCACTCGATTCTCGAATTTTCCGATCACGCTTTTGTGCTCAACGGATTTTCCAAACAGTTTGCCATGACCGGGCTGCGTCTCGGCTACGTGATTGCACCCAGGCCGTTTATACGGCCCATGCAAAAACTGCAGCAGAACTTTTTTATTTCCGCCAACGCCATGGTCCAGCAGGCCGGCATTGCAGCCTTGAAAAATGCCGGAGACGATGTGGCGCGCATGCGAGAAATTTACAACAAGCGCCGCTTATTTATGATCCGCCGCCTAAAAGAGCTGGGTTTTGGGATTACCGTAGAGCCCACCGGCGCCTTTTACGTATTTGTCAACGCCAAACACATCTCAAACGATTCCTATAAATTAGCCTTCGATATCCTGGAAAAGGCGCATGTCGGCGTTGCTCCCGGCATTGATTTTGGTGAAAACGGTGAAGGCTATTTGCGGTTTTCCTACGCCAACTCGCTGGAAAATATTGAAGAAGGCATGGATAGATTGGAGCAATATTTAAAAGGCAAGTGAGTCCCGCCAATGATAGCGCCATAAGGCGGGATTAAAAGTGATCTAAAATGCCTAAAGTTGAGGAATTCTGCCCGTCGAGAGCCTCTGGGTCGAACGATCATTTTTATAATAAAAGATGGAGCGCAGCGACACCTTAACTTTAGGCACTTTAGCTCATTTTAGTTCATTTTAGGCACTTTATATGAAAATCACCTCCGCCGAATTTGTCACCAGCGCCACCAAACCCTCCCAGTATCCCAGCATGGCGATGCCGGAGATCGCCTTTGCCGGCCGTTCAAACGTGGGCAAATCCAGCCTGATTAATACCCTGGTCAACCGCAAGCACCTGGTAAAAACAAGCTCCACCCCCGGCCGCACCCAGCTGATTAATTTTTTTGATATCAACCAGCGCATGGGTTTCGTCGATCTGCCGGGCTACGGGTATGCAAAAGTTCCGGTGGCTGTCAGGAAGAAGTGGGGCCCCATGATTGAAACCTATCTTTCCGGGCGGGAGACCTTAAGCGGCGTGGTGGTCATTATGGATATCCGGCGCATCCCGCGGCAGGAGGAATTAAATCTGCTCGGGTGGCTCAACCATTATGCCATCGCCGGCATTTTAGTCTTAACGAAAACAGATAAATTATCCAAAAACAAACAGGCCAAACAGCATCATCTGATTGCCCGGGCCCTTGAGAGGCCTAAAAACGATTTTATTCTTTTTTCCGCCAAAACCCGCCGCGGAAGAGACACCATTTGGAATGCGATTTTATCCTTAATTAACATCGAAGATAACAAATAACTTCGTTAACCACCTTCCAAACAAGCCTTGAGCAATTGAAACCGCTTGTCAAATCATTATCTTTTTTGATAAGAATACTATTATATCCAGTTAATCCTGTAAATCCTGTCTAAAAATAAAATGCCAAGCACCACCGACAAATACGACAATTTCAAATCCGGCTATGTCGCCATCGTGGGTGTGCCCAATGCCGGCAAATCCACGCTGTTAAACCGCATGCTGGGCGAAAAGATTTCGATCACCTCCAAAAAGCCCCAGACCACCCGCAACCGGATTCTGGGTGTTATGCACCGGCCCGGTGCCCAGCTTGTTTTCATCGATACACCGGGAATATTTGAGGCTAAAGATACGCTGAATCTGCGTATTGTTGATACGGCTATATCCGCCATAGGCGATGCGGATATGATTCTATTTGTGCTGGACGTGGCCAATCCGGATCCAACATCCGAGTATTTTCTGGTGCAACGGCTTCAAAAGCATGACAGCCCGGTTATTTTGGCCCTGAATAAAATCGATTTAATTGAAAAACCAACCCTGCTGAAGATTATCGAAAAATGGTCCACCGAATACTACTTTGATGTCATTGTTCCCATTTCGGCCACGGAAGGCACCCAGATCGAACAGCTTGTCAGCGCCATGGAAAGTTTTCTGCCTCCGGGTCCGCCTTATTTTCCGGAGGATGCCGTGACCGATTTGACGGAACGCTTTATTGCCGCTGAAATGATTCGCGAAAGCGTGTTCCGGCTAACCGGTGAAGAGATACCCTATGCCACGGCCGTAACGGTGGATTCATTTACAGAGGAAAAAAACGGCAAGCTGGTTAAAATTGAGGCCAGCATTCACATTGAACGCGCTTCCCAGAAAGGCATCATCATCGGTAAAGAAGGCAGCAAACTCAAGCGCATCGGCACCGAATCGCGCAAAAAAATCGAACGCATGCTGGAAACCAAGGTCTTTTTGAAGCTTTTTGTGAAGGTTCAGAAAAACTGGAGGAAGGATACCAGAGCCTTGAGAAGGTTTGGTTATTGATATCTGATAAAAATGAAAAAGCGGCGCCAAAGGCTCCGCTTCGTTTTCTAGAAAATATATTGTATCCGGCTGTGAAAATTAGACTTGGGTGTCTAAAGCTTTGAAAGAATCTTGCCGTGGATGACTTCAGATCTCTGCTGGTCACCGAACGTGCCGATGCGAACACCGACCTCGGTCAAATTATCACCTAATCTTTTCAGGTTAATTTCAAAGCTCTTCTCGTCCGCCATTTTACCCTTTATGACACCAGTTAAGGCATCATGCTGTTTGGATTCGACTGATAGTTTCAGCTCTTTTACGGCTGTAACAGCTGCTTCCCATGCCTTATCCATCGGGGCTTCATAGTTTCTTTTCAGGTCTCCTTTAACGTAATAGTAAGTGCCGGCACCCACTGCGGCGGCGGCGGCTCCGATGACTGCCCACTTGCGTGAACAGGCACTCAGACCGATTAAAAAACAGCAAAGCAATGCGACCAGTTGAATTTGTCTTCTGAGCATAATTCCTCCCGTGTGCTGAAGCGTGTAAATGTAACGAATTTTTAAGTTGAACGGTATCAAACTCAATCCAGCCTGTCAAATTTGAATGACCGGATTTATGCTACTGAAAAGAACTCATAATGGGTAATAGATACGATCTTACTCCTGTAACCCTGTTCTTCCAATCTTTCATATAGTCCTTTTGTTAGCTCCAGGCCCCGCATCTTCTTTCTCCTTTAAAAATGATCTGTTAATAATCATATAACTACCTTATCCAATATTTCCTTCCGGTTGCGCCAATCAGGCTGGCAGCGTGTCAAAAGAGAATAAACAGAATCTTTCTGCAAATCCGCATGTCCGATCGTTTGCCGACATACTTGTAGCAACGCAGCGACTTGCGGGGTGACTTGCGGGGTAACTTGCGGGGTAACTTACGGGGTAACTGTCTGGTAAAGTACTGTTGATAAGAAATATTATCATGTTGGTCTCTTAGTAAATAAAAATATTCAACTATCCGAAAATACCGGAAAGTTGGATGAACAGCCAATCCCTTGGAACTATGAAAGATGAAACTTGTATCTGAGCAGTCAAGTAATTCTTGACAACTGCCCAATCATGCCAGTTTCATTAATATTATTGGGGCTTTAATCGAATTTTCCCGGAGAACAAACAGAACTTCCGCTGGTCTCGATTCAGACACGGCCAGCGACTCTTTTCAAACTCCTTAATCATCAATCGCAATTCGAAAATAGTTTGACCTTTTCCCTGCTTTCCCGCTACTCCATGAAGCAGCTATGCTTTTCAGGCCCTATTCCGGAAAAAAGGCGTGCAAGGGACCGAGTTGGCACCAAGTAAGCACTAAGCAGCGACCAGATAAAACCGAGTGGTTTCTTCAAGCATCTATGATTTATTGAAAACCAGGGCAGAGTCAGGGCAGACTCGGGGCAGACTCGGGAAGAGTTACAGCAAGAGTCACGATATGGGCATGGCCAGAGTCGCAGCCGGAGTGACAGCCAGAGTCGGTACAAAGAGTCCATCGCTCATTGTTAGCCGGATAGTATTGCGAAATGTTGAGGGGCGGAGAACAGGCATGAAATTATAACTTTCTTTCTCGTCTGATGTATCAATCGATCCTGGTGAATTCAGGAGGCGGAACGAGCCACCACATTACACCGATGACTCGACAAACGAAAGATTTCTACGGAATGGCTGGAGCGGACACCGAAACAGGATACCGGCAGATTGTTGCTCGAGCCAGTACAGGCACGTCCTCTCGATAAAGAAAGGTTGCGAAAAAATATAAAGAGGCATGGCAACGACTGAAAAAGGATTGGTTGGATTTTGAATTGTAAATTTAGGGGCTTTAGTTTACATATCGATCTGTTCATGAAAAGTGAATGGTGCTTTTATTACATTCCGGTTATAACATATTAATAATACATATAATTCGGTTTCAGATGAAACACTTGCGGTTGAGAAAGAGGCAGAAGTAACAAAACTTTAATTCGCAAATATCCACAGGGGCGTATGGATAGGAGGTCCCGATGGCCGGGAAAAAAGACAAGACCAAGATTTCCAAAAGACGACTGAAGGCTAAACAGCAAAAGGTGAAAAAGCGCAAATTGAGGCTGATTAAAGGCGGAGGAGGAGACACTTCAAGGCCGGAGGTTGCCGACCAGCCCGGGATGTCAGATTTGGGGGCTCCTAAAGGATTTCGTTCCATTTCATTTTCGCAGGCCATCATGGAATACGGTGCGCCCCTGATGGAGCAGGCTAAAACCGATAAAGCAATGGATGCCGCCCTTCAACTCGCGGGTATGTTCTGGAACTATGCGCTGAGCGTGCGAGATGGAAAGGTGGATCGAAAGATCGAAAAGGAGATCTTTAAGGGGGTCAAAACCGGTTTGGGTTTGAGCACAGAGGAAGCCCAAAAGTTGATACAACGAATGGTGGAAAGGTACCATTATCTGTTTCCAGAAGACATCCAACCCAAACCACCCTCACCCTTTATGTTCATCCGAAAAGAGGTCCGCCATCTCATCCGGCAGTTTGATTACAGCAAACTGAACATTTCCGATCGGCTCATACCGTCGGATACTGATGACCAGGATGCCATCGACAAATTGACACAGCTCGATACCCGGGTGATGGATCAGGCCGATTACAAACAGTTTGAATCGTTATTGACCGAGGTCAAGGACAAATGCGAGGAGCGGTTTCGGCAGTGGCTCATTGCCAAGGGATTGGATAAGCACGCAGAGGATTTCGCCGGATGCCCCTTTATTTTCTTTGATTTCGTATACGGCTATATGCATGATGATGTTATTGTTTTAAAAACAGTTACAGATCGATACTGGATGGAATTTTTTGAAAATTTCCTCATCCGCAAAATGATGGCCGCCCCCGCGGAGTATATTCTCTGGCCACCGGCCCTGAAACTCTTTTATCGATTTCTCCATGAAAAAGGGTATCTCAATAATCCGGACAAAGTCATCGGACGAATCGACAAAATCGAGCCCTCTTTTATCAAGGTCCTGAAGCATCAATTTTCCTAAATATTTTCAGGTTTCTTATGACAACTTGGGGGTTAGAAAATATGAAGCAAAGATAGACGGACTTGATTGCTTTTTTAACCATTTTAGACAACTCGGCATTTTTCTAAAACT
>JAUVTR010000045.1 GCA_030601425.1 Desulfobacterales bacterium
TCTTTCGGCTCTATCAGGTCTCCCCAGTCGGTACGTTTTTCCATCTCTTCGATATTATCTTTGGAGACGAATTTCTTGCCCTCACGAATCTGCCAGCCGCCGCCAAGGGCTTTGTACATGGAAACCAGATTCAAAATGACATCACCGCGAGTTGCCGTCCACGCATCCTGCTGGTCCGTTAAAAACCGCTGGGTATCCAGCACGCGCTGGTAATCGACCAGGCCTTCCTTGTACTGGAGCATTGAAAGATCCACCGAACGCTGGGAAGCCTTGACACTGTCCAGTAAAAAACCGGCTTCTTCCTGCTTTCGCAAAAAACCGACCAGTGAATCTTCCACTTCCTGGTGAGCTCTGAGCACGGTATCTTCATAGTTGACAATCAACTGTTGCAGAAGCGCATCTTCAGTACGAACCCGGTTTTTGATGCGACCATAGTTGAAAAGGTTCCAGGTAAAAGAAGGGCCGCCGAAGAATTCAAGACTGTCCGAATCAAAGAGGTCGCTGAAACTGCTACCGTTTCTGCCGCCGGCAATGGTATTTTTTGAATTGCTTGATGCCAAACCAATGGAACCGAAAAGTTGAAAGGCCGGAAATAATTCGGCTCTGGACACCCCGATCAATGGAGTCTGGGTGGCAATTTGATATTCGGCCAGCTGAATATCGGGTCGGCGGCGCATTAATTCCGCCGGTATGTCCACCACCACCTCCGGTGGCGCTTTGGGAATGAGCTTGTTTCCGCTGATCATGCCGTCGATTTCCCCCGGGAGCTTGCCCATAAGGATGGCCAGTGCGTTTTTCGTCTGGCGAATAGCGGCATCAAACCGCGGTATGGATGCTTCGGTGTTTCTTAACAGGGATTTGGCCTGGACCACATCCAATTCGGTGACCGCGCCGGCTTTGAAGCGGATTTCGGCGATTTGCAGAGAGCGTTCCTGGATTTTGACATTTTGCCGGGCAATCTCCAACCGTTCTTCAAATGTGCGAAACAGAACGTAAGCCCTGGCCACCTCCGCGGTCAATGAAACCAGAACGTCATCGTAGTTGGCGATGGATGTTTCCAGATTGGCCACGCCGGACTCCACGGCACGGCGGAATTTGCCCCAGATGTCCAGCTCCCAGGCGGCATCGAAGCCGGCATTGTATTGCCAGAAGGAGTCATCCGAATTCAGCGAGTTGGGAGCATTTTCGCTTATGCTTGAATAGTCGGCACCGCCTCTTCCCTGTTGCAGCTGGGGATAGAGATTACCGACCACAATGCCTAACTGGGCCCGGGCCTGAAGAATTCGAAGTCCGGAGATCTGAAGCGGTAAATTTTGCTGGTAGGCGGTTTCAACAAGGTTGTTGAGGACCGGATCATTAAATACCGCCCACCAATTTTTGTAATCTGAGGCTTCGGTTTTTATTTCCGGATCGCGGGCTTCCAGCCATTCTTTTCCCACCGGGGCTTCAGGCTTCACAAAATCCGGCCCGACCATGGTGCATCCGGTGGTCAAAAAGATCGCAGCAATCAGACTGTAAACAGATCGTCTAAAAAAACCGGTATAATTTTTTTCCGGAGATGTTTTGTTTAATGATTTCGATAGCATAACAACAACCTCTTAGTGATGGTTTTGTTTTCTCTCATTTGAGATGATGAGGCCTATCAATCAACCTTGGAGAAAATGAATATTCAACTGCATGCTCACGCGTTCACAATGGATTAAAGAAAATATAAATCACGATTCGCCGGTATTCGCAACTGTAGATTGTAGCGTATCTTTTTTCCCGCTCATCCAAAGATTTAATAAATGATCAAAATCCATCTACATCAATTTGCCGGTACCTTCACCCTGAAAAGCAGCGTATACAGCACCGGCGCGACACACAGGGTGAGCACGGTGCCGACGGCCAGGCCAAAGGCGAGGATGACGGCCAGAGAATAAAAAAGAGAATCCACCGATACGATCAGGGGCATCACGCCCAGTATGGTGGTGATGGTGGTCATTATAATGGGACGGAAACGCGATACGGCCGCCATGATCACGGCATCATAGGGTTCGCGGCCCGCGGCCCTTTCGGCGTCAATTTTATCGATCAGCACGATGCCGTTGTTGATAATGACCCCGGCCAGGCTGAGCAGTCCCAGCATTCCGAAAAAATCAAACGGCGCCCGCATGATATGCAGGCCCATAAAACCGCCCACGAAGGCCATGGGAATGGTAATGAAAATGATCATGGGCCGCCGAATAGAATTGAACTGCCACACCAGAAGTAAAACAATACCGAAAAAAGAATGGGGCATCCAGCGGGTGAGTTTTTCCATGACCTCTGCCTGCGATTCTAGCTCGCCACCGACCTCCCACCAGTAGCCTTCTTTTAATTCCAGGGCCTCAATCAAGGGTTTGACGGCAGCCAGCAACTCGGGCGCTTTTAGATATTCATGCTTGAACTCAACCGTTACGCAGCGCTCCTGATTGCGGCGGGCGATGCGGCTAAAATCCCATATGCCCCTTATGTCCGCGATCTGGGTGATCGGCACATTGGTTCCGGTTGCAGGGGAGCGGATCATGACGTTCCAGAGGTCACCGAGAGCCTTGCGTTCTTCTTCTACCGAGCGGGATACCACCGGGATGGCGACATCCAATTCTCGATATTCGGTAACTTTAACCCCGTCCATGTGCGCTTGAAGCGACAGGGCGGTTTCCTTTGAGGTCAGGCCGGCACGACGCGCACGGGCCTGGTCGACAACGATTTTGGCTATAAGGACTTTGTTTTCCCAGTCATTGCGCACATCCAGGGTGCCCGGCATGGCCTTTAATTCGGTGACGAGCTGATTGCCTTTTTCAAAAATATATGCGGGATCCAGGCCATAAAAACGGATTTCCACAAAGCCGGGTTCTTCCGAACCCATCCACATTTGTTTCACCCGACCGGTGGCTTCCGGGACGTGATCGGCAAAATACTGCCGAACACGCTGGACCAGTTCCGGAACCGTGTCGCTAGTCGCGGTGTTGACCACCACAAAAGCCACATGGGGATCCGGGTCCAGGGGTGAGAGTACCAGGAAAAACCGGGGCCCACCGGTGCCCACATAAGCGATGGTGCTGGCGATTTCCGGGTTTTTTTCTTTATCCGACAGCCAGGTGGTTAGTCGCTGAACCACCGCATCGTTGGCCTCTATTTTATAACCGGCCGGCAAATCCACATAAACCAGAAACTGATTGCGCTCACTGGGCCCGAAAAACTCCCTTACCAGCAGCGAGGCAATGAATGCGCCGAAAATGATTAAGCCGATCGCCGCTGCCAGAACGATGAACCGCAGGTGCAGCATCTTTTCCAATATTTTAAGATAGATCTGGTAAAAGCGTCCTGAATAGGCATCCATCTCTGTTTCGGCGCTAAGAATTTCGGCGGATTCGGAAGCCTGTGGGGCATCTTTATCCTTTGGCTTGACCTTCATAAACCAGAAACACATGACCGGTGTCATGTACATGGAAAGAAACCAGGAGGACAACAGCAGCAGGATCACCACCATCGGCAGCGAGAAGGCATACTCACCGGTCTGGCCGTCGATCATTAACATGGGCACGAATGCCAGGATCGTCGTCAGTGATGAGGTCAGCAGCGGGATGGATAATGTTTGTCCGGTGGCCAGACAGGCTGCATTTTTTTCTTCACCCCTTTCGAGCCGGGAACGGATGTCTTCGGCGATGACGATGCCGTTGTCCACCAGCATCCCCAGAGCGATGATCGATGATGCAATCGAGACGCGCTCGAGTTCGATATCGAAAAATCGCATGGTAATGAGCCCCAGCAGCATGGTCATGGGCACAAAGGAACCCACGATCAGCCCCGTGCGTACCCCTAAAAACAGCATCACCACGATCAAAACGATGACCAGGGTCTGGTAGACATTGCTGAGTCCGCCATTTACGGCGACTTCAACCAGATCCGGCTGGAAGGTGGCGTAATCCAGTACGTAGCCGATGGGAAGGTGGGATTCGAGATCTTCAAGTTTGCGGGTCAGGCGCTGACCGAAATCCACCGAATTAACCCCCGGTGTGATCGATACACTGATGACAATGGAGCGTTTGCCGTTGAAATACACCATGTCTTTGGGCGGATCTTCGTAGCCGCGTTCGACCGACACGATGTGTTTGAGGCTGATGGTCTGCTGGGTGTCCGGTATGGTGATTTCAACATTTTCGATATCTTCAATGCTTTGAAAATTCCCGGTGGGTTCGACAATAATATCCTGATTGGCTGCATCAAACTTACCGCCGGGTAGCACCACATTCTGCTCCACCAGGGTACCGACGACCTCTTCACCGGTAATGCCGAACTGGGCCAGCTTGGTTGTTGAGAAATTCAAAAAAACCTGTTCTGCATGAACGCCGTAGAGGTCGATTTTGCGAACACCATTGAGTTCATACAGCCGGTCGCGGATATCCCGGGCCACGATGCGCATTTCGGCCATCGAAAAACCATCGGCCCACAGGGCGATGTCGGCAATCGCCACAAGCCCGAATTCGTCATTGACAAAGGGTCCGATGGTTCCGGTCGGCAGCTCCGGTTTGATGTCGCTCATCTTGTTGCGAACCTTCTGCCAGACAAGATCGAGATCATCGATTTCGTCGCGGGTTTCAGCGTGGATGACGGTGACGCCGTGTTTGGAATCCGACCAGATTTCGTCGAGTTCCGGCAGGGTGCGCATCTGAGCCTCAAGCTTGCGGGTGACCAGTTCTTCCATATCAGCCGGTTTCATGCCGGGAAAAAAGGCGGTGACCACGATTTCACGGATAACGATCGGCGGATCTTCCTGCCGCGGGAAGTTAAAGAATTGAGTGATGCCCAGAAGGACGATTGTCGCAATGACAATCATCGTCAATCGTGACGTTCCAAGGGAAAAGCGGGTGATGGCGGACATATAAGGAATCCTTGTTGTTTATTATTGATAATCTCGTAAAAAGTCAGAAAAGCAGCCTTTTTACGAGTGTGTTTTGTATTTGGTGTTTAGTGTTTAGTATTCTAACATACCGATATAGCATCATCTATTTCATACCAAACACCAAACACTTGATGAATTCGACTTTTTACGAATTCATCATTATTCAGCCTTATGAAATTGGGAATCCGATTTCTCGGTCTGCTGCTCCAACAGTTTGACTTTCTGGCCGTCTTCCAGAAAACTGACGCCGGCAACAGCGATGATGTCGCCACTTTTTACGCCGTCGCTGATGACGAAGGAATTGTCCCGAACGCTTTTACCTTCCACGGGTGTTCTCTTTACCGTCGATGCTTTGGGGTCGTAGACAAAGACAGAGCCTTTGGTGCTATCGCCACTTTGCACAAGTGCGGATACCGGGACCATATAGGCCACTTTTTCATCACTGCCGGCCAGCAGCAAGGTGACCCGAGCCGTCATTCCCGGGCGGATGCGCTGATCGGCGTCCTCAACCGTGAGTTTAATCGGAAACGCATTGGCGGTTCCGGCCACTTTGCTGATTTCGGTGACCACTCCATGATAGGTGCGGTCGGCAATTACGGCAAATTGGATTTCACCCTTTTTTTTCATGGAGATATCAGCGATGGCATCTTCCGGGATGCTGACTGCCACCTCCATACCGGTATTCTCATAGACATCAAATAA
Source organism: Desulfobacterales bacterium (assembly GCA_030601425.1). Classification (GTDB taxonomy): domain Bacteria; phylum Desulfobacterota; class Desulfobacteria; order Desulfobacterales; family JAHEIW01; genus JAHEIW01. Next base: position 5,630 of record JAUVTR010000045.1, read on the forward strand.
TTTCTGGCCCCGGGCGACTTCCTGGAAAGCATCGACAAAACGATTGGCGATGACACCATCAAACGGTGCCCGCAGGACCGTTTTCTCCAGATCCCGTTTGGCCAGTTTGAGCCGGGACTTGGTTAAGTCCACATATTGAAGGGCGCTGTCGACAGCGGCTTGAGACTGATCTATGGATGCCTGGCTGACGGCACCGGGATCCTGTTTGTTGATTCTCTGGAAGCGATCCAGATCTTTGCGTTTATCCGCCAGCTGGACTTTGGCGCGCCCCACCTCGGCTTCGGCGGCTTTGACATTCAATTTATAGGTACGCTTATCAAGCTTCGCGAGCACCTGGTTTTTGGTAATTTTGTCGCCCACATCGACGCGTACCTCCTGCACGTTGCCGGAAACTTCAAAACTGATAATGGAACTGTCGGCTGCTTCTACCACGCCGGAAAATTTTCTTATCTTGCCGGAAGCCTGTTCGGAAACCGTGATAGTTTTGATGGCTCGAATACGCTCGACCGGCGGCGGCGGCTCTTGGCGGCAAGCAGAGATGGTAAAGAGAATGGACATCGCTAAAAATGTATGCATTAAAGCTTTGCAGGGTTGGTTTTGCATATCTTTTGATCTCTCCCTATTTAATATTGATTTAAATTGGTTAATTTATGCTTCTAAGATGATAATGTCAAGGATTCTGAAGTAAACCGCTTCGATTACGTCTTCTATTATTTGCGGTGCAAAAATTTGATTAGCTTTGTCACTCTTCAATCACCTGCCCACGGGAAACAAAGGATATTCCCTGGCCGGAGCGCGTCCCGATCATTACGCCTTCAATTAATGGTGGATTGACGTTTGTTTTTGATTTCCATGTCATTGCTCCTTCGTATTTCCTTCGCTTTGATGCTCAAGCCACCAGATATCCGACCAGCGGCGGCAGGCCGATTTGACGGGCGGCAAAGCCCAGGGAAAAAGCGATGATGATCAAAATTGAATACACGCTTTACCTCCTGTGGAGTCTGTTGGAAATCTTTTTGCCATAATTCCAGGATTTCATTCTAGAAATTCTATGCTTTTAATAAACGCTGCCGCTTTGCCGCCCTTGCCGGCTTTGGTCGTGTCAATCGCCAGGGCGATGCCCGAAATAATCGGGGCTTCATCTTTTTCATATTTGCGTTTAAAGGCGGAGATCAGGTCATATTCCGACGTTACCGTTTCGCCGGGCTTGGGATTTCCTAAACAAACGTAACGGCCGCCTTTTTTAAAATATTGCCCGACATACCCTTTACCCACCTGTTCTTCTTTTCCCAGAAAGAAGCCGATGAAATAAGGTGCATTGGGGATTAAAAAATGGCCGCTGGATATTTTATCATACCCGAAAAATACAACGACCAACAACGTCTCATTTAGAATGCCTTGCTCATAATTTGCCCCTTCAGGATACTGGATAACGCCCCATTCGAGTCTCAGCGAGGAATACTCTTCCAGATCGACGGCCTCATTTAACATCATTCCCAGCATCCCCTGTTTAACATCAAGAACCAGCCCATTGTCACCGACTTCCAGATCCAGCTTTTTTCGATCCCTGGCATCTCTGCGAAATTCGAACCCTTTTGCTTCCAGCCATTTTTCAAGCGAACCCGATTCGTAATCCATAAAATCGATAAAATAGTTTACTTTTTGAAACGTATCCGAATCCTGTTTTTGCCCTTCATTCTGAGAAAAAGAAGGGGAATTTAATGTGAACATAAGAAACAGAAGGACTAAAAAAAACGCTACGTGTTTCAATTTTCTTCTCCTCGAATTTAAGATAGGTCCATTCATATTTTCCGTGTTGGTTTGGGTTTTATAGTGGTTGTCAAAAAAACGTTCCGGTGTTCAAACGTTTTTTTCTACAACCACTTATGCCGCAATTCCGTCATTCGGAACATTATTATGGAAAGCGGTATAATCCCAATGTATGGTGTGATCTTTTCTACTCTTTTAAGGCAAATATAATGTCACCTCTGCTTCGGTCAATAGAAATCACACCAACTTGCTGAAAAATATAGGCCCTTAATACAGGAAATAAAATCAAATGCGGGGGGGATACGTCCGGTTGACTTTGATTCTCAGGGTTTTATGTTGACTATTATCGGTGCAGATCGCATTTTTTGACCATGATTATAAATTCTTCAGTTAATAAGATGGGAGGTGATAATATGAAGACAATTTCCGTGTTTTGGAATATATTTGTTTGTAAAAATCGATTCCTTCTGATACCAATTTAGACGAAATCTATAAGTTAAAAGCTCCGTCCCTTGAGTTGAGAGACGATATTGCCCGAACGGAGAAGCAGGCATGCACCGCACAATCCTAACTGCCGCCCTTTTATTTCACACCATTTTAGCCATTCTTTTTATATCCATAAATGCAACCGAGACCCAGGCCATTGAATCCGATTTGGAACTTGGGAAGAAATGGTCGGGTGATTTTGATGGGATGGCTGAAAGACATCTGATCCGGGCCCTGGTGCCCCCCAGCAAGACATTTTACTTTCTGGATGGTGCCGACCAGCGCGGTCTGACTTACGAGCTTCTCAAAGAATTTGAAACATATATTAATAAAGAACTTAAGCGCAAAACCCTTAAAATCAAAGTGGTTGTTATTCCCACCAGGCGAGACCGGCTGTTGCCGGCGCTGGTGGAAGGACTTGGCGATATTGCGGCCGGGAATCTGACCATCACAGCGGCGCGTCAAAAAAAGGTTGATTTTTCTGCTCCCCATTTGACAGGGGTTGACGAAATCGTTGTGACCGAACCTGATTCAGCACCCATCCAAACCCTCGATGATCTGGCCGGAAAAGAAATCCATGTACGGGAATCGAGCAGTTACTATGAAAGCCTTCTAAAACTGAACGCCACTTTTAAAAATGCCGGTAAGCCGCCGATGAAGCTGGTGCTGGTGGATGAATACCTGGAAGATGAAGACCTTTTGGAAATGATGAATGTCGGCTTGGTCCCGATGATTGTGATTGACAGCCATAAGGGAAAATTTTGGACGCAGGTGTTCAAGGATTTAACCCTTCATCCGGATATTAAGGTGCGGACCGGTGGCCAAATTGCCTGGGCCATTCGCCAAAACAGCCCTCAGCTGAAATCCATCATCAACCGCTTTGTAAAATTGCATAAAAAGGGAACACAGAAGGGCAATATCCTCTTTAAACGGTATTTGAAAAATACCAGATGGGTGCGCAACGCGCTGTCAGAGAAAGAGTTTCAACGATTCAAAGGTGCCGTTGATTTTTTTAAACGCTATTCGCAGCAATACAATTTTGACTGGCTGATGATTGCTGCCCTGGCCTATCAGGAATCCGGCATCGACCAAAGCAAGCGCAGTCCGGCCGGCGCTATTGGCGTGATGCAGCTGCTGCCGAGCACCGCTGCCGATCCCCATGTGGCTATCGGCAACATCGATGTAATGGAACACAACATCCATGCCGGCGTCAAATATCTTCGATTTCTCCATGATCGCTATTTTAAAAATGAACCCATGGATGAGCTCAACAAAATGCTTTTCACCTTTGCCAGCTATAATGCCGGGCCGGCAGGGGTCATTCGGCTTCGGCGGGAAGCCCGAGAATCCGGATTAGATCCCAACATCTGGTTTCGCAATGTGGAGATTATTGCAGCCCGGCGTATCGGAAGAGAAACGGTACAGTATGTTGGCAACATTTATAAATACTATATTGCCTACCGGTACATTGTGAACGAATTCCGCTTAAAAAAAGAAGAAAAAATTCGAGCGAATTGAATGCGAAGATTTGAACGGTCTCTATCCGACTGGAATTCTAACTTCAAAGCGCCAGGTCCACCCGGGGTTTGGCTTCTGCTCCTCTATCAATTTCGGGCTTACATGCGATGATCCGTTTTGCTGCGATTCCGTGTAATTTGACAAGTTGATCTTTGATACGTTCAGAGCGCTTTTTGGCAAGTGCCAGCAGGGCAGGGTCTGTTGACGCTGACGCAGCAGGTTCTTTCTGAGACCGGGTTTTATCTTTATCCCCCTTGTCGTCCTTGGGGGCAGCCGGCTGAGCCCCGGCTTCCGTCGGTGGGCTTCCGCTCAGAGCGGCGCGATCTCTTTCTGTGGCTACACCGCACACACTCACCTGCACCGCCGGGTGTTCCTTAAGAATAGCGGCCACTCTTTGCAGGTAATCGATTGCAGCTTCATCGAGCTCAGCGCTTCGCGGCGCAAATAGTATTGGATTGAGACGAATCTTTGAGGCGCTTTTGACTGCCAGTTCGGCGACAGCAATGCCGATGCCATAGGGACCCAGCATGAATTTTAAATACGAAACGGTTGATTTCTGAAGTGTTTGGGCCAATACCCTGTTGATGGCATCGGCAACGCTGAACTTTGGATCACTGATATCGCCGTTGATGGGGATTTTCAGTTTTACATTGTTTTGCTTATCGCGCAGCAATTTCAAGGCCGAATCGAGTGGCATATTCAGTTGAATTTTCCCCTTCTTCTCCTTTTCAGGGTCTTCCGCTTTTACCCTTTTTACCCTGGGATTATAGAGCGTCAGGTCGATTTCACCGTTAAGCTCGTTTTGGGTGATTTTTAAAGGAATGTCAGCATGCATTTCACCGCCGACAAAACTGTATCCGGTGCTTTGGATGACATAGGGTGACAGGGGCGGCAATTTTAAAGACTCAATTTTACCGATCCAATCCAGGTTGAGTCGATCTGCAAATGGCTGTAGGGTTCCGTTCAGTAATATGCGGGCGTGTTCTGTGTCGGAAATTTTCAATTTTACAGAAGTAGGCTGCTCCGGCTTTCGGCTGTTGAGGTCGGAAAGGCCAGCCTCTAATAGACTCAGATCCATGCGAAAAGCCGGGCTGACGCTTTCATCTTCGAACCGCAAAACATTATCCCCGGTAATTTCAAGCTGCCTGATACGAAACCCAAAGTCAGTGGGTTCCTCTTTAGAAGCTGTTTTAGGTTTTACCTGATATTTGGCAGCGGTTTGCTCTTTTTGATCAAATGAAAAGAGATCCGTCCGGATGGTTTCCAGCCTATCGATAGCCGGCCATTGCCCCCCTTGGTTTCTGTGGAGTAATGCTTTTATGTCCTCCAGACGCACGCTATCGATGGAAAGATTTTTCCGCCCTACCAGTTGGATGTTTTGAATCGTTACCTTTTGAGTGCTAAACAAAGGCTTCAGTGCGGAAGACGATTTTGCGGCGGTTACCGGTGTCACAAGATTCAGGCCCTTGAATGTGACATCTGAAACCCTTACATCATCTATACCCTTAACTTTGATTGCCTGAAGGGCGACACCATCCGAGTTAAGCAAGTTCACATTGGTTTGCGGATAATGAATTTGCACATCTTTAAGGCGAAAATCACCTTCTGCTGATAGGGAATTAAGATCATTGGTTTCGCCCGAGTCCAGCCGGCCTTTCCATGCCAGATCGGCATGTTCAAAGTTGAGCTTCTGATCAAGCAGGTTCATTAACAGGTGGCCGCCGTCGAGCGTTCCATCTGCTATGATCCTTTGACCATCAGTTTCTGCTTTTGAGGAAAATTGAAAGGTCCCGTTCCATGAGAGCTTTTCTTCGGCAAGAATTACCTCCGGAGATTCCATTTTGACATCAAGAAGACGCATCTGACCGTCTGCATTTATATTAGTGCTGGTTTTCTCCTGCGCATAATCGAGTTTTCCCTGCCAATCAAGGCCGGCGTGCTTGAGGTTCAAATTCTCTTGCAGTAGATTAATTGTCAACGGACCACTAGCGAGATTTCCATTTGCAATGATGCGTTGTTCACCGGCTTTTTCTGTCGAAGAATATTGTAAAGTGCCTTTCCAATTAAGCATTTCTTGATCCACATCCAGATTCGATCCATTCACCTTTGCATTCTGAAGTGTTAACGCGCCGTCCAGGTTTAAATTTATGTTTGCGGAGGTTTGCCCGTAGTTGACCTTGCCCTTCCAGTTCAGGCTTTCTTGCTGAATTTGCAGATCCTTACTCTTGGTAACCATGGTTAACCGGGATCCATTCAATCTGCCGTTTGCGGCGATCTTTAGCTCATCCGCAGATTTAGGAATATCGATGCGTAAGGCCCCATCCCAGGCAAGACCTTCATTGGAAAAGTCTGTATCCTCGATCTGTGTGCGGATCTGGTAGAGATTCAGGAGACCTTTTTGGTGGTGGCTGATACCGGTATCGGACGTTTGGCGGGTTTCAAAGTTTAGATCGGCGTCAAGCCGGCCCTCAAGCGTTTTTAGATACGGCTTCAGCAGTTGGGCAAAAGGAATCAGGGTCAAGCCTTTCAGCTGGATCTGTCCGGCAGCCATTATTTCATTTGCGAACGGTGAAACATCGACCTGGAGTTGCAGCCTACCGTCATTGAACTGTCCTTTGAATTCCAGACGGGCGCTGCGCTCAGGCATCCAGCTGGTCAGGTTTGAAATTTTTGCGTGTTCAATTTTTAAGTCGGACGTCAACTGAGAACTGATAAATTTAATCTTGCTGTTATTGACAGTTGCTGCCTGAAAAGAGAAATCCCAGGCAGAAGGCTCAGAGGTTTCGTTTTTATCCGGCAGCATGATGCCGCCAACTTGCCAGCGGCCGTCTGCGCGTTCCTCGACTTTCAATTCCGTGTCGTTGATGGTGAGGCGTTTCAAAACAAAGCGCTTGCGGATAAACGGGGCCCACTCGATGTTTAATGTTGCTTCTGAAATTTTAAGAACCGGCTGTGCAGCAATTTTCACGCTTAAGTTTGTTAAAGTCAGGCGGCCGGTGAGAGGATTAAAGTTTACATCCTCCAGAGTTGCCTGGTCTGCACCCTGGCCCTTCAAGTAGCGCTCGATTCCGTAGTTGATACCAACGGGCAGCATGGTAAAAAACGCTGCCACAACGATAACTAGCCCTATAATGATCCAGAACCAGACACGGCGAGTCACTTTTTTGGATGTCGATTTGTTTTTTGAGGACCGGCTTTGCATTGTAACGGCTTTCTTAAAGTACTTATGAATGAGGAATGAAGCTCAGGAGAGGAGGGGTATCTAACGTTTTATGTTTCAATATATTAGCGTACTAAAAATAGATTAGTTTGTGCTCGAGGCTGAAGACTCAGCCGCGGCTGCCCCGGGCTTGCGCTTGAATTCGCTCAAGCGTTGAAAAATCACAAAAAAGACCGGCACGAACAGGACCGCCAGGGCAGTGGAAGCCATCATCCCGCCGAAAACCGCCGTGCCCACCGCCTGCTGGCTGGCGGAGCCGGCTCCGGAGGCGAACACCAGCGGCAGCACGCCGAATATGAATGAAAAAGCAGTCATCAGAACCGGTCGAAAGCGCAATTTGGCGGCCTCCGCCGCCGCTTCAACGATGTCTTTTCCCTGGGCGCGCAACTCCCGGGCGAATTCCACGATTAAAATAGCATTCTTGCTGGCCAGGGCGATCAACAGCACAATACCGATCTGGGTGTACAGGTTGTTGTCAAAGCCGCGCATCACAAGGGCGATGGCGGTGCCCAGCAGGGCCACCGGCACGGCCATAATAATAATCGCCGGGCTGGACCAGCTTTCGTACTGGGCGGCGAGCACCAGAAACACCAGGGTCAGTGCCAGGGCAAAAATGAGGAAGGCTTCGCCGCCGACCTGCTTTTCCTGAAAGGATATGCCGGACCATTCAAAGCCCACGGATGGCGGAAGTTTGGTATTGGCCATCTGCTCCATGAGCACCAGGGCTTGCGCGGAGCTATAGCCCGGTGCCGGCGCTCCTCCAATCGTAGCCGCCGGGTAGAGATTAAAGCGGAAGACCACCTGGGGGCCCAACGAATCCTTCACATCGACCAGGGTGCCGATGGGCACCATCTCGCCGCTGTTGGTGCGCACCTCAAGCTGGTTGATATCTTCGGCCTGGACCCGAAATTGGGGTTCGGCTTGAACTTTGACCTGGTAGGTACGGCCGAACTTGTTAAAATCGTTGACATAGGCCGACCCCAGAAATGCCTGCAGGGTGCCGAAAACATCATTCAAAGGAATATCCAGTGTTTTGGCCTTGGTGCGATCCACATCGATAAAAATCTGGGGGACGTCTGCCCGAAACAGGGTATACAGCCCAGCCAGGCCGGATTGGGCCCGGCCGTCGTGAATGATCTGGCGGGCCCACTGCTGAAGCTGGGTATAACCGATACCACCCCGGTCCTGGAGGCGAAAGTCGAACCCCCCGCTGGTGCCCAGGCCCTGGATAACCGGCGGCAAGACCACAAAAATAGATGCTTCCTGAATCCGGCGAAATTCGCTCTGAAGCTTTCCCAGAATTACGTCCTGGCTGAGACCTTCTTTCTCCCGTTTGGCGCGATCTTCGAAGACGATGTAAAGCGCGCCGGCATTGGATGCATTGGTCTCATCCAGGGCCGAAAAGCCGCCGACGGTGATCCAATCCTGCACGCCGGGCGTCTTTGAGATGATGGTATCCATCTTTTTGACCACCTCACGCGAGCGCTCCTGGGAGGCGGCATCCGGCAGCTGGTAAGCGGCGATGGCATAACCCTGATCCTCGATGGGCAGAAATCCAGTCGGGAGCGACAGCAAACTCCAGCCGGAGAGCACAATCAGTCCGATATAAACGACCCCCATGATCAGGGTGCGCCGCACCATCCCGCCGACGATGCGGGCGTAACCGTTCTCGCTTGCGCCATATGCGCGGTTGAAACCGCGTAAGAAAAAGTTTTGCTTCTTTCCCGGCTTAGCGGGGCGCAAAATGAGCGCGCACAAGGCCGGACTCATGGTCAGGGCGTTGATGGAGCTGAAAACGGTGGCAGCGGCAATGGTCAGGGCGAACTGCCGGTAGAGCTGTCCGGAGATACCCGGCAGAAAGGCGGTGGGCACGAAAACGGCAACCAACACCAGAGTGGTGGCAATTATCGGTCCGGTAATTTCCGCCATGCCTTTGATGGCGGCTTCCTTGGCGCTCAGACCCTCCTCCATTTTTTTGCTGACGTTTTCCACCACCACGATGGCATCATCGACGACAATACCAATCGCTAATACCAGTCCGAACAAAGAGATCATGTTGATGGAAAAACCCAGTGCGGCCATGGCGGCTGCGGTACCGATCAGGGAAACCGGAATGGCAACCCCTGGAATCACCGCCGCCCGCCAGTTACCCAGAAAAATGAAGATGACGATAAAAACGATGATGGCGGCCTCGATGAGGGTTTGATACACCTGGGTGATGGATTGTTCGATAAATAGGGTGGTGTCAAAGGGGATGGCCCATTCCAGTCCCTGGGGGAAAGCCTGGCTCAGCCGCTCCATGGTGTCTCGAATGGCCTGGGCGGTGTTGAGGGCATTGGCACCCGGCAGAGGATAGATGCTGATGCCGGCGGCCTCTTTGCCGTTGGTCCCAAAAAAGGTGTTATACGTCTTGGCGCCCAGTTCCACTTGCCCCACATCCTTAACACGTGTGACGCGGGTGCCTTCGGCGGTTTTGATGATGATGTCTGCAAATTCTTCGGGGTCGGCAAGGCGCCCCAGGGTGTTGATGCTGTATTGGAAGTCCTGACCGGGTGGTGCCGGCGGTTCCCCGATCTGTCCGGCGGCCACCTGAATATTTTGCTCCTCGATGGCCCGGATCACATCCTGGGTGGTGAGGTTCAGCGCTTTGAGCCGGTTGGGGTCCAGCCAGACGCGCATGCTGTAATCCTCAGCACCAAAGATACTTACATCACCGACGCCCTTCTGGCGCGCTAACTCGTCCTTAATGCGCAGCGTAATGTAATTGTGAATAAAAAGGCTGTCGTAGCGCTCATCCGGTGAGCTTAAAGCAATAAACATCAGGATGTTGGCCGATCGCTTTTTGACGGTTACGCCCTGACGTTTGACCTCCTCGGGGAGTTTGGGCTCAGCGGTGTTCACCCGGTTTTGGACCAACACCTGCGCCATATCAACATCGGTGCCCACCTCAAAGGTAATGTTCAATGTATAGGTGCCGTCATTGGCGTTGGTGGAAGCCATATACAGCATGTTTTCCACGCCGTTGATCTCCTGTTCGATGGGGGAGGCCACCGTCTCGGCCAGAACCCGGGCATTGGCACCGGGATAGGTGGTTTGGGCCTGTACGATCGGCGGGGCGATCTCCGGATACTGGGCCACGGGCAGTGTGCCGAACGCCACCGCACCGGCGATGACAATCACCAGGGAAACCACGGTTGCCAGAATGGGGCGTTCGATAAAAACCTTTGAGATCATGGTCGGATTGGCTCCTACTTAGAAGCTATCTCAAAAATGCATCTAACGCCCAAGGGCTTTGTTGTAAACCGATTCAAAATACTCGAATACTAGCGTGTATGCTCCGTTTTTGAATCGGTTTACGTCGCACCCTTAGACGTGATCTACTATTTTTGAGATAGCTTCCAGTTGCTGGACAAAAATTGTTGTATACTTGACGGCAAAATATTTTTCACCACAAAGGCACAAAGTTCACGAAGGGTCTTAAAACTAGTTCTCCAATTATCTTTGTGTTCTTCGTGCGCTTTGTGGTTAATATCCTTTTTGCCCGAGCTAAGACGACGTTGATTCTTCGGCAGACTCTTTTTCCGGTTCG
>JAUVTR010000151.1 GCA_030601425.1 Desulfobacterales bacterium
GCATAGGGTCCCAGCAAATCCGGTGCTTTATAATAGGTGTGATAGGTAAACCACAGGTCAACATCGTTTTTTAAAAATCGGCGGACCACGCGCCTTTTTTCAATCGGCAGTTGCGGCCAGAGCCATGGCTTCCAGTAGATCCAGCGGCAGCGCAGGGAGCTGGCCGGGATGACCTCGTGGCCCTGCTTGACCAGATAGCCAACGATTTCGGTTGCCGTTACCAGATCGCCGGAGGGATGGCCATGCCCCAGCGGTTTAAACGGCGCGTAGAACAATATACGAAGACGGCGTTTAGCATGGGGCATGGGGCATGGGGTTGATGACATTGTTCCCTGAGTGACAGGCAAAGAGCACTACCTCTATTTCAATGATTTTTGAAAGTTCGTTATTTGTCGAGAAAGAATGCTCAAATCTGTTAATTTTTTATCGAGTTGGACCGCATTAATCAAGCTTCTCCTCTCTAAGATGATAAGAATGTTGGCATTCTCAAAGGCAGATCTGCGGGCAAAATTTAGAAAATTTTTAAAATCCTTTTTGGATGAAGAACCTGAACCTTCAGCGATATTGTTAGATACGGACATGCCTGATCCTCTGAGCTGTTCGGCAAAACGAAATAATTTTTTCTTCTCAAGATCATCTGCTATATCAAAAAGCTCATCTGCAATCTCAATTGCGGACTGCCAAATCTTTAAATCCTGAAATCTAAATTTAGTTGCCATTAGGTCCTCCCTTTAGCTGTCTTAAATTATTTATTCTACTGTCCAACAAAATGTTAAATTATAAAAGCCCATTGCCCCTGCAACTTTATTTTTTACTCCCTGCCCCATGCCCCATGCCCCATGCTTTAGGCCTTAGGCTTTACCCCTGCCTTTATAAAAATTGATGCCAGTTCTTTAACGAGGACTTTATTGTCGAAGTCCTGCAGGACCCGCTGGCGGGCAGCCGGTATGACACGGGTTCTAAGCGCATCATCCACCAGCATTTTTATCATAGCTTCGGCCAGCTGCTGCGGTTGGCCGGGGGGCACCAGCAATCCGGTTTTTTCATTTTCCACAAGCTCGGGAATGGCAGATAAGCGGGTCGCCACCACCGGTACACCCATGGCCATACTTTCGAAAAGAACATTGGGAATTCCATCCCGGTCACCGTTGGGCGCCACTTCACAGCCCAGCACAAACAGATGCGCCCGTTTGTAATAATCCCGAACCCCTTCATGGGGCTGTGTGCCCAGCCACCGGGTATGGGCGGTCAGGCCCAGATCTTTTATCACGGCTAAAATTTTTTCGCGATCTTCGCCATCACCGATGAGGGTATGCTTGAAAGCGATCCCCTTATCCTTCAAAACTTTCAGGGCCCGATAGACCGTGGGCAATCCTTTTTTGGCAATCAGACGGGCGACAGTCAGAATCCGATAAGGCTTTTCAGCTTGCGAAATCCCATCCGGGCTCAGCGAAAAAAGCCGGGTATCAATGCCGTGGTATATCCGATGAATCGCACCCGGCTCACCGTTACAAAGCGCCATCAGATAACGCCGGTTGTATTCGGTGCAGGTTACCACAAATTTTGCCAGCGCCGCTTTTTCCCTCAGCTGCCTGGGGTCCGATGTATAAATATCTTTGGCATGGGCAGTAAAGCTGAACGGCAGCCCGCTTAATATGCTCGTAAACATGGCCACCGATGCCGGAGAATGCGCAAAATGGGCGTGCAAATGGATGACCCGCCGGCCGGGCATCAAACGCTGAACCAGATAGCCTGCCTGAAACAGATGCTTGAGTGTAGCCGATTTGCGAGTCCTTAAAAAGCGTCGAAATGCTATTTTTAAGGCCCGGGAATAAATACGAGGCCGTTGAGCTGCCAGCAGGCAATTATGATACATCAAGCGCGGCAGCGGTCTCAACAGGGTCTCGGGCAGATAGTCGACGGCTGCTTGAATCTGGTTAACGCTTTGATGGGTAAAGTTTTCCCGGGGCCGGCGCATGGAAAACAGGTGGATGGGAAAACCCAGTTTCTCGAGCAAAAGGATTTCATTGGAGATGAATGTTTCAGAAATCCGGGGATAGCCCTTCAGGATCATTCCCAAAAAAGGTCGGTTGGGGGAATTCATGATTTTTTGGACCTGAAGTCGCGAAGGCGCTGCTGCATGGTTTCGATTCCGGTAAAACGAAATTGCGAAATAGCCTTCAAATAGGGTTCGGGAGCTTCCAGGAAGGATAGAATTTTTTGCTGCATGATGGTCGGTTCTAATTGGGCCCATGGAATGTAATCGACCAGGTTATGGTGTTTGAATGCCTGAGCCCGAATCAGCTGCTCTTTGCGCGGTGTCTCACGGGGAATAACAAGACTGGGAGTCCCCTGGCTCAAAATTTCACAGAGTGTATTGTAACCTCCCATACTGACAACCAAATCGGCGGCTGCAAAAATTTTTTCCATTTGCCGATAGAAATGATAGCCACGCACACCATGCTTTCTGGCACGTTTGAAAATCTTTCTGCGTTTATTCTTGGGCATAAACGGTCCGGTGATCAATACGCTCTTAAACGGCAGCGGTTTTGAAGCAGATTCAAGCATGGAGACATAGGTGCGCATGACGACATATCCATCGCCACCGCCGCCGGTGGTCACCACTACGAGTTTTTCGTCGGGCTTGACGCCGAGCTCCTTGCGGATATTTCTGACGGCTTCCGGGCCGGGAATCTTGCGCGGGATATATCCCGTAAAGTACATTTTTTGACTGATCGATTCTGGGATATCATATTCTTCAATCGGGTTATAAAAGTCCTGGTTGCCGTAAACCCATATCTCGGCATACAGGTTTTGTAAAATTTCGTACACGCCTTTTTCCCGCCAATCTTTTTTAACCGTGGCGGCATCATCCATGATGTCCCTGAGCCCTAAAATAGTCCGGGTATTGGGAAGGGACCGCTGCAGCCACTTTAATGTCGGCAACACTTCTTTGCGCAGTCCGAGCGGTTCTTTGTCCACGATGAAAAGTTGCGGCTGAAAAGTTTTAGCGGTGGCGGTGATGATATTTTTGCGGATATCCAGCGCGTGGCTGGCATTAATTTTAATCGAAAGCGGGAGAGACTCATCGTTGGTTTTTTTAATCATTCCCGGGATTCGCACAAAATCGATCTGTTCGGGAAACGAAAAACGGCCGGCGATGGGTGATCCGGTCAGGATGAGTATATTGATGCGGGGTCCCAGAAGATGCGTGGCGATCGCCATCGTTCGGCGGATGTGACCGAGGCCGTAAGTGTCGTGGGAGTACATCAAAATATTATATGTCGAATTGCGACCCATCAAGATCCTCTATTAATGAGCTAAAATTAAAAATGATCTAAAATGCCTAAAGTTATGGTTTCGCTGCGCTCTATCTTTTATTGTAAATATGATCGATCGACCCAGTCATTCGACTCTGTCGTTAGACCCTGAGGCTCTCGAAGGGAAGTTCTCTAAGGGAGGCTTCCGATGGGTTGAATTCCTCAACTTTAGGCATTTTAGCTCATTTTAGTCATTTTAGGCACTTCTAACTTTAGAGCACCTTTGCAACTTTTTTTCTCTGTCGTCGAAGATGAATTGTTAATTTTGAGATAGCTTATAGTTTCTTCGGGAAGTGACTCCATGAATAAATTCAAAAAGCTTTTTCAAAATCGGGTTGATATGGCCGATTATATGGTGCTGACCGGAATCTTTCTGGGGGCTTTGTACTGGGCACTGGAGTCTCTTTTAAACGTTTTTTCTCCGGAAGAAATCAGCTTTTATGAAGAAATATTCGGACCGAATATCAGTGAAGTCTGGCCCCGTTTAATCGTATTTTGTCTTTTTTTGATGTTTGGTTCTCACGTACAGTTTACCATTAATGAACGCAAAAAAGCAGTGGAAGCTTTAAAAGAAAGTGAGGAAAAATATCGAACCATTCTCGAAAGCATCGAAGAAGGCTACTATGAAGTCGACTTTGAGGGTTATTTCGTTTTTGTAAATGATTCGATGAGCAAAACTTTAGGAGTCCCCAAAATAGATCTAAGATTCATGAACTTTTGGGATTTTATGGACGATGAGAATGCCGGACTGGTTTATGAAACATTTTTGGAATGTCGGCGCACCGGCAAACCGGTTAAAGCCTTTGACTGTGAGTTTAATATCGATGGCGCGACTTTGTATATTGAGGCCTCGGTTTCTTTGTTGCGGGATTCAAGAGGCCTGCCAATCGGATATCGAGGCGTGCTGCGGGACAGGACCGAAAAAAAGAAAATGGAAATGGACTTGCTGGAATCTTACCGTAAAGTTCATGAAGCGCGAACCGCAACAATCCTGGGCCTGGCCAAGCTTGCCGAATACAGGGATGAAGGTACCGGCACCCATCTGGAAAGAATCCGGGAGTATGCGCGAATCATTGCACAGGAACTTTCCATGAATCCCAAATTTAGCGACCGCATCGATCAGCAATACATTGACGATATTTACCAGTCTTCCATTTTACATGATATCGGCAAAGTCGGCAGCCCGGATGCATTGTTGCTAAAGCCTGCAAAGCTTACAAAAGAAGAGTTTGATATCATTAAGCGCCATACGCTAATGGGAGGCAATGCGATAAAGGAAATCGAATCACAGATTGAGGGCAAATCCTTCCTGGCGATGGGAAAGGAAATCGCTTTCAATCATCATGAAAAATGGGATGGGTCCGGTTATCCACGGGGACTAAAAGGAGAGGCGATCCCCTTGTCTGCCCGTATTATTGCCTTGGCAGATGTCTATGACGCACTGACAACCAAACGATTTTACAAAGAAGCTTATTCCCATGATAAAGCCAAGAATATGATAATCGATTTAAAGGGCAAACATTTCGATCCGGAGGTTGTGAATGCTTTTTTAGCCGTGCATGAAAAAATTAACCATGTGCGTAAGGAAAAGCTCAAGGAGGAATCAGATTTGATCCAACGGCCGGCTCAGGCTATAGGCAGGTAATTCGATCCGGTTGAAAATCTACCGAGTAAAGTGACAGCCACCTCTGAAAAATATATTCTGGCCATTGACCTTGGAACTTCGGGACCTAAAACGGCTCTGGTTTCCACGCGCGGCGAGGTGGTTGATTACGAATTTGAAGGCATCGAACTGCTTGTTTTGCCCGACGGTGGTGCCGAGCAAAAGCCGGACCAATGGTGGCAAGCCATCATAAACACTGCCAAACGAGTTCTTGAGAAAAAATGGGTGGCGGTTGAAGATATTGTTTGTGTGAGTTGCACCGGTCAATGGTCAGGAACCGTTGCTGTCGATAAAAACGGCCAGGCGCTATCAAATGCCATCATCTGGATGGATACCCGGGGAAGCCGCTATATTGAAGAAATCACAAGCGGTCTGATCAAAATTGAAGGTTACAATATCCGGAAACTTAAACGATGGCTCAGCCTGACCGGCGGTGCACCGGGACATGCCGGAAAAGATCCGATTGCCCATATTTTATTCCTAAAAAACGAATTTCCTGAAATATATCGTCAGGCTTTTAAATTCCTGGAGCCCAAGGATTTTATTAATCTTAAGTTTACCGGCCGGTATGCCGCCTCCTTCGACTCAATTGCCCTCCATTGGCTAACCGATAACCGCAATCTCGCCCAAATTGTTTATGACGACCAGCTCATCCGCATGTCAGGTGTCGTGCGCGAGAAATTTCCAAACCTCAAATCTGCCACTGACCTACTGGGTCCGCTTAAAAAAGAAGTTGCCCAAGAACTGGGCTTGAATGAGAATGTCCAAGTCATAATGGGAACACCGGACATCCATAGTGCGGCTATTGGCTCCGGTGCGGTGAGAGATTTTGAAGGACATTTATATATCGGATCCTCATCCTGGATCACATGTCACGTGCCCTTTAAAAAAACAGATTTATTTCACAATATTGCATCTCTGCCTTCGGCGATTCCAGAACGCTATTTTATCGCCAATGAACAGGAAGCGGCCGGCGCCTGCCTGAACTTTCTAAGAGACAATATTTTATATCACCCCGACCAGGTTCTGAATGAGTCAAAGCTCCCGGATGTCTATAAGATTTTTGACGAGATTGCCCAAAATACTTCTGCCGGTAGTGGCGGGGTGATTTTCACGCCCTGGTTATACGGTGAGCGCACACCGATTGAAAACGATTCTGTTCGTTCGGCTATTTTTAATATTTCTTTAAGAACGACGCGGCAACATCTTGTAAGGGCAATTTTCGAAGGTGTGGCTTATAATTCGAGGTGGCTGCTTGGATATGTGGAAAAGTTCATTCAGCGACGGTTGGATCCCATCCATATTATCGGTGGTGGTGCCAATTCCAATGTGTGGTGTCAAATTTTCGCAGACGTTTTTAATCGTACCATCAAGCAGGTCAAAGACCCCATCCTGGCCAATGTACGTGGCGCTGCATTTCTGGCTTCTGTCTCTCTGGGCTACCTTACGTTCAATGACATTCCCGATCAGGTTCAAATCGCCAATACCTATAAGCCGGATCCTAAAAACCACAAACTCTATGATAAATTATACCGCGAATTTCTGAATTTATATAAACAAAACAAAAAAATCTATAAACGCCTGAATCGAGGTTAGCGCCGATGGATATTAAACGCATCAACGAAAGCTTTATTGGCCGGGTGAATCCCCGGATTGCTACCTGGTTATTCAACCGAATTAATAAGCTGCCTTCAATAGAAAAAAAAATTGACCAGGAATATGCTGCGCTGCTTCATGACCTTGAGCACAGTGTGAAACCTTATCGAGAACAATTCGATACATATGCTGACCTGCCGGAAAAGGGGCGCGCAAAATCAGATATCTTAAAGGAGATGCAAACCCTAACCGGCATAGAGGATTCCAGGTGGCAGGAAGGATATGCTTCAGGTGCTGTCTATCACGGCGATGCAGATCACATCAATTTTTTAAATCAGGTCTACGCTCTCAATTCCCAGAGCAATCCCTTGCACTCAGATTTGTGGCCCAGCAGTGCGAAATACGAATCTGAAATTATCTCCATGACAGCAAAAATGCTGGGTGCTGAAACGGCCGTTAACCCATCGGATGCGGATCAAGAAATCTGCGGGGCGGTATCATCGGGTGGCAGCGAAAGTATTTTACTGGCGATGAAGACGTACCGGGATTGGGCCAGAGATCAAAAAAAGATCATGCGGCCGGAGATGATCGTTGCGGTCACCGCGCATGCCGCATTTGAGAAGGCGGCCGCGTATTTTAAAATCAAGCTTAAACGCATACCTGTGGATGCTGATTACAGGGCCGATGTGGCTGCAGCCCGAAAAGCCGTCTCCCGGAATACCATTGTCATCGTCGGGTCGGCCCCTTCATTTCCCCACGGGATGGTGGATCCGATTGCGGAACTGTCTGAGTTGGCCAAAGAAAAAGGAATTGGATTCCACACGGATGCCTGCCTGGGGGGTTTTATTTTGCCGTGGGCGGAAAAGCTTGGGTGGGAAGTTCCGGTTTTTGATTTCAGATTGCCCGGGGTTACGTCAATTTCTGCCGACACCCATAAATATGGATATGCGGCCAAAGGGACGTCTGTCATCTTATATCGGGGGTTGGCCTTGCGCCGTTATCAGTATTTTACATCAAGCGATTGGCCGGGAGGGCTTTATTTTTCGCCCACCTTTGCCGGCAGTCGCCCCGGAGCCCTGAGTGCCGCCTGCTGGGCGGCTATGATCACAACGGGAAAAAAAGGCTATATGGCAGCGAGCAAAAAAATCCTGGAGACTGCTTCGATAATAAAAAAAGGGATTCAAGAAATTTCCGATCTACATATTTTGGGCAATCCCCTTTGGGTCATTGCCTTTGGTTCCAAAACCCTGAATATTTACCAGGTGATGGATTATATGAGTTCCAGAAGTTGGAGTTTAAACGGTCTGCACCATCCCTCCTGTGTCCACATCTGCGTGACGCTTAGGCATACCCAGCCAGGTGTCGCCGAAAGATTTATTGATGATTTAAAAGCCGCTGTTGACGCTGTCCGCAAAAATCCAGCCAGAAATGGCGGCATGGCGCCGATTTATGGCATGGCTGCCAATTTTCCGGTTCGGAGCCTGGTGGGGCGTTTATTGGAGAGATATATTGATCTGCTCTACAAACTCTAAAACTGGCCTAAAAACAATTGTCTACTGTCCGAGGGCGGTGTTCTAATCTGGCGCAAAATACTCACGTACTGCCGTGTACGCTCCGTTTTTGCGCCAGATTACGCCGTACCCTCGAACAGGATCCAACCGTTTTTAGGCCAGTTTACATTTAAAAAGTAGGGTCGGCCACCGTGCCGACCCAAATCAAGCGGGCTCCCGCCCTCACTAAATCTACATCACGCCAAGCAGTGGCCCGCATTATTTCAGAATTCATAATTCCTTGTTCGATATTAAAAAGCTAAGCCTTCCAGATTTATCCAAATTTTCGTCATTATTAAAAAATCCATTCAAGTGTCTCCCCAATCCTGCCGATATATTAATCAGATTTCAAGCGGATAGGCCGGTGATTATTTTAGCGGTGTTTGGGCGGATTGATCTTCTTCCGATTTTAAAGATTACAAATCAAATCGAATCGTTACATGCCTGGATTGCGGTTATG
>JAUVTR010000163.1 GCA_030601425.1 Desulfobacterales bacterium
TCCGATGGCGCCGGAATAAAACCCTGTCCAGGCCCAGTCTTTGGCATGCAGCGAGTCTGTCAGTTCGAAATCTGTTTTGGGTTTGTAAGGGGCAAGCAAACCTTTTGAAGCCGCATTTATATGGGACGTATTGGATCCGGCGTGCCATACCGTGGCCTGCGGGTTTGCGGCTTCGGCTTCAACCCTGGCCAAAACCTCACCGGAAGACATTCTTACGAAGACGACATCGATTCCTGTTTCTTTTTCAAAGGCATCAATATAATATTTTGCTTCTCCCGTATCGAAGGCTTCGTAAATATGGAGAACCTTAGCTGCAGCATGGCTGGCTGAAAAACCACTAAATACGAAAACTGCAACAAGCAGCGACGTAAATATCACTCTTTTCATAAGAACCTCCTTTTTTTTAAAATTATTATGGGCTCCCTACTCAGAATGGCCGGGCTCCAGTATATAGTGCTCAGTTTTTGTGTCAAGAAATTTAACATATTGACTGTCTCCCAAAACAGGGATAGCATATTCCGCTTTCCATAATAATGTTCCGGCTGATAACCATCCTGACAGTTTCAATGCCACCTCCAATTCGGATTGATCTTCAGGAGATTATACTGCGGCAGGAAGATACAGAGGACAGAAAACAGATGACAGCCTGCGACGAGCTCCCCTCGGCATGCTCGGGGCCTGAGCCTGTCGAAGGCAGCCGAGTCGAAGGCAAAGGGCAGAGTGTTTCTGTTTTCGGTCATCCGACTTCTGTCATCTGCCATCTGTTATCTGTTATCTGACACACGCGAAACCTAAAATAGGACCGTGTTTTATAAATTACTTACGGGACGCAACATTAGAAACAATAGAATATACGTGTGAGTTGAGCCATGTCAGAAAGTTGTAATGACCAAGCGCTTGACTTGGTATTGGTCGGTGCGATATCCAAAGATGAAAACATTTACACAGACCGGAATGAGAAATCCATAGGCGGTGCAGTTACCTACGGGGCTTTTTCTGCCAAACGCTCGGGTAGCAGTGTGGGCGTTATCACCAAATTAGCCGAAGAAGATCATCACTTACTCGATCAGTTTTGCGATGAACAAATTCCTGTTTGGGTTTTGCCTACAAAAAAAACAACCGCCATACGAAATGTTTATCCTTCAAGTGATAAGGAGTGCCGGACCTGCACTTGTCTGGCAGCAACTGATGCGTTTTCCCCGGAAAATCTTCCCACACTATCCACCAAAATTATCCATGCCGCCGCCTTGATCAGAGGAGAAATTCCGTTACAAACCGTGCAGTCCATGACGCGAATAGCTGAAGTCGGACTCGACCTTCAAGGGTTTCTGCGCGTTTCCCGAGATACAAAAATGGTTTTCGAAAAATCGGATGAAGTGGAGCAGACGTTAAAATCAGTGACTTATTTAAAGGCGGATGCGACTGAAGCCGAAATTCTCACCACGAAAACAGATCTGGCTGAAGCCGCTCTGGAAATGGCGGCAATGGGTCCTAAAGAGGTGGTGATTTCTCATAACGATGAACTTGTACTTGCGTGTAAAGAGAATATATACAGGGCACCCTTGACCCCACGCAAAGTAAATGGGCGTACGGGACGAGGCGATACTCTCTTTTGCAGTTATCTTGCGCGCAGGACACAGGGTGATGCGCCTTCTAAAGCTCTGAAATTTGCCGCCGCTTTGGTGTCGTTGAAACTGGAATCGCCGGGCCCGTTTCGAGGGACCATGAAAGATGTATTGGTGAAAATAAATGCACAGCAATCTTGAAGCTTGCTAAACGAGTGGATCCAAAGATCGTTAGACTCAAACAATCAACACCAAAAGGAGCGCAAAATGAAGTACGGTCTGAATATCCGTCAGGAGGGTGCACTGGATCTCGTATCTCTGGGCGCCCTTATCCACCGCTTGGACCCGGGAATCGTTCCTTTCCGCAAGGCCAACAGGTGCCAAATCCACGTCAGTGGCGGCGAGTTTAACGTCGCCGCCAACTTGGCGGATTGTTTCCGTCTGCAGACCGGCATCGTTACGGCAATGGTGGACTATCCACTCGGCGAACTGGTCTCTGAGCGGGTAAAGGCCATGAGCGTCAAGCCCTTCTACAAGCGCTTCGAGCACGACGGTGTTAGCGGCCCAAACATCGCCGCCGTTTATAGCGACCGTGGCCAGGGCGTGCGCGCGCCTGTTGTTTTTTACAACCGCTGTAACGAGGCGGCGGCGCGGCTGAAGCCGGGCGACTTCGACTGGAACGCGGTCTTCAACGACGGCGTGCGCTGGTTCCACAGCGGCGGCATCTTCGCTGCGCTCTCGGAGACAACGGCGGAAGTCATCATCGAAGGCATGCAGGCGGCAAAGGCCGCCGGCGCGGTGGTTTCCTTCGATCTGAACTATCGCGCGAAACTCTGGAAGATCTCCGGCGGCCTGGATCGCGCCCAGGCGGTCATCAGACGCATCGTGGAAAACGTCGACATCCTCGTCGGTAATGAGGAGGATCTGCAGAAAGGGCTCGGTATCCCCGGCCCGGCAGTCACCGCCAAATCCAAACTCGACCCGAGTATCTTTTTCGGGATGATCGATCGGGTCGTGGAGCAGCATTCGCAGATCAAGATTGTTGCGACAACCCTACGTGAAGTTCACTCGACTAACCGGCACAGCTGGAGCGCAGTGGCCTGGATCAACGGCCAGACCCACGTCGCTCCGGTCTGCGAGCTTGACGTTCTCGATCGCGTCGGTGGTGGGGACGGATTCGCATCCGGATTCTTCTACGGACTTCTAACGGGCGAGTCGCCGGATGAGGCACTCAAGCTGGGTTGGGCTCACGGTGCGCTTTTGACCACCTTCCCGGGTGATACCACCATGGCGACCGTTGAGCAGGTACGGGCCTTTGCAAAGGGCGGCTCAGCGCGCATCCAACGCTAACCCAAACGAGGTTCAAGGTTCACAGGTTCTGGGTTCTGAGTTCAGGGTTAAGGTGTCGCTCCGTCTTTTTATATAAAATAGATAGAATTCCAAAACTTTAGGCACTTTAGATCATTTTAGGCATTTCCAACTATTACATAAATTCTAATATTTACGTTTTGAAAAACAGCTTGCCATAAAAAGCCCCAAAATAATTATTAAGAGACTAAAAGCTCAAGAGCAGTTTTAGGTGTCTTCCCAGGTGATTTTCGAGGAACGCTTCATGAAGGTTTTGGTTTTGTCGCAAGATCTTTCGGATGCTTTCCCGAAATGTATAATTATCATGGGTTTTTTGAGTTAATACGGATCCAAAAGTTACGTGCAGAATCTGTCTTCCATGATTTTGATCCAGGTAGATCCTTTCCAACTCATGATCTTCAATTTCACCTGCTGCCGGCACCTGATGTATTTGCGTTGATAAATGATAACTTTCCCGATCAGTTTCGAAGCGATCCCGGGCGAATTCAAGAATTGATCTGCAACCGCCATGTGGTGTTTTAAAGACTTCTCAAATAAGGAAAGGTCGCCTTTGTAATCAATGCCTTTTTCAAAGTCCCCGATAAAACGGGGAGCAAGGCTGACGACAGGAATGGCATTCCGCAACGTGAACCATTAATTTCCTCTGTCGGCTAATTCGGTCAAAAGCTTCTTTACATAGCTTAGTGCGCTTTTTAAGGCGCTAACCGCATCAGGTTTAGGAAGGCATTCAAATGACAGATATCCATCATAGCCAACATCAATCAAGGCCTTCAGCACTTCGCGAAATGGTAAATGACCTTGTCCGGGCCCGCAGCGGTTACTGTCAACCAGATGGATGTAACCTAAGGAGCTGCCGGCGAGACGAATACTGGCAGCAATATCTACTTCCTCTATGTTCATGTGGTAGGTGTCGGCAAGATATTTCAAATTAGTGGTGCCGAGTTGCTCGATAACAGACAGCGCTTCTTCGGTCGTATTGAGCCAGTCACATTCATAACGGTTCAAAGGTTCCAGAAAAAGGGACACACCCACATCAGCTGCCGCGTGGCAACATTCCTTTAGGCAGACAAAGTGGTGCTCGCGGCGTTGGGCGGCTTGTTCAACAGGGTCCCCCAGGTTCCCGTTAAGCACGCCGATCGTCACGGCTGATCCCAAGCGGGCTGCAAGCTGGATGTGTTCCTTCACACGCTCGACGGCCTGAAAACGAACCTCAGCTTTGGCATCAGTGAACGTCAAGCCATCCATTCCCGCAGCCATACCCGTACCCAATGTGGTGACGGGTAAAGAACACCGCTGAGACAGTTCAACGATCTCTTCCCAATCCACATCATGCGGATCACGTAAATGAACCTCAATACCGTCATACCCATATTGTGATGCAAGCGCAAATGTTTCCGATATAGGACCGCGCAGCAAGATGGGTGCAAAACGGGCTTCACTGGGGGTCGTCGTAACGGCCAGCTTCATCTAATACCTCACGTGATCAATTACAGGTTTCGCGTAGCTTTCTTGGCAAAATTTTGTAGAAGTCATTCAGCAAATGTTACATAACGGCGGTTATCTTGCATTCTTTACGGTCGGTCTGAAGCAATTCGATGTTTTCCGGAACTTGTTTCAAGGTGATTTTCTTTGTAATGATCGGCGTCATGTCCATCCCGGCTGCCATCGCCGAAATCACCCGGGGAAAACTGCCGTGTCCCGAATGCCCTTGGGATCCCACAATTTTGGCCCGCCGGACTTGAAAAACTTCACCGGTTACCGGTATTTTTGCGTCCGCCCGCGCCACGATCACAACGGTTGTGTTCAATGTTCGGCCGTTCCAAATCACATTTTCAATATCACCCCAGACCCTATCCGGCAGGCCGGTGGCTTCCAGGATAAGACTTACTCCCCCACCTTTGGTAATATCCAGAACGCGTTCGCCTGCATTTCCTTCAGTGGGGTTAATTACATGGTTGGCTCCCAGTTTTTTGGCCATTTCAGCCCTTTCTTTGGAGGGTTCCGACATGATGACATTGCTTGCACCTGCCGCCTTCAGTACGGCGCAAGCAGCAGCACCGATCGGGCCACTCCCTAAAATCAATACCGAATCGCCGGGCCGAATACCGCCGCCACGTTCGATCACCGCGTTGTATGCAACACTGCTAGGCTCCACCAAACTACCCAGCATGAAGGCTTTTTCTTCATCGTAACGATCCACGAGTTCATGCAGGCTCCAGCAATACTTGGCGTCCAGCGCAATGTAATTCGCAAATGCACCGTCTATGGAAAAGCCGATTTCCTGAAGACGTTCGCAGTGGTTGGGGTATCCGTCCGCACAGGGACGGCAGATCCCGCACCAGGCCATTTCCTCGGCACAGACGGGTTCGCCAATTTCAAATGGCTGATTGGTACGACGATTGATCGCATCAGCTGCAGCCTCAACCACCTCCCCGGAAAGCTCGTGCCCCAATGTACACGGAAATGCAGTCAGCCCCGGATAGTAGATATAACCGTCCGGTTTCGCCTGCGCCATGTGAACATCACTGCCGCAAATGCCACAGGCTTTGACCTTAACAATCACCTGGCCCGGGCCGGGTTTTGGAATGGCTTTGTCAACGATTTTCATACTTGGATTTCTCCAAACCTGGCTGCCCAGATAACTCAACTTGCCCTCGATATCCTTTGAACCAAGCTTGAAATCCGGCTTGGGATCCCAATCCGCAAAAAGTGTCACCGTTTTCATATGATCCATAATATGCTCCTTGGGTATAAAAATTTTATACCCGCTCTTTAAAATTTCACACCGCTAAAAAGGTCCCACTTTGGGCAAGGCATATACCGATTTCCAGCCGTCGCTCATTGGCTCCTTCAAATAAGGTGCCATTTCCTTTTCTGAACGCAACGTTACCTTTTCGGTTGGCGGCGCCGTACCCGCAGGAAATGCTTCCAGGGTTTCTTCGATCAGAAGCGTCAAATATTTCAAGATTGCCAATACCGGGCGCTTGGCCTTTTCGGCGTCTCCCAGTGTGGGTTTGCCGACCACCCCTTCCGGGGTCCCTTTAATCTCTATGGGTGCGTGCCCCTCACACTCCGACCAGCGGCTGGCCCGGCCATAAGCATCAACAGACGTATCCATATGCCCGCCGGGCATAAGGGGTTGAACTTCGGTCTCAACGGCCTGATCCATATGAACCATATCCGGAAACAGGAGAAGTCCCAGGGAGGTTTCAGCCTCATCGGCATGGATGAAGGTTGTATCAAACTTCCCGCCAAATTCCTTGGTCCGGAAGAATTCGCGAACGGCACGATGCCAGTCAATGACCCGGAAAAGACCCGGAATTTGATAGCGTTTGGTGAACTGTTGAATGACGGCCTCCAGCACCCAAAGTTGACCATGATTATTGATAATAATCTGCTTGCGGAAGCCGTCGTTCCATAAACCCAGCATCACATCAATCAAAAACTCGCGGGCAACATTTTCGCGAATGATTATGGTGCCCGGCATGCCAATGTGGTGATAGGGATGACAGCCGTAACTCCACGGAGGCATCGCAATACTGACAGGTGCCCCGCGTTTGGCGGTAAAACGTCTGACACCCTCACAAATTGCGGTCACGAAAAACGTGTCCATGGCGCTGATCGTATGCATACCATGGTTTTCGGTGGAGCCCACCGGGATAAGAACAATGTCATTCTTGCGCCGGTTTTCGATAAGCTCATGACGAACGGTTGTTTGGATGTAGCTGCCCGGTTTGCTCCACTCCGGTGGCGACGGTATATCATAGTCCGCCAACCATTGGTCGATCTGGGTATCGCTGGCTTCCCAGAGCTCCTTCTTCATCCGACCCACGGCAGTGTCCTCAAAAAAAAGATCGGGCTGATTGGTCGTTAAAGGTTTATTGCTCATTTTTTCCTCCTAAATAATAAGTTTACTGTAATTTTACAGATCATTTTCAATCCTGTGATCTAATTTTTTTTTGCCCTGAATGTTAGCGCCAAATGTTCTCCAAACCATAAACTCTTGTTTTTAGAAACTAGCCGAATATCACCAAAAGCGTTCAATGTGTCAAGGCAATAATCACGACTACCCAATGAGAAAATTCATATTTTAAGCGCAACATTTTTGGGTTTGTTGATTGGTATTTTAACCCTACTTGACTTATCTCTGATTCCATCATAATTTTTCTCTTAACATACAGGAGGTGCGAGTCGTATGATGCGTCGATCAAAAATAAGCCTAAACAGAATCCTTTTTCCAGCCGCAAGCCTTGAAGAATTCTTTAAATTAAGCTCGGATATGGGGTTGAATAAGATCGAATTACGCAACGATCTTCCGGGAATCGGTATCATTGACCCCTATTCGCCCAAGCAGGCAAAGGGATTATCGGAAAAGTACGATATTAAAATACTTACGATTAACGCCTTGCAAAAGTTTAATCTGGGCACCATCTTACCAGAGGTTTTGGCGGAATTAAAAGAATTGATCCGCCTTTCAGTTGCGATTGGCTGTGAGGCGATCGTGTTGGTTCCCAACAATGATGCCATCGATAAAAGGGATCCAGCAGTAATGATCAAGGAAACCGTAACCGCATTAATAGCCTTTAGACCCTTTTTTGAAGACAGCGGTATATGGGGTTACGTAGAACCGCTCGGATTTGAGGGATGCTCACTGCGATCAAAGGTTATCGCCCTGCAGGCGATTCAGGAATCGGGTGGCAGCAACTATAAAATTGTTCATGACACTTTTCATCATTATCTGGGACCCGATACCGCTGATACCTTAGAACATAATTATGATATCTCCTATACAGGGCTCGTGCATGTGTCTGGCGTGGAAAGTGATATTCCATCTAATCAGTATAAGGATGATCACCGCATCTTAATAACCGATAAAGATAATCTAAAAAACCGTGAGCAGCTAGAACTGCTGATTAAGCTGGGTTATAAAGGAGATGTTTCCTTTGAGCCTTTTGCCAAAGAGGTTCAACGAATGGAAATTGAAGCGTTAAAGGCCGCTATCAATCAAAGCATAGATTTTGTTACTAACTCGTAAAGGAGTATTCGAATGGCAAAACAAAACATGGGACTGATCGGGCTGGCGGTTATGGGCGAGAATCTGGTTCTCAATATGGAGGACCACGGATTCTCGGTAGCAGTTTATAATCGAACAACCCACAAGGTTGATGATTTCATCAACGGGAAAGCGAAAGGAAAGAACATCAAGGGCTGCTACAGCATCGAGAAGTTGATAGACAATCTGCAAAAACCACGTAAGGTC
>JAUVTR010000017.1 GCA_030601425.1 Desulfobacterales bacterium
GAGATCGATGCCACCGACCGATTGGCCACACCGCCTTTTGTGGACAGCCATTTTCACATGGATTCAACCCTGTCCTATGGCCAGCCGCGTGTGAATGAGAGCGGTACGCTGTTAGAGGGCATCGAACTCTGGGGGGAGTTAAAACCGCATCTTACGGTTGAAAATATCAAAGCCCGCGCCCGGGAGCTTTGCCATTGGGCCATTGCCCGCGGCACCCTGGCAATCCGCAGCCATGTGGACGTCAGCGACGATAGCCTTTTAGCCGTAAATGCCCTTTTAGAGATCCGCGACGAGATCAAGCCTTACATCGACCTGCAACTGGTGGCCTTTCCTCAGGATGGGTATTTTCGTCACCGCGGAAGTGTCGCGAACCTGGAGCGCGCTTTAGATATGGGGGTCGATGTTGTTGGTGGAATCCCCCACTTTGAAAGGACCATGGAGCAAGGAGCTGCGTCCGTAAAGGCCCTGTGCGAACTGGCAGCTGAACGCGGGCTGCAGGTGGACATGCACTGTGACGAGAGTGACGATCCCCTCTCCCGCCACATCGAAACGCTGGTCTTCCATGCTCAGCGATTAGGGCTTGAGGAACGGGTTACCGGCTCGCACCTGACATCCATGCATTCCATGGATAACTACTATGTGAGCAGGCTATTGCCCTTGATGGCCGAGGCCCGCATCCACGTTGTGGCCAATCCGCTGATCAATATTACGCTGCAGGGACGCCACGACACCTATCCCAAGCGGCGAGGGATGACGCGCGTGAAAGAGCTCATGCAAGCCGGGATCAATGTGGCCTTTGGCCACGATGCGCTGATGGATCCCTGGTACAGCTTCGGCTCGTACGACATGATAGAGGTTGCCCACATGGGGCTGCATGTGGCCCAGATGACCGGCGTCGATCAATTGCGACAGATCTTCGAGGCGGTCACCACCAACGGTGCCAGAACTCTGGGGATTGAAAACTATGGAATCGGGCCGGGATGCAATGCGGATATCGTTATTCTGCAGGCCAGGGACCCGCAGGAAGCTCTGCGATTGAAGCCCGCCAGATTGTTTGTAATACGCCGCGGCACCGTCATTGCAGAAACGCCACCGGTTATTAGCCGGCTGGAACTGGGAGATAAAACGAGCGATGTGGATTTTCGCTGGCCGAAAGACTCGAATTGAGTCCAAACTCAATTCGATGTTATTGGTTATTGATTATTCGTTTAAAGACATCAAAAGTCCAAAACCAGCCATCCAGTTAACAAGAACCTATCTCAAAAATGTGGATCAGGGTTCAGGGTTAGGCGTCCCGTGAATTGAAACCGGAGCGTACACGGAGTACGTGAGTATTTCAATTCGCGGGGCAACACCGCCCTGGGCCCTTAGACGCATTTTTGAGATAGGTTCTAACCATTAACACCTGATTACGCGGCTGTCGCTCAATCAGGGGCTAAGGTAGTGTCCAACTTGTTTGAAAACATTCGGGTGTTCATCCTGAAGCCGGACAAGGAATTTCTCTGAACGCACGATAGGACTCCAGAGTGAGAAGTCTTCCCGGTCAAAGTCCATCCCCACGGCCAGCATATCGGCGAGGGTCTCGATGAGATGCTCATCGGGCTTGTAAATGGAGTCGCCGATGTCACCCACCCAGCAAAGGGGTGTTCCCAGGTAGCGGTCATGCAGGTCCTGGTAGAAGTGTCGTGTGACGACGGTGCGAGGTTGAAGTCCCAGATCGGTGAAAGGTAATGACACACCTTCTGCGGCCACCTCAATGAGCGCCCCGTTGAAAACGGGGATGAGTTCGACTCCGTGATCGCTGCATATGCGGCAGATTCCCTCCAAACCCTCGAGGCTGGCGCAAACCGGAAAAAGAAATATCTTTTTAGGACGGTGGTGCTGCAAGGCCTCCTCGACAAAATAGTTCAGCGTTTGGCCCGAAGCAATGCACTCTTCCATAATAATCCAGGTTTCGTCCTGCCACCATTCGCCCACAAAAGAGCTCTCCACGATATTCCAGCCGCGAAAACCCGCGCCGTCTTCAACCCGCGTAAGCTTGATGTAGGTGGTGTCGAGAAGCCCGGACCGTTGGAGAGGAGGATTGGCGTCCAACAGGTCAAGCGGGCGCCCGCCCCAGAGGATGACAAACTGCGCCACCTTGCCATCGAACATCCTTTCGAAAAGCCGAATCATGTCGTGGCCCACTTCTTTTATCATCAGGAATTTTTCAGGCCCGCAGGCCTGGCGGCTGAGTAGAAATTCCTCGCCAGATCCTCGGCCGGGAAAATCAACTACATAAATCCGGTCCGGGAGGCACCGGTCGCGAAAGGCGTCGTGCTCGGTAATCCTTTTCACGAGCCATATGTCTTTTCCACCGCGCGACATGACAACCTCTCCGAGGTCTTCAAGGAAGATCCGGTTCTTATCCGTATCCATCTTCACGGGTTCCCTCCTTTTTGAGCAGGTACTGTATTGATTGATGAGAATTCCTCTTTTTCCGGGGGAATATTAAGATAAAGACGGGGTCGTGTCAAATTTTAATTGGGTAAACAATTACCTATTCTTTGACCAATTTTTTTCACAACAATCAGGTACCGCTTTGAAGCCATTAAAGTAAGCGCCCGTAATCATTTAGATGTTTTTAATTTAATTTTTGCCTCCAAATTTTGCATGGATTTTGCAGTCCCTTTTTAGCAGGGGGCCAAAGGATCTTTAACAGTTCTAAAGATTCATAGTCGCGCCCTGAGGAATTTAATTAAACTGCCAAATTACCGCCTTGCTGCCCGCCTGCCAGCATTCAATGTCTGCGGTTAAATTATCAAGCTTGTAGAAGCTTACCGCAAAAACTCATTAAAAAGAGTTTTCATTATAACTCACGAATACCTGGTGCAGCTTACATGCGTAAACCACCTAATGAAGAAGACGACCGGGAGTCCAAAAGGCGACGGAAGTTTTTGCAAAACGAAATAGCTGAAAGAAGAAACGGCAGAGATCGCAGAAAAGGATTTGATCGCCGGGGCGGATTCGACCGTAGACGAGACCAGGACCAGGGCACGGTTGAACGAAAAAATATCACAAGAGATTGAGATCCAAATATGAAGCGTGCATGGATTATAAATCATGCACTAACATAAATATTTTATTCAGGTAACACCCACCAGACGGGTCAATAGGAAAGGAGGAACATGGTTCAACACATTATCGCAAGCAATCCGGTTGAAAACCGATATCTACACTTAAGAAAAACCGATAGCCATCTGCGGGCCGAAATCAAAATTAGCAGTGACGATCTTGGATATCAGTTTAAGCTCAGACAAATCGATGACCACCAGGGATGCTTTTTTGTTAGTAAAAATTCTTCTGTTTTAAAACTCCTGGATGTCGGTTCGGTAATGGATATGAAATATTGGACAGTCGAGAAAACCAGGAGGGTCAAATATGTCAGAGCAGAAATAAACAATATTACCAAACAAAATCATGAGCCCTTTAAAGGACATTATAAGATTAGCTTATCCATTTTGAAAACAAAGGGCCTAAAACTGGTGAATCCTGTGGATCAATTGTTAAAAGCACCCGTTGATGTCAACGAGATGAATAGACCGCAGCAAAGGCTTTGACAGAAAAACGAGTTTCAACCAGAAGTAAATCCAAGGTTTGCATTAACGACATAAAGGGGGCATAGACCATACTTAAAATATTACTCATCATTGTGGCATTGGCCGCTATATATTGTTTATTTGCAGCCATCGCTTGCCTGGTGGCGGCGTCTAAGGAAATTGAGTTGCCCGATATTGAGGATATCGAGATCACGGAATAATTGACCGCCTTAACTGAGCAGGGCCCAATTATGGGTCTATAAATGGTTTCTCAGATGTGCGTGCATCTTTTCTGTCGGGCTGTTCAACCTTTGCCGGATGGCGGATGACAGTAAAGGCAGGGCCGGTTTTTGGCTCTGTCTTTTTTTATGGATCGAAAAGGCTGTCTTGCTAACTTCTTGACTGCTAAATGAGATTTTTGTTAGAAATTGACCCTGGATACCTGATAGGAGGTTGAGATGAGGAAATTTCTCACATATATGGCGATCGTGATTGGGGCATTATCTTTTACTTTGAGCTCTGAAGCAGTCGCTGAGGATCGCAGGTTCTTTGCCGGTGCCGGTTTGAGCTATGCAGTGGAGGACTTCGACGATGGCGACGTGAAAAAGCTTGCCGGCAGTGATACCATTGACAACGCCTGGGGTTTCAATCTTTTTGCCGGATACAACTTGTTTAAACATCTAGCTGTTGAAGGTAATTTCAACTGGTATGATGATTTTGAGGGAGAGGCCGGCGCTATCAATTTCGATGTCAGCATCTGGACGTTGATGCTTGATCTGAAAGTGATTTCTCCCTCTCTGTGGGAGGATCGGTTGTTTCCCTATTTAAGAATCGGTGCCGGCTACATGGCCACGGAAGTCGATATTAATGGAAATACCAGGGATTATGGGGACTTCGCCTATGATGCCGGTCTGGGATTCGACGTGTTTGTTAAGGATCAGATCAGCATCGGCCTCGACGGCAAGCGCGTTTGGGGAACCGGCGATGTCGGAGAGTTTAACCACTTTGTGGGAACACTTCGAGTCGGTTATCATTTCTGATTCAAAAGCTCTCAACAATTGACACCCGGGCAGAATAAAGTTAAAGCCATGTAATCAACAGTCTATTCATTACGGATCTATACGTTTATCCCTCATCGGGGAGGTTATCTTAATGATACTCCGGGAGAAAATAACACATAAGCACATCTTGTTTATCCTCATTTTACTCATCTCGCTTCTACCCATTCTTTCCGAAATCAAGGCAACTACCCGCGGCATACACGCAGTTTCACAGGAAGGACAGAATTTATTTTTATATAAAGACTACCGCGCTTTGGTAATTGGGGTTAGCAACTATGATCATTGGCCGAAATTACCACACGCCGATGATGACGCCAGAGAAGTTGCCGATAAGCTGAAGAAACTGGGGTACGGAGTTTCTCTGATCTTAGATCCTGTGCATAAGGATTTGAGAGACGCATTGAATAGATTGGTATATTTTACCGGGAAAGAGGAAAACCGGGCTATTCTGATATTTTATGCCGGTCATGGCGAAACCGAGCTATTAGCCGATGGCACAAAAATGGGCTACATCATACCTCGAGACTGCCCGATCTTAAAAAAAGATCCAATGGGATTTGCCGCTCACGCCATAAGCATGCGGGAGATTGAAGCTGTTTCATTAAAGATAAAATCGAAACATGTTATCATGTTATTTGATTCTTGCTTTTCCGGCTCCCTTTTTTCCTTGACCCGATCGCTTCCTGCAAATATCTCGGATAAAAGCAGATTACCCGTAAGACAATATATAACCGCGGGAACTGAAGACGAACAGGTTCCGGATAAAAGTATGTTCAAACGCAGCTTTTTAATTGGAATCGAGGGAGATGCGGATCTAACCGGTGATGGATACATCACCGGTTCGGAATTAGGAATATACCTTTCTGAAAAAGTCGTGAATTATACAAACGGCAATCAACACCCCCAGTATGGCAAGATCAACAATCCCGAACTGGATCGCGGCGATTTTATTTTCGTGCCTTTAGAGAAAAGCAAAACTAAGGGTCCTTCCAAAACGACAGAGTTGGTTCATCGTGGAAAGCAGACGAAAATCTCTATTTTGTTTAAAGATGCACTTGCGAATTCTGCAGATTGGAATCTGGGTTCCAGACATGGACAACGAGCCGGCAAAGGGGGCTTTGAACATATTTTTGTCGATCCAAATGACGGCGCAAACAGAACCCAAGAATCGATTTGCCTGAATTACAAACTTGGCCTCGAAAGAGAATCGCAGCTTCAAAAGAAAATGATCCTGGCCAAAATAAGAAACAGAAACAGGCTTGATCGCCGAGAATTTGCCGGAATTGAATTTTTTATTAAAGGTACCCCTGATGCCAGAGTACAATTTGTAATTTCCGATAGACAAAAAGGCATTCGAGAACTTGAACACTGGTACTTTAACCTTAAGGTAAATGATCGCTGGAGATTCTTCCGCATCCCTTTCTCCACTCTGTTATTAAATAAACGGGTGGCCGAATATTATGATACCAATAAAATTCTCGAGCTGGACAAAGTTCATAAAATTGATTGGTTAGTTACCGAGAAACATAATAAAAAAGGTGCCAATGGAAAAATTTGGGTCGATGAAATTATGTTTTATTAGAATTTAACTTAAAAAAGCCCGTGTAATCGAGCTTGCCATTGACACCTGCTTTTAATTCGCCCTATTCTTTGCCCATCACCACAGGATTTTTATCAAAGAAAACTCAGCTCAACCCATCAGAAAGGATAGTCACTGATATGAGAGGAATTGTAAATGTCATGTCCGGGATTTGCGGCATGATCACGGAGATCAGAGCCACAACGGATGATCCCTTAAAAAAAGTGCATCTCGAAATCAACACAAGATGTGAAAATATCCAAAAATTGGCGGAAGAATTAAAAGTTGTAAATCCCATGGAAGAAATCAGTTTCCGTGGCGAAGGACCCAAAACATTGCGCATGGCGGCTAAGCACTGCAAGCACACGGCCTGCCCGGTGCCTGCAGGCATTATCAAGGCCATAGAGGTCGCATCCGGACTGGCTCTGCCAAAGGATGCCAGCATTCAGGTGTCGCAAGAAGAGGATTAGAGCCCTTTAGTTTTTATCACGCACAAAGGAGAATAATCATGATAAAGGAGAGGGAACTTTGGGTGGCTTACCTGTTGTGGTTTTTACTCGGTCTTGTCGGGGTACATAAGTTTTATGTGAACAAAATTGGAATGGGCATCCTGTACATATTCACCGGTGGTCTTTTTGTAATCGGCTGGCTTATCGATCTTTTTACACTCCCTTCCCAGGTCAGAAAATATAATGAAGAAGTCAGGCGTCTGCAGGGAGTACAATAGAAAAAGTTCAAATCTGAAATTAGAAATATGACGTATAATTTTGACCCGGACAGATGGTACGAGGATGAGCGTGGAATGCTTGATGCCCGTTACAGGGCAGAAGAGATCAGCGAGCAGGAATACAAGGATGCCATCTCAGAGCTTGATCGCCGCTATGATGAAATGCTGGATCGCCTGGACGGAACCTATCAGGTTCCCAAATAAATTGGTCTAAACCAGTGATTTAAGAAAAGAGTTGATCACTCTACACCTAAAACGAGCAGCTTCCAGTAACGGAATCACATTGTATCGTATCTTGGGGTAAAGAGTAGAAAGCCCCATGTCCGACTTTTTTTTCGGATACAAGACCTTTTTCTGCCATTTGTTTCAAGAGCTTCTGAGCGTCTTTAAAATCCATATCATAGACACAGGCCACTTCCATTGGGGCTACCTTTCCATATCGAGATATGAAGTCATATACTTGTGCAGATCCGGATCGGAGCTTTTTTTGTTTCAATTGATTCTTCGATAATTCTTGGGACCAGCGTTCAAAGGTCTGATAAGGCGTGTATCCCCTAAGAAGTATCTCTTCCCCGAAACCTCGTAAAAGAAAACTGGGAAAACCTCGCACTCCTCTTCGATGGCACTCGTCAAGGTCCCGTCTAAAAGCATTTTCAGCTTTTCCATTTTGCATACTCTTGGAAAAAATATCACGATCCAGTCCGATTTCCTCGGCTAATTCGACCTGAACATCAGAGTGCTGAATTGCCAATCTTTCTGCTGCAGCAGCTTCCCGAAGGCGACGCAAGTAGCGCTTGCCCATCTCTTCGCTTTGAAGTTTGGCCGCTTCGAAGGCGATACAGGCCGGGTGGGTAGAAAAAACATCATCCTTAATATCAAAAAATACTTGCTCGTCCACTGGCATCTTGTGACGACGGGACGCATCAGCCCAATGCTCAGCCACTTGCCTATACCACAAATCTCCCCCTATCCCAGCGCCTGGATCGCTGAAGTTTCGCATATCCTCCACTAGCCCGCCCATTACGAAACTGATGGATACCTGATCACCATAGACTTCCTGTATTTTTCGCAGGATTGGTTCAGACCCCCAGC
This sequence comes from Desulfobacterales bacterium, assembly GCA_030601425.1. Classification (GTDB taxonomy): domain Bacteria; phylum Desulfobacterota; class Desulfobacteria; order Desulfobacterales; family JAHEIW01; genus JAHEIW01. Next base: position 8,038 of record JAUVTR010000017.1, read on the forward strand.
ACCAAGTGCAATAGGGATCAGTAAAGCTAATAATTTCTAGATTTGTTCTTTCCGTCATAAATCTCTCACTTTAATTTCAATACATAAGGAGAACCTTATTTTTTAGTCATTTCTTTAATTTCTTCGACGATTTCAGGGTTGGCCAGGGTAGAGACATCGCCGACGTCCTTATCGTTGGAGATCGCTCCCAGAACCCGCCGCATGATCTTTCCCGAACGGGTTTTGGGCATATCCTTGACAATCCAGACCTTGCGCGGTTTAGCGATTTTACCGATTTCCGCACAAACCGTATCCGAGATTTTTTGAGCCAATCCATCACCGCCCTCAATCCCGGGTTTCAGGGCAATATACAGATCCGGCTCTTTGCCCTTGATTTCATGGGCCACCGGAACCACCGCCGCTTCAGCTACTTCTGCAACCACCAGGGCCGCCGATTCGATTTCCTTGGTTCCCAGACGATGACCGGCAACATTGATGACATCGTCAATGCGGCCCAAAATTCGGTAATAGCCGTCTTCGGATTCCACTGCTGCGTCACCGGTCATATAGGGCCAATCGCGCCAGTCTTTGCTGTTGGGATCTTTGCAGTAGCGGGCATAATAGGTGTCGACAAAGCGGTCGCGGTCGCCCCAGATGGTTTGAAATCCGCCGGGCCAGGGATTCTGGATACAGATGTTGCCGGCCTTGCCGGATCCTGACGGGATGACATTGCCCTCTTCATCGTAGATGACCGAATGAATTCCAGGCATGCCCGGCCCGGCGCTGCCCGGTTTCATAGGCTCAAGCGCCGGAAGCGTGCTGCACAAAAATCCGCCGGTTTCGGTCTGCCACCAGGTGTCCACGATCACCGCTTTACCTTTGCCGACAACCTCGTAATACCATTTCCAGACTTCAGGTTCGATGGGTTCTCCGACGGTGGTCATATGTTTGAAATGATAGTTGTATTTGCCGGGTTCATCCGGTCCGATCTTGCGTAAGGCCCGGATGGCCGTGGGAGCGGTATGAAAGATGTTGACGTCCAGTTCCTGGGCGATCCGCCAGGGCCGTCCCGCATCCGGATAATTGGGAACCCCTTCGTAAATAACCGTTGAGGCGCACAGCGCCAGCGGTCCGTAAACGATGTAGGAGTGCCCGGTAATCCAGCCGATATCCGCCATGCACCAGTAAACGTCTTCCGGATGGATGTCTTGAACGTACTTGGAGGTGCCGGCGGCATAGGCCAGATACCCGCCGGTGCTGTGCTGACAGCCCTTGGGTTTTCCGGTCGTTCCGCTGGTGTACATCAGAAAAAGCGGATCTTCAGCCGACATGGGTTCCGGGTCCACACGCTGCCCGTAATAATCTTTGAGCACGTCGTTGACGTAATAATCGCGCCCTTCCACCATTGGGGTGGGGCTCGATGTTTTGCCCGGATAGCGCTGCCAGACCAGCACTTTATCCACCTTTTGACCGTCTTTTTCGGCCAGCTCAACGGCGATGTCGGCGTTTTCCTTGTGATTCAAAAGTTTGCCGGCACGGTAATAAGTATCCATGATGATGAGCACACGGCTCTGGGAATCCACAATCCGGTCAGCGCTGGCTCTGCCGCTGAATCCCCCGAACACTTCGGAATGAATAACGCCCAGGCGGGCACAGGCCAGCATGGTAATGGGGAGTTCAGCCGACATAGGCATATGCAGCGTCACTCGGTCACCGGCTTTTAAGCCGGCAAAATCCCGTAACAAGGCCGCAAACTCGTTGACCCTCACATAGAGTTCCTGATAGGTGATATGCTCGATTTTTTCTTCTTCAAGTTCAGGAACAAAATGGATGGCCGTCTTATTTTTGTTGCGGGTCAGATGACGGTCTACACAATTGTAACTGGCGTTTATTTTCCCGCCGACAAACCATTTCCAGCAGGGCGCATCACTGGTATCCAGCGTCGTATGCCAGTATTCATACCAGTCCAGCAAATCCGCATATTCCTTGAAACAATTTGGGAAATTGTCCAGACTGAACCGTTCATACACGCCCGGGTCGGTCATATTGGCCTGGGCGATAAATTCCGCGGAGGGATGGTAATATTCTTCCTCACCCCAGTGCACCGCAATTTCAGCTTCCGAAGTTTCGACAACCTCTTTTTCTGCCATAATACTCCCTTTCTATGATAGTTTACCGGTCAGGTACCAACAAAACGTCTCTGAGTGTGCTGGAAGAACAGAACTGCCAATTGTAAGATCCTTTTTGATGGTAAAGGAGCTTATACCGCTTTCGCATAATAATGTTCCTAAATACGGAAGTGCGGCATAAGGGGTTGTAGAAAAAAAACGTTTGAATACCGCAACGTTTTTTTGACAACCCCTATAAAATACTGACATTGTTACATTAAAAATAAGCAATTTATTTTTTAGTGCCACATTGTGACAAGACGTGTCAAGCTATTTTACTTTTTTCACTGCTTTTCTTCCAATTTATTTTTTGTCCTTGGCGGAGTCCAGTTCATCTTCCAACTCCTTTTTTCTCCCCTTGAACCGATGTATCTGCGATTCAAGGTCAGATAGCATATTCTCCCGTCGGTACATCAGGCGAGGCTCCTTGAACGCAGAGGCCTTATTCGGGTTCGCGGTAAAGCGCCAGGATACCGGAGCGTGCCAGCTTTTTGACGCCCATGGGTTCCAACAGCCGGATGAGGGCATCTATCTTTTCCTGTCTGCCGGTGACTTCGATAATGAAGTGCGTAGCACCCGTGTCAACAATTTTGCCTCTGAAGGTCTCGACGATTCTTAATATTTCAGTGCGGTCCTTTGGTTTGGCCTTCACACAAATCATGGCCATTTCACGCTTGACGGCTTCCTCGCCGGTCATATCCCTGACTTTTATGACATTGACCAGCCTGCGTACCTGCTTCATGACCTGCTCGAGCATATCCGGGTTCGTCTGGGTGGAGATCGTGATGCGTGACATTTTCGGATTGGCCGTCGGTGCGCCGCAAATGGTTTCAATATTGTAACCGCGGCTTGCAAAAAGCCCCGATACCCGCGCAGTCACCCCGGGTTCATTTTCAACCAGCATGGTAAGAACATATGTTTCTTTTTTCATTTCAACCCCTCAAGATTATCTACCATTGGGTGCTTGTCCGGAGCGGATAAACATCATTTTTGAGACAGTTGCGTATCATCAATAAAACCCATTAGCAGACGCATCAAAAAAGATCAATTAAGTATCAGGCCGCTTGATGCGTGACGAGACTTCCGATCGATTCCAAGTTTCGGAATTAAAACTTGAAAATAAATACGTATTCATACAATAATAGTCGATTGGAAGTAAAACGCTTATTGTAAAACAAACGAAAGGTACGATACGATGCTGTCAAAATTTTACAATGAGGTTTTGGCGTTTGGCCCTGTGGCGGTTTTGCCACAGAATTTGAATGCCAAATGGATCCAGCGGTTGCAGAAGATGGCGGATGACTTTTTGGATAGTAATTTTAACCTGTACGAATGCAAAGATGCCCGCGAAATCGGCGACCCGATTATTGCCGCCAGTGTCTATGAAATATTACGATACCAATATGGTGATAAGTTTGATCTCACGCCACTGGAAATGGCGGAGAAAGTCGTGATATATGCGCTTTCGATCACCATGGAAACTGTTAACCGCAAATCCAATTACGGGTTGAAGCCGCCAAGTCTTGACAATATCCTTTCGATGGACCGAATCATTTCCTATAAAAAAACGAAACCGGAATTCGTAGAATTGTTGAAACAGGCCTGTATTGTCCGTGAGGCAGATAAAGGCTGGTTTCAGAATATTAAAGATAAGTTTATCTCAGGTTAAAGGAATAAGAAGCCGGGATCATACCTGAATCTTGCATGAAAATTAATGAGAATATGAAAGCCTCCGACTCGTTCAAAATTCAGGTAATCACTTGGAGAGGAAATCAACCATGGTTGACATCAAAGATACGGTGGATTTTTACTGGGACCCGATTTGCCCCTGGTGCTGGATTACATCGCGCTGGATGGTCGATGTAGGCAGCCAAAAGCAGATTCAGGTAAACTGGAAGCTGTTTAGCCTAAAAAAAATCAATAAGGGCCGTGACATACCCGAGCATTTTAAAATACTGCATGAAATCGGCCTGCGGGCACTGCGTGTGGCTGCGGCGGTTAGCAAAAAATATGGAAATGACGGCCTCGCAAAATTTTATACGGTTATGGGCACTCGCTACCATCATGACAGCGAAGATATCGACGAGCCGGATATTTTAAAGGAAATCTTGAAATCCAGCGGCTTTCCACCCCGGCTGGCAGATGCCGTCGATGAGGAAGTCTGGGATAAAATAATTGCCGCCGATATGGATCAGGCGATTGCCAAAGTCGGGACGGATGTCGGCGTGCCGCTGATTGTTCTGGACGGCGGTAAAGGCCCGGGGTTTTTCGGTCCGGTCTTCAGCCCGGCTCCTTCGGGAAAAGCGGCTGTTGAGCTGTGGGATGCGATTATCGTCACCGGCAGAACCCCCGGATTTTTCGAACTCAAGCGCACGCGGGAGGTCGATCCCCTTTTTGGAGAACGCCCGGATATTTAAAAACTATTTGGAAAGCTATACAAGACCCATCTTTAATTGATCGATAAATCGAGATTAGTTCAAATGGAACCTCAAACTTTTAGCTTACCTGAAAATAATCCTTTTCCCACACTGGATGTTGAAATTAGCCGGTTGAATAAATTTTTTACATCACTGGACCCGCAAGATTGGAAGGCAGCTACACACTGTCAAGGATGGACGGTTCGCGACATGGTTGCCCATCTCGACAGCGACGAGGAATATAACGAAGCCTGTCTGAACGACACCGTTGGAACCCTAATCGCCGATTTCACCAGCCTGGATGATTTTAATAACCGCCAGATTCAAAAGCGGGCTGATCTATCCAATGAGGAAATCCTTCACCGGTGGCGCGACCGGCAGGCTCACGTCCGCAAAAGGTGGGAAAAATTGGGCCTCAAGGCGAAGATTCCTACATTCATCGGGCCCTACCCGCTGCATGCCCAGATATGGCATATCACCTCAGAGTATGCCACCCACGCCGATGATATGGGCGTGCCGGTGCTACCCGCTGATCAAAACCCAAGGCTCATGTGGCGATTCCAATTTTCAGCTTTTGCGGTCCAGGAAAAAAAGAACCCTCCCGGTCTTGCACGCAAAGGAAACCGGATGATGGTCTTCACCGATCAGCAGCGTCTGTCCCTGTCTGAAAAGGATTTTGTTTCCGCTGTAAGTGCCCGCCTGCCAATTCCCAAAGACCCCCGGGACCGAAAGCTCCTTGCAGCACTGCGAGCCCTTGCATGAGCGGCAATTTTAGAATCCCTGTTTGACATATGCCCACCACTGCCTATTTTAATACCTGAATCTTGCATGAAAATTAATGAGAAGTTGAAGGCCTCCGACTCGTGCAAAATCCAGGTAATAAAAAACGAACAGCGAGACCAAAGCCATTTCGTTTTTTTTCAGAATCTGTATCAAAAGGAGGAAATATTCCTATGATTGATAATCTAAAAAGAGATATTACCGGCGAATGCGAAGGCGAGTGCAAGGACCGCGTTCGCGAAGGCGAAGAGGAGAGGCAGGAAAAAATCGCCAAATCCTCGGTTAAAAGTCCGGAATCCTATCCGAGTCCCCCGGGGGCAAAATCTCGAAACGAACCGCCCGGTTTTCTGGGTGGGCACGTGTAAGGAAGCCGTGTTGAATAATAATTAAGAATTGAACCCACTTCAAATTGAAAACGCTCAAGGGAGGCTGACGCCTCCCTTTTTTTGTCAGGATGTAAATATTGTAGGTTTTTGTACAAATTCATGCAAAAATTGTCATTAACAAAAACGGTCGGGCCAAACGACCCGACAACCGCCTGTGAATTTCCGGCTGAATTTACGGCTGTTCTCTTTTGAGACAGGCAGAACTTCATTTCAAAACCAAAAGAAAAGTTTCTCGCCAGGCGCTACTAGAAAGACTAGTACACACCTAGTGTGGTGTCCCTTATGTAATTTGCAAAACTCGGTTTGGTTTTATAAATCTTCTTTTCCAAAAATTAATTCGTTTAAATCCCAAATTTCAAGCACCAGTTTACAAATAAATTCCAAGTCTCGACGTTAGTTCGCCTTATTTTTGGTGTCAGGTGTCAGGTGTCGGGTGTCAGGTGTCGGGTGTCAGGTGTCGGGTGTCAGGTGTCAGATAACAGAGGTCAGATGACAGAAGCCAGATGACAGATAAAATTAGTCAGATGTGACCAGATGAAGATAGATAATCATTGACTTCAGTTGTTTTCTGTTCTCTGTTTTCTGATTTCTGTCTTCTGAGTCCTGAAACCATAGTCATTGTGTTTCAAGAACTCAACTGGACTTAAGTAAACTGCACGACTTTTGTAATATATTTGCGGGACATGACAATAGGAAGGATCTAGTGTTACAGGCGGGTGATTATGGAGTTGCCTAGTTTTTGCTCAACTTTTTTCTGCCGACAGCGTATCTTTGTCCAGAAGCGCAATCAGATCTTCTTGGTTTATAACCCCAAAGCCATGATCTTTCGCAATTTTTTCATCTCCGGGGCCGGTGTAGCCCCAGGACGCAAGCAGCAGCCTGATTTTCTTCTTTTCCAGGCTAAAGGAATTTTCAAGCTCCTGAAGGTTTTTAACCGAATCGTCGACGAAACGATACCGCTGACCTCCGAAACGCTTCCGTATCTGCCGCATATTTTCCACTTTGCTTAATCCCTGATCCCCGCTGTAAATATCAGCTGCTTTGACGGCCAGGCCAAAATGCCGGCACAATCTCAAAGTTGCGTCACGGTTCTTGTTCGTCAGAATGACAAACGCGTATTTTGGGCGTTGCATCAGTTCCCCCCACAATGGCTGATAGAGTTGATGAAGCGCCAACCAGCATTCCGGATCCCGGGCGATAAAATGACTGCGGGTTTCATAAATCCGGTTGGTTCGATCAGTTATGGGGACAACCGTGTTGGAAACTATGGCTTTATATTCTTGGGGATCTAAATTTTTCCCGGGGCTTTCCCGGTAATGGTCCACGCACCAGCCCATCAGTAAAATGGCATCTCCGATAGGTTGCACATGATAGCGGTTACGTTGGAACAATCCGACCAGCGCTTCCGGCAAATCGGCCAGGGAAGTGACCCGTTTAGCGGTGGTCGTGTTGTAGACGGTTAAAGTGACTTCATCGAGAGAATTTATCAGCACCCCGTCAAAATCAAAAATCAGCATGGTTTGGCTATTATACCTTAAGCGTCAAGACGAAAAAAGATCTAATCAGCAGTCACCTTCTTTTGCTAACTTTAAAAAAGGGGTGGCCCTTCGGGTCCACCCCTTTTTTATTCCCGATTGACAATATAAATTCCGAGACTGACGAAACCCAGGCTGAAAATTAACTGCAGCGTCAGGGGCTCTTTCAGCAAAAGAATGCCCGCGATGGTGGCAAAAACAGGCGTCAGAAAGGTAAAAGCGGAGAGGCGACTGACCGAATAGTTATGAACCAGAAAAAACCACCCCAGATAGCTGATAAACGCAATGATGATAGCCTGATAAGCAAACGATAAAAGTATGAGCCCGTTGATTTTTTGGATCGGTGTTTCTTGAAAAAGGAAGCTCAGCAGGAACAGTATCGGGATGGAGAACAACGTCTGGTAAAAAAGGGTATGATAGGGGGAAATGACGGCCACCAATCGGCGTTTGATATAAATTGTGGTCATTGCCCAAATTGCGGAGGCGCAAATTGCCAGAAGATCTCCGGCAAACTCCTGGGTGGATGCAAGGCCGAGGTGTTTACTTAATAGGATTAAAATTCCGGCAAACGACAGAACCAGTCCCCCCGACTTGCGCACGGTCAGACGATCTCCGGCCAGAAAAAAATGGGCCCCCAGAGCATGAAAAAAAGGCGAAGTGTAAAGCAGGATCCAGGCCGAGGAAGCGGTCGTGTATAACACCGCCGTATACAGAAGACCGAATTCGGCCCCGAACATAAACCCGATGAGGATGCCGTCTTTGAGTCTGCCCGGAAACAGTTCCAACCGCTTCCAGGTCATCCAGATTAGCAGGCACCCGGTGGCAACGACCGATCGAAGGCCTGCGCAAAAAATAGGTGCGATACCCGTGTTGCTGAATTTTATGGCGACGGCATTCAGCCCCCAGATCAAACACAGAACGGTCAGCATAAGGGCTGCTTTATGGTCAAGCGCATCACCCGCCCGCGATTCAGCCATCATAACTCTCCAAAGGGATCTAATGCGTTAAATGCTCGCCATCTATACAATAAATATTGCTATTTGTCACAGGGTAAGAGAAAATGGAGGCGCTTGCGCAAGATACCGATTACCGGATGCAGTATATGCGAACATAATCCACGGTCACAAACCTTTTCGGTCAATCAGGGGAGGACTCCATGAGAACCCTAGTGGTTTGTATCTTGATTTTTCTGCCGGCGGTTGCTCTGGCCGAACCCCTCGATGAAACCCGGCGTCTCGAATTATCCGTTGACGGCATCCAAACTCTGAAGATCCAGTGCGGATCCGGCTTTCTTACAGTGATCGGGGTCAAGGGAATGGACCGAATCAGAGCAACTGCGCAAATCATAGTCAGGGGCATTCAGGAAAATGAGTTTCAAAATTATTTGGAAAAACAGTTGCTGCTGGCGCTGGAAAAGCGAGGAAGCGATGCTGTTTTACAAGCGGACGTCAAAAAATCCTTTCTCAAAAAAATTGATTCCAAAATCAACTTAACGGTTAAACTACCCTCAACGCTCCCTGTGAATATTGACGACGGATCGGGTTCCATAATCGTCACCAACCTTTCAGGTGGTCTACACATCAATGATGACTCCGGAAGCATAGATATTGTCAATATGGCGGGCAAGATAAAAGTTGCCGACGGCTCCGGAAGCATTGAAATACGAGATATACGGGGCAACGTTGAAATCCAGGATGGTTCAGGTCTTATTCAGGTCAATTTTATCACCGGAAATGTAAGCATCACCGACGGGTCCGGCGGAATAACGATCCAGGATGTCAACGGCAATGTCACGATAACGGACGGCTCCGGCAGTATTGACATTCAAGAGATCACTCAAGACGTGTTTATCAACGAAGCCGGAAGCGGCGAGCTTAACATCGATGGGGTTAAAGGAAAGGTGACCACCAGGGAGTAAAAAAAGTGCCTAAATTGAGCTAAAATTTGAAGTGCCTAAAATTAAGGAATACTGTCATTTTAAAAAAAGATGGAGCGAAGCGACACCATAACTTTAGGCACTTTAGCTCACTTTAGTCATTTTAGCTCACTTACAATAAACCTTTTTCGATAAGAAAAAGCAAAATTGAGGGCCTGAAATTAGGCTTTTGAAATCAGTTTTCAGAATTGATGTCTTCTCTAATCACTTTATGAAGATAGCCCAGAAACTCCTGATCTTCACACATGCCTTTGTCTTCGCTGTCGCTGACCTTGGCTACCGGATTTCCATTGCATCCCACCATTTTAATCACCAACTGGGGGGCGATAAATCCACAATCATTGGTCAGGTCAGTGCCGATACCAAATGAGGTTTGGATTTGATTATTAAACCGGTTAAATATGTCCACGGCCGACTCGAAAGTCAGGCCGTCACTGTAGATGGCGCTTTTGGACTTGGGGTCAATCCGCATCTTCTTGTAATGGGCAATAAGTTTCTCGGTCCAAAGGACAGGATCGCCGGAGTCCTGGCGGCAGCCGTTAAAAAGCAATGAGAAAAACCGGTCGAAATCTTTCAGAAATTTATCAAAACCCATGGTGTCGGAGAGTGCAATGCCCAGTTCTCCCCGGTATTCGTCCGCCCAGCACTGCAGGGCCACCTTCTGACTGTCGACCAGCCGCGGGCCTAACTGCTGATGCGCCTGGAAAAATTCATGGGCCATGGTTCCGATGGGCCTGATTCCAAGCTTCATGGCAAAGTGAACATTGCTGGTACCAACCAGCATGTCGCCGCAATGGGAGATAAGATACTGCAACACTTCTTCCTGCCAGGCATATGAAGTCCTCCGACGGGTTCCAAATTCTGCGAATTTAAAATTTTGTTTAGGCGTGATTGCCTTGTTTAAAAAAGCGACTTTATCTTTCAGATGCTTACGGCCTTCTTTCATCCAGGTGGCGTCATCTACACCGTGCATCCGGGAATAAAGCTCACTGACGACAGCCAGTACCGGAATTTCATATAAAATAGTCGTCAGCCAGGGCCCTTCGATATTGATTTTTAACTGACCTTCTTCGATAGATGTTTTAATATAGCTGCTGTTGAAGTGAAACAGTCGGAGGTATTCAATAAAGTCGGGTTTAAAAAAATGGATGGAAACCAGATACGCCAGCTCATCCTCTTGAAAGCGCAGCCGGCAAAGTTTTTCAATCTCTTCATCGACCTTGGATTTGAAATTTTCCAGTGATCCTTTCAAATGCATTTCATCCCAATTTCTCCACTTAAAGGCATAGCGCACCCACGCGCTGGCATACTGGTGAAGCACGACCTGCATCATGGTCAATTTGTAAAAATCGGTATCCAATAAACTAGGCACCACAATTCTTTCCTTTCGTGGGAGAAAATGAGACGGTTTAGAGGTCAGCGCTTTTCTCATGAAGGTAGCTTCTCGTTTCATTTTACAAGACTAATGATAAAACGCCTTTAATTTTATTATAAGATCTAATTGATTAAATCCAATTAATAAATACAATGCCAGATTAAAGCAAGAGATCCGTAAATTAAGTATAAGCCATACAACCGCTAAAACACAAAGACAACTTCAGAAGAAATGATAACACTTGATTAACTGGGTTCAATTGCTCATTATAATATAATAAGCTATCTCAAAATTAGCAGTTCATCTTCGAAGACAGAGAAAAAAAGTTCCAAAGGTGCTCTAAAGTTAGAAGTGCCTAAATTGACTAAAGTGATCTAAAATGCCTAAAGTTGAGGAATTCTACCCGTCGAGAGCCTCCCTTCGAGAGCCTCAGGGTCTAACGACTGGGTCGAACGATCATATTTATAATAAAAGATGGAGCGCCACGCGGCGCAAGCGCCTGCGCTGCGCGAGCGAAACCATAATTTTAGGCATTTTAGATCATTTTTAATTTTAGCTCATTTGTTGTTGTAAGCACTTTTTATAGGTTTAAAACTTTACCATCGGGTGTTAAATGCATTTTTGAGATAGGTTCAAGAATCTTTTAATTATTATCTGCATCAATTATTCATATTACAAATTTGAGCGGAGGTCGACATGACGATTAAGGTATTTATCAAAAGATATGTTAAAAAAGGTAAAACCGAAGATACTTTGGCCCTGCTGAACGAGGTGCGCAGCCAGGCACTCAAACAACCGGGTTATATCTCCGGTGAAACCCTGGTGAACCACTATGATCCCAGCCACATCACGGTCGTCTCAACCTGGCAAACGATTGAAGATTGGATCCGGTGGCAGGAAAGTGATGAGAGAGCTGCGAAAGAGGACCAATTGGAAAGTTTGCAGGAGGGGCCGGCCAATTTTGAGATCTACGATTTAGGTCTGGTTTCCAGGAAATAAATTAACCGCCGGGCTCGTGGATCGACATTATTTACAGAGCACCGCAAGGTCTGTTAAGTCGGATCCCGCCTGTGATAACTTGGGTGCGAGAATGGTTTTTATGACAAAGGCAAATATAAACAAACCTGAAAATAAAAAAGAGGACCGTTCCGAAAGAAGGCTTTTGGGGGTCGCGTTGGCGTTGGTTCCCATGATTGCCTTTCTGTCTGCACCCTGCATGTCGAAGGCATATGCGGCATCAAAGCCGATCATTATCGGGGTGCCAACTTCTCTCTATACATCTTTTGGAAAAGAAGGATTGAAGGCTGCAAAAATAGCTGTTGAGGAAATCAATGCCAACGGCGGTGTTCTGGTGGGCAAGGAAAAAAGGCCGATTAAGATCGTTGTATCCGACACCCGCGGTGGCGAACCCGGCACGTCGGTCAAGGATGCGCTAACGGCCTATGAAAAATTGATCACCAAAGAAAAGCCCCATGCCATAGTCGTCGGAGCGTTTCGGTCGGAAGTACTGATCGCCAGCATGGATCTGGTGGCCCAATACAAGGTGCCGCAGCTTGGCACCATTGCCCAGGTACCGAAATTTCAAGTCCAGTTCAAAACAAATCCTGCCAAATATAAATATCTTTTTAGAGTCACTACCGATGCGCTGGTTCCGGCAAGCTATATTTCCAACACCCTGGACAAGCTTAAGGCGGATTTCGGACTGAACAAAATTCATTTCATTTATCAGGATGCCCTCTGGGCCAAAGCGTTTGCCGGAGTGATAAAGAAACACTGCGCGGCCACCGGCTGGGCGGAAATCGGCTTTGAACCCTATGCCGCAGACGCCGATGATTTCTCAGCGGCCCTTTCCAATGCCAAACAGGGCGGTGCTCAGGTCATTGCCATGGTATGGGATGTGCCCAGGGGTGCAAGGGTTTTCGCCAAGCAATATGCGGCCATGAGAGTCCCCGCTGTGCTGATCGGCTTTATCCCGCCGATTGCTTCACCCACGGCCGTAAAGACTGTGGGTCCCGAGGTGGAATATACCCTATCGGTAGAGTTTCCTGCCGGCGCATCCTTGCCACTTAAAAAATTGCCAAAAACCGTCGCGTTTTTAAATAAGTTTAAAAAGAAATACGGAACGCTTCCTGAAGCCGCCGCTATGAATTCGTCCGCTTACGATGCCGTCTATATCCTGGCAGAAGCCATCGAGAAAGCCGGAAGCCTTGATCCGGATCAGCTGGTCGCGGCCCTGGAAAAAACCGACTACAAGGGTGTTTCCGGACGCATCCGGTTTAATGAAAATCATATTGCGGTTTTCGGTGAGCATGATCCCAACGAAACGGGCGTCTCTGTTGTCTTTCAATGGCAGAAGAATAAAGCCGGCAGCCTTCAGCGGGTTCCGGTGTATCCCGAATTTCTTTCTGAAGGCAAAATCTTGCTTCCTCCCTGGATGAAATAAACCTTCCTTCGGCAGATCTTAGGCTTATTATTTGTCTAATTTTGTTAAAAAGGCATAGGTGTGGGGGGCCGATGCTGGATTTTCCGATAGGTCACTACGCAGCCTTTCCAGATCCGCCTCCACATCGACATCATACCATTCCGGCAACGGGTGAACTTTCAGTTGCAGGCGTCGGCAGGCATCTAATGTCTGGGGAATAACTTTTTTTGTACTCCAAGCAATATTCTGAAATAATATCGGATAGTATTGCTTCATACCGATCAGGTAGTAGCCGCCGTCGTGACCCATGCCCAGGGTCACATCGGCATGATCCAGTCCCCAAAAGGCTTCCTCCAGATAAGCCAAGGGCAGTGTCGGCCCATCGCTGTTCATGATAACCGCCTTGCGATAGCCCTGTGATAGGTGATAGGCGAGGGCATTGGCCAGGCGCTCTCCCAGGTTGGCGCCCTTCTGGGGAATCAGCTGAAACCCGTTGGGCGCCAGATCGCGAAAATAGTCCAAAGCCGGCGGCGGTGTAAAGGCCAGGCTGAGGTCCACCCCCTGCAGCCGGGCGGCCAGTGTCAGGGTGTCCAGCATCAGGCAGTGATAAAATTCAGCCGCCGCTTCCGGGGCAAAGGGCGGGCAGAGGCGGGTTTTGGTAAGGCCGGGCTCCGGCTTTTTGGCAACCACAATCAAAGAAGCGTTCATCGGCAATCTATCTCTCACCTAAAATGAGCGTTAAAAATTTTAAAAAAAAGGCCACGCTGTGCGATCCGCAGGACAGGTCTGGATACCATATCATGGGATCATCTGTAAATAAGCATTACGCAGCCGCCTCGCTTAGGTACACGGGCCAGTTTAGCACCGGCAAACTTGCATGTGCAGGCCTTTCGTGTCATATTTTGGGATAGATTAGTTTATCTACCACAGAGATCACAGAGAACACAGAGATTGAAATCAACAGGTTAGAATGGTGGGGTTGGTTGATCGAATTGGTATTGAAATCTTGAAGGAGACTTTTCTCTAAGTTGAATGCAATTAGAAGGGAGGATAAAATGAGCATTAATGTTAAAAATAATGTGTTTTGGGTGGGTAAAATTGATTGGGAACTTAGAAAATTTCACGGGGACGAATATTCAACTCATCGCGGATCAACATACAATTCATATTTAATCAAAGAAGAAAAAACCGCGATATTTGATACTGTGTGGGCCCCTTTCGCAGAAGAATATGTTCGCAATCTGACCAAGGAAATCGAGCTGAACAATATCGATTACGTTATAGCGCCCCATGCCGAGATAGATCATAGTGGAGCCCTGCCCTTACTGATGTCCCACATTCCCGATACGCCCATATACTGTACAAAAAATGGAGTAAAATCATTAAAGGGGCATTATCATCAAGATTGGAATTTTAATGTAGTCAAAACCGGCGACCGACTGAGCCTGGGACAAAAGGAACTTATTTTTGTTGAGGCACCGATGCTCCATTGGCCGGACAGTATGTTCTGCTATTTAACGGGTGACAACATTTTGTTCAGCAATGATGCGTTCGGGCAGCACTATGCATCCGAGTATATGTTCAATGACCTTGTTGACCAAAACGAGCTGTTTAATGAGTGTATAAAATATTATGCGAACATTTTAACCCCGTTTAGCCCTATGGTAATTAAAAAGATTAAAGAAGTGTTATCCTTCAACTTGCCCCTTGACATCATTTGTACGAGCCACGGCATAATCTGGCGAGATAAACCTGAGCAGATTGTTGAAAAATATCTGAACTGGGCCGATAACTACCAGGAAAACCAGATTACCATTGTTTACGACACCATGTGGAATGGAACTCGCGTCATGGCTGAAAAAATTGCCAGTGGCATTAGTGATTCCGATAAAGAAGTAACTGTCAAACTTTTTAATCTGGCAAAGACCGATAAAAATGATGTCATCACGGAAATTTTTAAATCCAAAGCGATTCTTGTGGGCTCACCGACAATCAACAAAGGCATATTAGTTTCGGTTGCTGGTATTCTCGAGGAGATTAAAGGGTTAAAATTTAAAAATAAAAAGGCAGCTGCTTTTGGTTGTTACGGCTGGAGTGGTGAATCGACGAAAATTATTTCCGAGAATTTAGAGTCCGCAGGTTTTGAACTGGTTGATAACGGAATTAGAGTGATGTGGAATCCAGATAATGAGAGCATTACCAAATGTATCGAATACGGAAAAAAATTAGCGGATTAGGTCAGATTTTGTCGGATTGCCAGAACCCATATTCAATAAAATTAATGCTGAGTCCAAACGTTACTAAGGGCACGGAACCTAAAAAACCAACAGGCTGTAAATTGTTAGGATGTAGTTACGAAATCTATTATTCCGCGATCCGTGTTTGGCACTGGCATTGACAGACGTTTTTCTCCGCGTTATGGATTGCTGTTGCATTTTATGAATCTTCTGATTTTCAGAAAGCGTCTTTTATGCAAGAAAACAATGCCATGCCGGATCGGCTCGACCTGTTTCAGCGTATCCGCTATTCCATTTTTCCCGGCACGCTGCAAAGACCAGAGTATCGTGAGCGTTATCGAACTTTTTTCAACAGCCTGATTCTTCACTTTCGCCCCCGAAGCGTTCAGGAACGCACCCTCCGATTCACATTGACATGGGGTCTTGGCGGGATGGCTGTGGTGCTGGTGTGCATGCTGTTTGCTACAGGATTGATGTTAAAATTCGCTTACCAGCCGGTTCCCGACCGCGCCTACGAGTCTATTATTCATCTGCAAAACAATGTGCTCTTTGGACAGCTGATCCGCAATATTCATCACTGGAGCGGCTATATGCTGTTGATCATCGTTTTTCTGCACTTTCTACGCGTATTTTTCACCGGAGCGTTTTACCCGCCGCGGCAGTTTAACTGGATCATCGGCCTGGCAATGTTTCTGGCAGTATTGACTTCAAATATTACCGGATACCTGCTGCCCTGGAACCAGCTTGCCTTTTGGGCCATTACCATTTGCACCGGCATGCTGGA
>JAUVTR010000026.1 GCA_030601425.1 Desulfobacterales bacterium
ATCTCCTGCCGCAGGTAGTCGATCATCATGCGGTTGCGGGCCGTGCCTCCGGTGACCATTAAATTGCGGCGTTCCACTTTTTTGAGGAGTTCCAGAATTTTGTTGGCCATCATATTGCAAAGACCGGCGCTGACCTGGGATTTTGGAATTCCTTTATTGGTGGCGTGGGTGCAATCGGATTTGCAGAATACCGAACACCGGCCGGAAACGTGATGGGGCAACTCTACCGCCGCCCACCGGGCGGCCTCTTCCAACGAAACATTCATGCGCCGCAATTGCTGCAAAAAGAACTCACCGGTTCCGGAGGCGCACTTGTTTCCGGTGATGACATTGGATATGCGCCCGGATCGATCCAGCGCATAGACCATAAACGTCTCCCCACCGGCTGAAATTACCGCCGGGCAGGTGGTATCTGATGGTTTGATATATTGATACGCATATTCGACGGCTTCAGGCTCGGATATGGATGTCAGATTTACAAATTTGCGGAATTTTCGCCCCGTGGCGGCGATGCTGTCAAATGAATTCAAATCCAGCTGCTCAAAGGCTTTTAACAGCGTTTGCTTGGGGTCGCCTTCATGGGGATAAAGGGCATGGTCAATCAGTATCGGTTTTGGACCCTGCGGTGAACTTCCGGAATCCCTATTGTCCGGATCCAGTTGCAACTGGACAAGGGACACGGTTGATGCCCCCAGACAGATACCTAAAGATTTTATCGGTTCAGCCATTGATTTCTTTTCAATTTAGATCAGGTTTTCATGCGTTTTTGATTAGCAGGTATCCTAAAAATTTCCTATTACTTTAATTTGAACGGACTTGCAAGGCTTATATTCATTTGATGTAAACTTTGATGCTTCCCTGCCGTCTATTGAATATATGTGCCTTGATTCCTCCGCTTTAGCCTGGCTTTCTCACCACACCACAGAGCCGTCTATCATGAATTTCTTGTTATTTCAGTACGATAAGAAAAAGCAAAAGAGCAGCATATTTTAACAGAAAACGTCATCCATTTGGACTGGAGACCCTTAGAAATAGGTTGACAATAAAACGGATGTTTTATACATACGTTTGATTGTTGCCAAAGGATAAAAAACATGGATGATAGCATCACCCTAAATAACGCCAAAAATGATCCCACAAAGGACCGCATCCTCGATGAAGCCGAAGCGCTGTTTGCCTTGAGAGGATACGACGCGGTTAGCATCAGAAAAATAACGGGCGCAGCCAACTGCAATCTTGCCGCCGTAAACTACCATTTCGGCAATAAACAAAACCTTTATCTGGAAGTGTTTCGATCCCGTTGGTTGCCGCGCGCCGTGCGTATCCAAAAATGCTTTCGCGAATCTCTGGCAGCCAACGGCGCCCTGACACCATCAACCGTTGTTGAATCTCTGGCCCAGGCTTTTATAGCAGGACCGCTTTCCGAGGAGGAGCGCAGGCGCCACCACCAGCTGATATCCGGTGAGCTGGCCAAACCCACCGAGGCTTTCAAGATGGTTGCCGATCAGGCCTTTCGGCCTTTGTTTGACAGTTTGTTCGAGGATCTGCGATCCGTTTTACCGGATGATATTGAAGAGGAAAGGCTGGCCCTTAAAATCTTTAGCGTGTTTGCGATGGTGCTGTATTTTAACTTTGCACGGCCCCTGATTAGCAGCTTTACGGGCTGCGATTATGATGCGGCCTTCAAGGAGCGCTTGGTGGATCATATTGTTGAATTTTCCATAAACGGATTGGGCGCTAAATCAAAGGAGACGAGTATATGAGACATTCGTTTTCTTTATTCAGCTTGGCATTCATTTTATTTACAGGCCTGAACGGCTGCATTAACTTAGGACCAGATTATCAGCGCCCCGATCTGGATATCGAGATTCCGGAATCCTACCAGAATGACCGCAGCGAACAAACCGTCGGCCCGGTTATCGAGGATCGCTGGTGGCAGGATTTCGGTGACCCTGAACTCGATGTGCTGGTTGAAGAGGTCTTAAAACGAAACTGGGATTTAAAGCAGGCAGCCGCGCGGATCATAGCAGCCCGAGCCCAGTATGTTCAGGTGAGTGCCGACCGCTGGCCCCAGGTGGGCTTTAATTATGATTGGGATAAACGTCGCTTCGGCGGCGTCAATGTCGGCCGCGGTCAAACGATAACAACCCACCAGCTGAGCTTTCCGGCACTTTTTGAAATCGATCTATGGAGTCGTCTGGCCAAAGGTTCCAAAGCGGCATGGGATGATATTTTGGTTGATGAGGAAAACCGCCGAACCGTGGCCCAGACCCTGGTGGCTGAAACCATCAATCTGTATCTGCAGATTGAGGCGGCGGAACGTAGACTGCAAATCGCCGATGAGAGCATTGAAGCCTTTGAGCGCAGTTTGCAATTTGTCGAGACCCGCTACCGACGCGGTCTGACCTCAGTGTTGGATGTGCGACAGGCCCGGCGCATTCTGGCCGGAGCTGAAACGCGTGTTCCTGAATTGCAGCAGCAGCTGGGAATCCTACAGCAGCAGCTATCGGTTTTGCTGGGGCGCTACCCCGACACCCGGCCGGCGCGCCCCCAGCCAGCAGATTATTACCGGCGACCGGATCCGGTCCCAACCGGTTTGCCATCTAAATTGCTGTTAAGGCGACCGGATATCCGGGCAGCCGAGGCGCGATTGGAGGCTTTAACCCAAAGAATCGGTGCGGCCAAAGCAGCCCGCTTTCCGGCCATTACATTAACCGGCAGTTACGGCTGGAACGCCGATGGCAAGGACAGACTTTTCAAAAGCGACAGTGTTATCTGGAACTTTACACGCGGCGTTGTGCAACCGCTCATGGATGCGGGCCGCCTAAAAGCCCGCCAGCGTGGGGTTGAAGCTCAGTACCGGCAGGCGGTATCGGATTATGCCGACACCGTTTTAAATGCATTTGCCGAAGTGGAAGGCGCCTTGCTGACCCGCAAAAAGCAGCTTGAACGGCGGCAACGCGAGGTCAAATTTTTAGAGGAAGCCCGCGCCACCCAGCGCGTGGCCCAAAACCGCTATATCAAAGGGCTGAGTGAATACCTGGATGTGCTCGACGCCCAGCAAACGCGTTTTACAGCTGAAGATAATCTGGCCCTGGTGGACTTGAACATTTTAACCAACCGCGTCAATCTTCATCGTGCACTGGGCGGCAGCTGGGCAGTACCCGAGCCCATTGTGGTCAAAGGCGACGGGCCCTTTTTTGAATTTAAAACGAAAGACACCACCTATGAGTAGGCACAAACCGCGAATCATTCATTTTATTGTTACCCTGG
Source organism: Desulfobacterales bacterium (assembly GCA_030601425.1). GTDB lineage: Bacteria > Desulfobacterota > Desulfobacteria > Desulfobacterales > JAHEIW01 > JAHEIW01. Next base: position 3,274 of record JAUVTR010000026.1, read on the forward strand.
TGTTCATTGGAATCGGCGCACTGGTATTTGTGATCCTGATGGCCACCAAACCAAAACTGGAGCGCACCCAGCCGCTGGCACCCAAGCCGATGGTTCGGGTGGCCAAGGTCAAAACGCGTCCTCAGGTCGTGATCATAAAAGGCGAAGGTACGGTCAGACCCCTGCGTGAAATCCAATTGGTTCCGCAGGTAAACGGCAAGCTGGTGTTTGTGTCCCTGGCCCTGGTGGACGGCGGTGAGTTTAAAAAGGGCGACCTGTTGTTGCGCATCGAACCGTTAGATTATCAACTGGCCGTTACCCTGGCACAGGCGCGGATCAAAGACTCTGAAAGCAAATTAAAAGTCGTCGAGGAAGAAGCGGCGGCCTCCCGGGAGGAATGGCACCTGCTTTATAAAGCGGATGCAAAAGAAAACCAGATACCGGCCCTGGTCGCCAAAGAGCCTCAACTGGCGGCGGCCAGAGCTAAACTGGCAGCCGATCGGGCCGATCTTCAGAAAGCCCAGCTGAATCTGGGACGAACCGAACTCAAAGCGCCCTTTGACAGTCGCGTCAGCGAGGAAAATGTCGATATCGGTCAATACGTCTCCATCGGCCAGGCGCTGGCCACGCTTTTTTCAACCAACCAGGCTGAGATTGTGGTGCCGTTTGAAGACGAGGACCTTTACTGGTTTCACGTACCCGGGTTCACCCCGGGTGACGGACCGGGATCCGTGGTAAGCGTTCGCAGCCGCGTTGCCGGCCGGGAAGCCTTCTGGCCGGGTCGGGTGGTTCGCGCGGAAGGCAAACTCGATGAGCGTACCCGCATGATCAATGTCGTCATTCGCGTGAACAAACCCTATGAAACAAAGCCACCCCTGGCTGCAGGACTTTTTGTCACAGTGGATATTGAAGGCCGAACATTGGAAAATGTCGTGATGATTCCCCGGTCCGCCTTACGCGGCAACAATGTGGTCTGGGTGGTCGACAAAAACGGTCAGCTGAAGTTTCGCACGGTAACGGTCGCCCGCCTGACGCCGAATGCGGTCCTGCTCAACGGGGGGCTCAATGACGGTGAAATGGTTGTGATCTCATCTCTTAAAGCGGTGACGGACGGTATGAAGGTCCGAATCCGGCAGGCACAGGTGGGGAATGCATCATGAAAAGTGTGATTGCCTGGTTTGCTGAAAATCATGTTGCTGCGAATCTCTTAATGATCTTCCTTTTGCTGGCCGGGGTGCTCACCGGTCTGACGATGAAAGTGGAGGTTTTTCCCGAAACCGATCTGGATATCATCTCCATTAGAACTGAATATCCGGGAGCATCTCCTTCTGAAGTCGAAGAGGCCATCCTGCGCAGAATCGAAGAAAATGTGGCCGGTTTGGCCGGTATCAAGCGAATCGATTCCACGGCGCGCGAAGGTTGGGGCACCGTGACCATTGAAGTGCTAAAGGGCTGGGATTTAAAAAAGCTTTTAGAGGAGGTCAAGGCTGAAGTCGAGCGTATCACGACATTGCCTGATGAGGCTGAAAAGCCCGAAGTAAGCGAAGTGACCCGACGCAGCCGCGTCATCAACGTTGCGGTTTACGGGGATGCCCAGGAAAAAACCATCAAGCATCTGGCCGAACGAATCAAAGACGATATTACCAATCTGCCAGGCATCACCCTGGCAGAATTGCATGGGATCCGCAAAAATGAAGTGTCCATTGAAATTTCCGAAGCCACTCTGCGCCGTTACGGACTTACGCTGGGTCAGGTGGCTGAGGCCGTGCGCAAAGCAAGCCTGGATCTTCCGGCCGGCCGCATAAAGACAGCCGGCGGCGAAATATTAATCCGCACAAAAGGCCGTCGTTATTATGCTGAGGATTACAGCGATGTGGCGGTCCTTGCCCGTTTTGATGGCAGCAAAGTCACCTTAGGGCAGATCGCCATGCTAAAAGACGGCTTTGAAGATGTTGATATCAGTGCCAAATTTCAAGGCAAAGTCGCTGCCATGATCCATGTGTATCGTGTTGCCGATCAAAATGCATTAACGGTGGCCAAAACGGTCAAAGGCTACATCGAAAATATTAGGCCCAGTCTTCCTGAAGGGGTTGACATCTCATTTTATTCTGATCGATCCCGGATATTGAAAAGCAGATTAGAGCTGTTGTTACGAAATCTGGCGATCGGTTTGGGCTTGGTGGTTCTGTTACTCGGGTTGGTGATGAACCTGCGTCTGGCCTTCTGGATTACACTTGGCATTCCGATTTCCTTTGCTTTTGGATTAATGCTCTTACCTCAATTGGATGTCTCCATTAACATGCTTTCCGTGTTTGCGTTTATTATGGTGTTAGGTATTGTGGTCGATGATGCCATCATTATCGGCGAAAATATTTATCGCAAACAGGAAGAAGGTTACGGTCCCTTCAAGGCAGCGGTCGAGGGTGCTTTAGAGGTGGGTCGGCCGGTTATTTTTGCAGTCTTGACCACCATGGTTGCTTTCTGGCCGTTGCTTCTGGCCGGCGGCAGAATGGGCAAGATATTGCGAAACCTTCCGATTGTGGTGATCCTGGTTTTGGCGGGTTCATTGATCGAGGCGCTTTGTATTTTACCATCTCATTTAGAGCGCAGTGCGGCCAAGGCTGCACAGAAAAGCCAAGCTCGCCCGAAAGAAAAACGTTTCTCGCAGTGGTTAAAACGCTTTATTAACGGGCCCTATGTGCGTGCGGTCGATTTTTGTATTCAATGGCGTTATGCAACCTTAGCCCTGGGAATTGCTCTGTTGACGGTCAGCTATGGGGTCTGGCATGCAGGCTGGGTAAAATTTACGTATTTTCCCATAGTCGAGGGCAACACCATGCGCGCTTACGTGACCATGCCTGTGGGAACGCCGGTGGAGCGCACAGAGGAAGTGATTACTTTTATGGAGCAGGCCGCTTTGGAAACAATATCTGAAGCTGAACAGAAGCGTTCAAAAAGCGCCAGTCCGCTTCTAGAATACAGCATGGTGCAGATCGGCAGACACTCGGGCCGAGGGGCCGCTCAGGGCACCGGCGGCCATCTGGCTCAGGCCTGGATTAACCTGGTCGACAGTGAAAACCGGGGAATCAGTACCAACGCGCTTACCCGGCGCTGGCGTAAAAAAGTGGGTACCATCCCGGATGCCGAAACAATTACTTACCGCAGCGAAATCCACAGCGCCGGCAATCCCATTGAGGTGCACCTGTCTTCCGATGATCATGATCAGCTTCTGGCGGCGGCGGAAGATCTGAAAATGGAGCTTCGGACTTATCCCGGCGTATTTGATATCGGTGATAGCTTTCTGCCGGGTAAAAAAGAGATGCAACTCAAGTTGAAACCCGCAGCGCGCAGCCTGGGATTGACCCTGGATGATCTTGCCCGTCAGGTGCGGCATGCATTTTATGGAGCCGAAGCACTTCGCATGCAACGGGGTAAAGATGAAATCAAAGTGATGATCCGTTATCCGGAAGCCGAGCGCCGGTCTCTCGGGTTTGTCGAAGACATGCGCATACGAACAGCGGAAGGTGCCGAGGTGCCGTTCAACCAGGTGGCCCAGGTTAATATCAAACAGGGTTACGCGACCATCGAAAGAGCCCAGCGATATCGCGTGGTAAAGGTCACTGCTGATGTGAATGAGAAGGTGAGCAACGCCAATGAAGTCCGCAATCTTCTGGTAACTAATTTTTTGCCCGGGCTAAAAGCTCAGCACCCAGGCCTGCGCTATACGATTGAAGGTGTGGGTAAACGCCAACAGGAGACCTGGGCCGATGTCTTCAAAGGATTCGGCATCGCGCTTTTTGGAATTTATGCCCTGCTGGCCATTCCTTTCCGATCCTTTACGCAACCCCTGGTGGTAATGGCCGCCATCCCCTTTGGTTTTGTGGGCGCTTTATTCGGTCATCTGCTTATGGGATTCAATCTAAGTATTTTGAGTATTTTTGGTATGGTTGGCCTGGCCGGTGTGGTGGTTAACGATTCACTGGTATTGATTTATGCTGCCAACCGTTTCCGACATGAAGGGAGCAACACGGCTCATGACGCCGTGATTAAAGCCGGCTGTATCCGATTCAGAGCCATTTTGATGACATCGTTGACCACGTTTGTCGGTCTCACCCCTATGATTATTGAACGCAGCGTCCAGGCCCAGTTTCTAATCCCAATGGCCATAAGTCTTGGCTTTGGCGTTTTATTCGCAACCTTCATCACCCTGCTTTTGATTCCGTGTGGGTATATGATCCGGGAAGATATCATTAATTTAGTTAGCGCAATAAAAGGCAGGCTGATTTCATCTCCAAGCTCCAATTGAGCGAACAGCTCAATTGGAGGTTATTTGTTAATCGTTAATCGTTATTTGGATGTGTATCCAATCCAAGAGCCCCGCCAAATGGAGATCCAAATTCGAGGGTCAATTCGTCAAAACCAATAACCAATAACGAATAACTAATAACAATTAATGTGCCCTGGCGGGTTTCGTCCGGGATTCTCTGGCGGCCACCTCCGGGTGGATGCGCCAGGTGATAATGGGTGAAATGGTATAAAGAAACATGTAAATCAGGCAGGCCTCACCAAAATATGGCGTAAAAACCGAAAAGAGGACAATAAGTGAGCTGCGCCCAAACCAGGGGTGCCGACCCACAAAGCGTCCCAGATGCAAATAGCGAAGCGGGTATAAATTCATCATCACCGCTGCAAAAATTATTAAACCAAAGCTAAAAACACCCCAGAATCGTGTCCAATCGGATGCATCCTTAACCGCCTGGGAAAAGATGACCAAACCGGACATCGCCAGTAAAGCGGCGGCTGTTGTCGGCATGCCTTTAAAAAACCCGGCAATGGGTGATTTGTCCAGTGTGAAGTAAATCAACCGCGCTATTCCCATCAGAACATACAGCCAAGCAATCCAACCCAGCGGCAATTGTTGAATCACCGGATCCGGATAGTTTGAAAGCGTTATGTAAAATATCCACGCCGGAGCGATACAAAAGCTGACAGTATCTGAAATATCGTCGAGCAGACTGCCAAAATTGATTACCTTTTTCGGACCTTCCTCATCCAGGGGCTCTGTCAGACCGAGTTTGCGCGCAACCGCGCCGTCGAGTTTGTCAAATAAAGCCGCGCCGATCAAAAACAGAGATGCTTCGCGGATGCGTCCCTGATAGGCAAAAAAAACGGCCAGCAGCCCCATCATGGCATTCATGACCGTCAAGGCGTTAGGGAAAAAAGCCAGAATCCGCCGGCGCATCTGTTCATTTCCAAGGCACAGTTCATCCAAACACAGGGTGCCGTATTTGCGGACATAGCCTGCGATCGAGCTGAAATTGATGATTAAGAATATGATTTCTATGAAAAATAAACCGCGCAGCGGCAGATTCCCCAGCCACGAAATCCAGAAATAAATTTTTGACGGCGGTCCTTCGGGCACATAAAACGCATAAGCGTAAAGCAGGGCGCCTACGGGTGCGGCTACAATCGTCCGCAAGCGGGTAAATTCTTTGTATTCGGGTTCCTGATCTTTACGAATGGCAAAACCGCGCATAAAATGTGCAAAATTATCCCGGACCAGGACGGTTACGGCCAGAAGAAGAACCAGGATCGCATGCAGTATCTCCCCTTTACTGGGGCTGGGAGATGCGAAATGAACGCGCCACATGACACCAACGGCAACCAATGGAAAGATTATCGAGTAGACCACCTTATCCATCAAACGGTCGGCGAGCTGGGCCATCTTGGCGTTGAGTTCGAAGCGGGCGGCAAACCATCCGTCGACCAGATCAAAGCTCATGGAGATGAATAAAAAAACGACTCCGATCGTATACAGAATCGGGCTTTGAGTCCATATGACGGCAAGGGCACATATCATTCCGGCAAACACCAACGGGGGGCGTCCGTAAACAAAAAGTGCCGTAATTCTTTGAGGAATAATTTCCTTGGTCATGTTCAGTTTACATCAGAAAATAATTTATTTCGGGTCGAACAGGATGAATCCTGATGGCTTTTAGGATTGTTATCATAAAAGATCTGTAAAAACCTGTCAAGGACGCTCCAGTTCAGCGCTGTGGAATCTTCAGTTGGGTCTAATGCATGCACGCTGTTTCGATCCTATCTGTAATAGGTGGCCAGATCCTAAAAAGGGCAAGTCTGAAACTTCCAGTAAAAAATCGCGAATAATTTTAAATCCTTGAAAAATTTGCGAAAAGATCGCATCTTTTCCGGAAATTAATGCTACCCTGGATTAAATGGATTCAGATGGTATAGTGTTATGTCCCATAAAACCAATCCGGGTTTTGTAAATTACATAAAGGACACAACATTAGAGGTTTTTGGTGATGCTTTGCCTTCTTGCATTGTTTTTGATAATGCAATGGTAGTCGCTGCGGTCAAAACGAAGCTATTGGACTTTGAATAACGAGAACGAGGACGACGACGAGTACGAAGCGGAGGAACGTTGCCTAACCTCGTATTCGTCCTCGTGCTCCTCCTCGTCCTCGATATTGGCATTTTTAAGACAGGTTCTAAACTGGCGTTGCCTATGTCACAGTCGGTCTATAAGAAGGTCGGAATTGCCTCAGTCGTCATGATGGCCTCGGTTTTACTGAGCAATCTGATCGGATTAATAAGGGAAATGGTTATTGCCTATGTTCGTGGTGCCGGACAAGAAGTCGACGCTTATCAACTTTCCTTTTTAATTCCTGAAGTCCTCAATCATGTTCTTGCCAGCGGATTTCTGTCCATCACCTTCATTCCCATTTTTTCTCGTTATCTTGTACAGGGTGAGGAAAACGAAGGGTGGCATATTTTTTCCATTATCCTCACCAATTTGGGTATTATTTTAATATTGCTCATTTGTCTTGCTGAAGGATTTACCGCTGATATCATTTCGGTGCTCGCACCGGGCTACGATGAACCGGAGCTTACTACAGCCGTGATTCGCATGACCCGAATCATTATTCCAGCCCAATTTTTCTTTTTTGCAAGCGGGCTTTTTATGGCCGTTCAGTTTGCCAAAGAAAAATTTGTGATACCCGCCCTGGCACCGATCATCTACAATTTAGGAATTATTTTAGGCGGAATTCTCCTGGGATCTCGGTTCGGCATGTTCGGTTTTTCCTGGGGTGTGCTGGCTGGAGCTGTCTGCAATTGTGTTGTCCAGTATATGGGTGCGAAACGGCTGGGGATGAAATTTCAAATCTCATTTGAATTAAATCACCCGGATTTGAGAAGATACATCGTGTTAACGTTGCCGCTGATGATTGCATTGACCATGACATTTTCAAGGGAGTTCTTTTTCAGGCTTTTCGGTTCCTATCTTCCGCCGGGAGGTATTTCGGGTATCAATTATGCCCTGAAAATTATGCTCATACCGGTAGCTCTATTCGGACAGGCCATCGGAACGGCGGCCTATCCCTTTATGGCGCGATTGGTGGCTGAAAAAAAAATAGAGGAAATGAACAATCTGATGAGTAACACCCTTCGTTATTTAGCGCTGGTAATACCGGTTTCGGTGCTACTCATGGTGCTTAAAAATGAGGTGGTTTTCATCATATACCAGCGCGGTCAATTTGATGCCGCCGCAACCGCTCTAACAGCTGATATTCTGATTTATCTGCTAGTGGGCGCGTTTGCACTTGCGGCCTACACGATTGTGTCCAGAGCGTTTTATGCCACGCAAAACACTCTATTTCCTGCTATTTATGGCAGCCTAGCGGTTTTGCTAAGTATTCCTTTTTACTTTTTGGGATTACGATTTTTTGGAGCCAAGGGTATCGCTTTAGCCATTTCGCTGTCAGGTATTCTTCAGGTGGTTGGTTTGTATATATTCTGGAACAAAAGAAGTAATAATAAAGGGAGTCACCCAGTTTATATGTTTTATGCCAAGATGATTTTTTTCAGCGCGTTGCTGGGTCCATTATTGGCCTGGTTTAAAATCAACGTGTTGAAAGCCGTGAATCCGGCAACTTTTTCAGGAAGCAGCCTGGTGATCATACTGATAGGATCGACTTTTATTTTAATCATGGGAATCCTATCGTATAGCTTGAAAATAAAAGAGATAACCGATGTGGCAGGGAAATTGGTAACGCATTTGAAGAGCGTAATCGTGAAGCAATAAGTAAGCGGCGCTTTCGAACGCGGACGGCTTCATCCTGAAATTTGTGCATGATCAAATGTAGCGATCAACCATTTCAGTAATCATCTTTTCAACCCCCTGGGGGCCTTCATTTTGTTGCACTTCTTGGATTAGATTTTTAATTTTCTGGTAAGTTGCCGGGTCGTGTTTTAAATCGTCGGTCGAGCGATAGGCGCCGCCCCGGCGGCCGGCCCGATAAATGAGTCGATCGCTCTCCGGCAGATCCTGATAGGCCTGAATTACCGATAGCATTTTTTCTTTGTCCTCGGGAAGCTTGCCGCCTACCTCTTCAAGTAAATTCATGATATGATCGCTGGTTACCGTACTGGTAATGCCCTCGAGGGTCTCGATGAAATGCTTGATTTCTTGGGCCAGCATGTCATCGCTTTGCATGCTGAAACTTCCATCTTCCAGCTTTTCATGCAGGGGCACCCGCTCCGGCACCCTGAGGCTGCGAAGACGGATAAAATGGGGATTGATTTGATTCAGTACCTTTGCGGTTTCAACCGCATGATCGCGCCACATTTCCTGTCCGCCCAGCCCGGGCATCACATATTCGGATACTTCCATACCGGCCTGCAATAATTTCCTGCCGGCTTCGATATGCTGTTCGCCGGTGACACCTTTTTTCATCAGCTTGAGCAGCGGGTTATATCCGGTCTCCAGTCCGATGTGAACCCTATCCAGACCGGCCTTTCGAATTTGTTTTAGTGCATCAACGGATTTGCGAATAACCGTTCTGGATCGGGAATAGGTGGTGACCCGTTTGATCTCCGGAAATTGTTCTTTTAGAAACGTTAAGACCTCCACCAGATCCTTTGTTTTCATGATCAGATTGTCGGCATCCTGCAAAAAACAGGCCTCTGTTTGATAATACAGCCAGGCCGCAATGCTTTTGTAATTGGTGCTGGTGCCGGGCTGATTAAAGAGGGCACTTACAACCGCATCATTGACCGCTCCGCTGTGTCCCAGTTTCCATGAAAGGGCTTTGATATCGTCGGCAATTGTTTTGGCAGCCGTTATGTCCTGTTTTATTTCATCAACCGAGCGTAATGAAAATTTACGGGTTTTGTAGACCGGACAGAACAGGCACTGGTTCCAGGGGCAATTGCGTGTAAGACGCAACAGCAGGCTGCGGGCTTCGTTGGGCGGTCGGATGGGACCTTGTTCAAATCGGTGGTGGCTGTTTTTCATGGCAATCCTTTGATTCGAAGTGCGCTAAAGTGACCAAAATACTCAAAGTGCCTAAAATGCCTAAAATGATCTAAAGTGCCTAAAGTTAAGGAATTCTGTCATTTAAATATAAAAAAGATGGAGCGAAGCGAAACCACAACTTTAGGCACTTTAGGCATTTTAGTTCACTTTAGGCACTTCTTTACTTATGCGTTGGTATCACCTAATTTTCAATAAAAAAGGGCGGTATTTAATGGCCGCCCTTTTATATCGATATGATTTAGGCAATCGGCGAAGGTTTACAAAGGTGCTCCTGTTCCATAGCTACGCGCCCACAGCCGCCGCATACAAACTTCATCGCCGACAGTTTGTCCTTACAAACGTGAGTATGATCCGTCTCAGTCGCGCCGCAGAAACTGCATTTGGCTTTATCGCCGCACGGATTGCATAGGTGACCCGGTTCGTTGGCTACTGCTCCGCAGTTTTTACATGTGTAAGCCATTTTTAACCTCCTTTTATAAGCTATCTAATTTATATTTTAGACAGGATTAACAGGATTATTTGGATTTCTTTTCTTCGCCACTTTCCAGAAGAAAGTGGCGAAACTCAATCCCGCCCTTTGGGCGGGAAAGAATCTCACCAAAATTAGCTGCCGGAAGGTCAAGTTACGCTATAAACTTTAATTTAATGGCAACTATTTTTTCGCCGAAGGCGATTTAAATTTTTGGCTTTCATCCCCGCCCGCCTCGCCTTGCTCGCATGGCGGGCAGGCGGAAAGCCAAAAAAATATCCAGTCAATCCTGTTAATCCTGTCTAATAAAAAATAAAATCAGATAATTTTCTGATTTCAAACGATGTGTTTTTTCCAGCATCAATATGAGTATTGTTGCTAAAAAGTCAAGAAAGGCAAAAACTCAGTTATTGTAGAATTCTTTGATCTTTTTTTTCGTCTTCTTCGTCTTTTGAACCGGGCAGTACAGGCTGGATGATGGTGATTGGCAGTTCGAGGGTTCTTTGCAAAATGCCTAACAGGCCCGAACCCACTGCGGTGGGTGAAAGCGGTATGACATCCGGATCGCCTAATTCGCCGACAGCCCTGAAGGGAATCGAAATCAACTTGCCGCCCAGTATATTGCTAATCAGCGGGATGAGCTTGACGATACGGTCAACAGTTTTAAACGGAGCAACCAGCACCGTAAGGTCAACTTTCTTTTTTATTAAATCAATGTCGCCTTCGATGGCGATTCCCATGGACGGACTGTCAATCGAGCTTTCTTTGATAATAAGCTTGCCGTCCTCAAATACCGCGTTTGCCGACATTGAATCGTAGGCGAATCCTTTGCCGGCCAGATCAGGAACTTCGCCCCTGTAAATTTCGGTAACATTGAGCAAAGCAAAAATTTTGGCCAACATCCCGAAGCGATAAATGCGGCCCTGATCAGCCGTAAAATCAAGATTTCCCGTAAGAGATTTGGGAAAATCCTCTGGTCTGGCCTTGCTCATGAGTTCACCGTTAAGGCTAAATGTGCCGTCGGCCAGATCCTTCTTGTCTGAGAGGCAGGTGATCGTCGGCCCCAGATTTTGATTTCTAGCGATCGGATTAAAATAAAACTCGAACTCATTGGCTGAAACTTTTAGAATCCCGGGGAATTGGATGCCGCAGAGGTCAGCTTTTTTGATGACGATGCTGGTGTCCGCTTTCTCAAATGAAATGTCTGCATGGATCGGCTGCCAGGTGTAACTTCCAAATGTAAAATTTTCCGATACAACCCTTAACTCGCCCAGCAGCACCATGGTTGAATCGGGCCTCAGCTTTTCTTCCAGGTCCACGATTTGTTCAATCTGACTCCAACTTAGCCGATCCGCAGCCAGATTCATGTCAAGAATCAATTCATCCTTTGAAAAATCTGCGGCGCCTTCTAAATTGATACCGCTACCTTCCCAGCTCATATGCGTATCGGTCAATTTTATGCGGCCATGAATCCCTTCTACGCCAGTTGTGTCCCTGACAGCAAATTGGGTAGTATTGATGTGAATCGGCTCTTTGAAATAATCTGATTCCATAACAAAGCCATTTAAGTCACCGGCAAGCTCAAACTTCCAGGCCTTGGAACGGTCCACGGGGCCTTTTACGTCTAAACCGGATAGTACCAGTTTCCCGCGTGTAGCGGTAAAGCCTTTGAATATCTTTTTCAGCGGGTTAAAGGATTTAAGCCAGGGATAGAACTCCGCAATTTGGATGTTTACAGAATCGGCTTTGACCTCATATGAAGATTCCTTGCCCCATTCCATTCCGAAGGCAAGCCGGGTAATCGTTGACTGCCCGAAGCTGGCGTTGCCGTCTCGCAGGTCGAATCGAGTGCCCTGCCACACCAGCTGACCGCTGGATAATTTGAGGCTGGTGGGGAATTTCGGCGAGTGGATATCCCAATTTTCTATACTGCCGGTGAGGTTCAATTTTTTCTTTGATTTTCCGGCAATCGGGCCTTTAAATGCCAGTTTTTGAAAAGCCAGCGTGCCTGTTAGTGGCGGGATGTCTTTTATGCTGTGTTTAAACGCTTTATGGGACTGAAGCCAGGGATAAACTTCATCCAGAAAAACAACGGTTTTTGCCGAATTGGCGGTCAACGTCACCATCTGGCCCCATTTAAGCCTGGCTGAAAGACCTGAAAAGGAAGATCCTCCGATGTTGGCGTTCAAATTTTTTATGGAAATCTGATCCCCTTCACAGGTAAAATGACCCTTGACTACGCTTAACTTTCCGGGCAGCAACGCCGAACTCATCGAAAGTTTTTGGATGTCACCGTTGGTCTGAATCCGCCATTGGTCCGGCTTTGAAAGCGGTCCGCTTAAATCGAATTTATTCAAAGCGATCGTGCCGTTAACAGCGTTTACCTCCTCAAGCTTATGCTTGAACCTTTTTTCCTCTGACAGCCAGGTATATAATTGGGCTAAATCAATCGTGGCCGATTGTGAAGAAATTTCAAAAAATGAGGCTTTTTCCCATCCAAATCTGGAAGACAGCCGGGAAAAGCTGGACTTTCCAACCCTCGCATTTAAATCCGTCAGTGCGATGCGGGGCCCGTCCAAAAACAGATTGCCCCCGTCAATTTTTAGCGGGTAGGGAATTCTTTTGTAGACGGCATCAAGCTGGATGTCAGAAGCTATTATTTTAACATTGATGTCTTCCGTATCTTCGCCCAGCACAAGCATACCGACAGCGCTGCCCTCGAATTTACTTAAAAGCGCCAGCTCCTTTTTCAGTTCATCATTGTCAATCAAACGCGTGAGCACAGAGGGAAGTTGCGACAAATCCGCCTGGATGAGCGCTTCGATATGAAATGGCGCCGTATCTTCTGTGAGCGCAATGGCCAGTTTTCCCTTTTTGGCAAACGAATTTCCCACTCGCGCTTCAATATTTTCACCCTCCAGGATGCCGTTTACAATTTTCGCATCTCCTGTGACATCCACAAGATTTAATTGACCGTCCGGAATAAAAATTTTCCCACCAACCATGTTTCCCTGAATCACATAATTGTCTCCATCGGCCAATTCAGCCAAGGTCGGTCCGTGGGCCTTCAGCGTTATGCGCTGGAATACGCCGCTCCGCAGTATTTCAAAAACCTCGTCAACCATACTGGTATTTTCGGTTAATGCCAGAGCGATCCGCTGGGTGGTCTCCACATCGATCTGCCTGCCCTCCAGTTCAAGCTGGATGTCCGGCAGCGTGGGGTCGGCGTGCAGCTTCCCTGATAGGCTCAGGCGGGGATCTTTTAAATTGAGCTGCGAAAGTAACAGGGTTACGACTTTGTTGTCGAGCTGATATCCGAATTGAAAGCTGGCATCGGTGAGTTTCAGATCTTTATTCCCCTGACGCAAATTTAAATAGGGTATGGATCCGTTTATTTTGGCCTGCAGATGTTCGGGGCCATCCGTTTGTAAATCCAGCGTTAAGTTTGCGCGGGCATTTGTTATCTTCAGGTCGGATTGGGGGAAAAAAGAGTCGAATAAGGCATGCGGCCGGAACTGGATTAGCTTAATCTGGCTATTTATTTTAAAACCGGGCTCTTCGTACCGGCCCTTCCACGCCATACTCTCCCAGAGGTTGGATTGACACTTAAAGGCAAATTCAAACCGGTCTGCGTCTCGTTTTATATTCCCATTTATGCTTTGAAGACCCAGAACCCGGTTGTTTCCTTTAAAGAAATTGATGCGCCCATTCCTGATGCGCAAGACTATGGCGGGTATATTTAATTCCGGCAGGGAACGGATGGTTGAAATCAGTTGGTCTCGCAGGGTATCAGCTGAGACGGAGTCCAGGGCATTACTTTCATCATCTAACGTTTCCGGGAATCGAATGTTGATCTTCGGGGACCGCGACCGGAGCATTCCAATCCGAAGATCCCCGGTGAAAAGAGGCAGGATTTTCGGATAAATGTCGAGGGATTCCAGCGTGCCGTCGACATTATCGGGCATTGTAAATTTGACGTCGGATATTGCAATATACGGACGTGGGAAAAGCACAAGTTTAAGATACTGGTATTCAATCTGACCCCCAATATCCCTGGCGTATTGACTTTTGATTTTTTCTTTTACCGTATCCAGGTTAATCAGCTGGGGTGTGACGATCAGAAGAATAATCAACAAGCACAAAAAAATTCCTGCGAGGCTAATGAGTGAAAAAAGTATTTTTCTGCGGTTACGCATCGGGTAGACACCAGTCGATTAAAAGAGCCAAAAACAATCAAACGGGTTGCGGATTTTATATAAGAATTTCAAAATATAGTGTACTTTAATTAATGTACCACAGAGAACACGGAGAACACAGCGATAAATTAGGGTCTCAACGGATAATGTCAACCTTGGCCGTTTGCCATCGGGCGGCTAAATTTTCTCTCAAATGATCGCCTTTTCGTATTTGTGACTTGAGAGGGGTTTCAGGCCGTACATTGGTTGTGTGCAACCTTGTAAGAATATTTATTGCGGAATCAATATAAAGATTATACAACCCTAATTGATCGTAAACAAAATGAAAAACAGGGGTAACGTTTTAAAATAGTTGCCGTTTTTGTTATGCTTTCCTAAATTTAATATCTCTTCTATTAATGAGTTATCGTTTTTTGAAAATCTTTTCATTTGGTTTACCCTTCGGGAAAGCCGATGTCACCCCATCTTCTGCGTTGCCAAGGACTCGCGGTAGACGACTACAGCTTCGCCCTTGGACGCCTTGAAGCTGGGGCAACTTCGACTTTCGCTCCATCAGGGTTTCAGTGCTTTCTCGAGGAGGCGGCACAATGATGAAGGCTATGGTGTTAAATCGACTATGCACTATTGCTGAAAATAAACGTCCTTTGAACCTGGTGGATATGCCGGATCCGGTCCCGCAGGACAACGAGATTTTGATAAGAGTACTCACCTGTGGTGTGTGTCACACCGAGCTGGATGAAATTGAAGGCCGTACGCCCCCGCCCCAATTGCCGGTTATTTTAGGCCATCAAATTGTCGGCCGGGTTGAAATAGCCGCTGCCGGGGCAGCCAAATTTAAAATTGGTGATCGGGTGGGTGTTGCCTGGATACATTCGGCCTGCGGTCGCTGTAATTTTTGCAGAAGCGGCTCTGAAAATTTATGTGAGCAATTTAAGGCTACCGGTCGGGACGTACACGGCGGTTATGCCGAATATACCAAGGTGTCTGAAAATTTTGCACATAGAATCCCTGAAACCTTCAGCGATTCGCAGGCAGCCCCCCTTTTATGCGCCGGTGCCATTGGCTATCGGTCGATGCGGCTAAGCGGTATTGAAAATCATCAGAGCCTGGGGTTAACCGGTTTTGGTGCATCCGCTCATCTCGTTTTACAGATGGTTCGCCATAAATACCCGGATACGAAAGTTTTTGTATTTGCCAGAAGTGAAAAGGAAAGAGATTTTGCGCGTCAGCTGGGTGCCTTCTGGGCGGGAGATACCGGTACCGAATCCCCTGAAAAGCTGGACGGGATCATTGATACCACGCCGGCCTGGCAGCCAATTGTTAAGGCCTTGGCATGCTTAAAACCGGGGGGCAGACTGATTATTAATGCGATTCGCAAGGAGGAAAGCGATAAAAAGGCCCTATTAAACCTGGATTATCCGGAGCATCTCTGGCAGGAAAAAGAAATTAAAAGTGTCGCCAACGTTGCTCGCACAGATGTCAGGGAATTTTTACAGCTGGCCGCTGAAATTCAGATAAAGCCTGAGGTGCAGGAATTTGAACTTAAAGATGCCAATCAGGCCCTGGTCGAACTTAAAGAAAGAAAAATTCGGGGCGCGAAAGTATTAAAAATTAGTTGACTATAGATAAAGGAGGAAGCTGGAATGTACAATAAAACGGTTATGGACCACTTTCGCAATCCGCGCAACGTCGGGGTGATCGAAAATGCCGATGGAGTTGGTGAAGTTGGCAATCCACTTTGCGGTGATATAATGACTATTTATTTGAAAATAAAAGACGATCACATTGAGGATATCAAATTTCAGACCTTTGGCTGCGGTTCTGCCATTGCCGTATCGAGCATGATCACCGAAATTGCCAAGGGTAAAAGCCTGGTGGATGCCAAACATCTTACAAATAAAGATGTGGCGAAGGCCTTGGAAGGATTACCGAAAAATAAGCTGCACTGCTCTAATCTGGGTGCCGATGCCCTCCAGCTGGCTATCCAAAATTATGAAGATAAATTGGCCGGCGTAACCCGTCCTGAACCGATCCGCAAAGAAAAACATGAACATTCTCATGGGGAAAAATGTTATTGTCCATACTGTGATATTGAGATTCAAGAGGGGATCACCTTCTGTGATGCCTGTCAATCAAGTCTTGAAGATGAACATTAAATCCCTGGCCCGGAGCTTAAGCAATTATGAAGGTTATAAACTTGGATCACATATCGGCAAAACCTTTATTGCCTGAAGTCAAAGAGGTGATGATCGAGGCTATCGAAAAGGACTATCACAACCCTTCCAGTCAACATAAATCTGGTGAGGAAGCCACCGCAGCGCTACAAAAGGCACGCGAGGCAATGGCGGCTCTGCTTAACTGCAAAACTCCCAAAGAAATTGTTTTCACATCCGGGGGGACGGAATCGGTCAATCATGCCATCAAAGGCGTGGCCCTGGCCAACGAAGACAAGGGCAAGCATATCATTACATCCAATATCGAGCACAATGCCGTTATCCGCAGTTTGCGTCGACTCAGGTCATCCGGGTTTACGGTAACATCCCTTCCGGTCGACTCCAGCGGGCGGGTCAAACCCAAAGATGTTGCCGAAGCCATCACCAAAGACACCATTCTCGTATCCATTATGCACAGCAACAATGAAACCGGCACCACCCAACCCATTGAGGAAATCGGGAAAATTACCCGTGAAAGGAAAGTTATTTTTCACTCGGATGCGGTTGATTCGGTGGGGGTGGTCCCAATGGATGTCCAACACCTGGGCGTGGATTTGCTCAGTTTTGCTTCCAATACACTCTATGGACCCGCCGGTGTTGGGGGATTGTTTATTCGCCGCGGAACCCGGATTTTTCCCCTTTTGGATGGGGGTGTTCAAGAAAACAACAAGCGCGCCGGCGCTGAAAATCTGGTGGGAATTATCGGAACAGGCAAGGCCGCCGAGCTGGCGCTGAGAGACATGGACAAACGGCTGATACACCTCAAGACCTTAAAGGATCAAATCTTAAGCGAATTGCCCCATGCGATCGACGAATACATTATTAATACACATGCGGAACACAGTTTGCCGAACCTGGTGTCGATTTCTATCAAATACATCGAAGGCGAAAGTGTGATGTTGATGTTAGATGATGAAAATATTGCGGTATCGACGCGTTCGGCTTGTGCAACGGGCTCACTGCGAGCATCGCATGTGCTGCTGTCTTTGGGACTCAGCCATGCCGACGCCCAGGGCACGTTGGTTATCTCATTCGGGGTTGATAACTCAAAAGAAGATATAGTAACCTTTCTGAACGCATTAAAAAATGTGGTTACCACGTTACGCGATATTTCACCTCTGTATCAGAAAGAGTCACAACTCTAATTGTACAAACCTGGTTTTGCAATTTTGGATTTTCCTGCAGGGAATAAAAATGGTGAATTGCCGCTCAAGGCTCAAAGCTCAATGAAAAATAGATTTAATCCATTTGCTTTCAGCCTTCAGCATTGAGCCTGCAGCTTCTATCCGACTCCCATCATCAATGTCTCAAAATACGTATCAATGATCTGCTGGTGGGCGACAAACTTTTTCTTTAATAGCTCCTTAAATTCTTTGTAACCGGACTCAGATAAAAGCTGGTCGATTTCGTGGGCTTTTTTGCCTATTTGCCGGCAGTATTTATCGGTGATCGTCTGAGGGGCCGTACCTCTTTTTTGAGCCACACGGTTTGTTGCCTCTGTTCGGGAATAGCCGTTGACTTCCATTTCATATATGACTTCTAGGATTTGCGAAAGGGACTTCGGCGCCCCCTGGATCGTTACCTCTGGGGTAGTGGACACGCATTCTTGCTCGTCTGTTTTTTTACTAGCACCAAATAGTATCTGGTTCAAAACCGAATTGGGCGTATCGATAAAAGGCTCCGCATGTTTTTGCAAAAACCCCCAAACTTTTTCATCAATTTCAATTGTATACATTTTCATTTGCGAAACCTCCCACACTTACTAGAAGCTTCTCAAAAATGCATCTAACGCCCAAGGGCTTTGTTGTAAACCGATTCAAAATACTCGAATACTAACGTGTATGCTCCGTGTTTGAATCGGTTTGCGCCTCGCCCTTAGACGTGATCTACTATTTTTGAGATAGCTTCTATCCTAATCTAATTACACGAAAGATCTCAGGGATTGTCAAGTTAATTTTGCTGATATACATTACCGGGAACTAGTAGCAGAGAGTGATAAGATTTAAATTGGGTCAGAAAAACTAGTAGGCCATCTCGCCAAATAAATGTACTAGAAAATATATGCCTTGTTACGTTCGCAGCTAGTGTGGCTGACGATGATGGCAAAAGTCGCTAACTCTTGATATCGCATTTTTTAATAACGGTCTGTTTGTGGGGCAAACAGGAAAGAAAAATAAAATGGTCGTTGGACGAAGATGATTATACAATAATCAAAATAAAGATTTACCTGATTTGATAATTGCCAATAGGATATCTGCATTTTTTGAAAAGTTGGATATTCTCAGAGACTGTCGAAAAAGTCCAAAAATAACAATTTTAGCAATTTCGCAATTAATAAAATCAATAACTTACAAACATC
>JAUVTR010000221.1 GCA_030601425.1 Desulfobacterales bacterium
TGATAAAATCAATCCGTGTTTTGTAAATTACTTGCGGGATGCTACACTAGAAGCACCTGCTTTTTTTATGAAATTAAGTTCATAAATTTAAGAAATAATCTTCCCAATTTTACCTTTCCGTATCCCGCCAAAATTTTAAACTTGTTGATTTTTTTGCATTAAATTTTTCCCAGGCACATTGCATAATTTTTGCATGCAAACAAAGGTGGTTTTCTGTTCCCGTGCCTCATTTCATCACAGGAGCAATTTGCAGTGGGGCGAGATGTTTATAAATTTTTGAAGAGGGTCACGACCGTGGATGCTTCAAATCAGCTTTTTGGTAAACCCAAACTCAGACGATACAGCACAAGCTTTTCACGCCTGTTGATGATCATATTAGATATGTCAGAGGAGCAGCAGTTATTTTTATTAAACCAGGCTAAACATATTGTTGATAAACGAACAAAACACCGCAAGCCCTGTTTAATACCGGTAAACTATACGCTGGAGAAACGCAACTACAACAGTTTTATTCTAGATATAAATTCATTTGGCGCTTACATTGAAACCAGTGGAACGTTTCCGGTTGGCCAGGAACTAAACCTAACCTTCTTTAATCCATTTTCCCACAAACATATTGATTTGGAAGGTGAAATTATTTGGAGCAGTAACTATGCCGTCGGTGTGAAATTCAATAATTTGCCCCGACGCGGCACAGAGATGATTGAATTTTTCAGCGAGACCGAAGTAAATAAACAAAAAGCAAGTTAAACTTGCCAAGCACATTTTCTCAGTCTATTGCTGCCGAATTTCTCTCTCGCTAATTCCCATCAGGTACAACAACCCATCCAATCCGACACTGGATATACTGCGTTGAGCGTTTTCTTTTACAACGGGTTTGGCATGAAAAGCCACACCTAAACCTGCAATGCTGATCATTGGCAGATCATTAGCGCCGTCGCCGACTGCAATGGTCTGTTGGAGGCTGATATTTTCGACCTGGGCAATGGTTCTCAAAATCTCAGCTTTTTTCTGGCCGTCAATGATATCTCCTTTAAGGTTTCCCGTGATTTTGCCGTCTTCTATTTCAAGACGATTGGTGAAAACATAATCCAGCCCCAGCTTATTTTGTAAGTACTTTCCAAAATATTCGAATCCGCCGGATATGATACCGATTTTGTAGCCCAGCTGTTTAAGCTTGCGAATGACGCGTTCAGCACCTTCAGTCAGTACAAGATTTTGAGCGACAAATGAAAGTACATTTTCCTCCAAGCCTTTTAGAAGGGCCACCCGTTGGATAAGGCTTTCTTTAAAATCCATTTTGCCCTGCATACCGGCTTCGGTAATTTGCGCCACCTGGTCGTCGACGCCGGCCACATTGGCAAGTTCGTCAATTGCCTCACCGTGAATCAGGGTCGAATCCATATCGAATACGACCAGCCTGCGAGCATGGCGATAAATATCATCGACATAAAATGAGATATCGATGCCCGTTTCTGCGTGGATTTTAAAAAGCTCTCCCCGTAACACACTGGGGTTATCAATTTCACCGGAAACCTCAATTTGCACACAGGCTTTTTGATTGATACCGGCGTCATTTACCGATACACGCCCTGATAGCCGGTTAATGACATCAATATTCAATTTGTTTTTTGCAATTGCGGCCGCCACTTTAGAAAGCTGTTCGGCAGTTATCCGCCGGCCCAGCAGAGTGATAATTCGGCGCTCCTTTCCATGCTGGGCGACCCAGTTTTCATAAAGGTTCTCTTCAATCGGGGAAAACCGAATTTGAATACCCAAGTTATGCGCTTCAAACAAAAGATCTTTCAGTATGGATGAAGATTTAAACTCGGTCGGGATTTCAACCAAAATCCCCAAGGATAAATAATCGTGGATGACCGCCTGGCCAATATCCAGAATAGTCACTTTGTATCTGGCGAGAATACCGGTCAAACTGGCTGTCAGCCCGGATTTGTCTTTACCGGTAACATTGATAAGTATGATTTCTCTCATTATGCTTACCTTGGGATGGGTAGAACCCATCTCAAAAATGTCTTTTGGCCCAATATCTTTGTTGGTGCCTCACTTCAAATCCTCAACATACAACAGTATGCCTCCGGTTTAAAACTCGGCCCCGCCGCGATCTTGAACCAAAATCCTATTTTTGAGATGGGTTCTAATGAAATTTTAGCTTTGCAAAAGGAAAGGCGTAATATAGACACAACTGATTCAATGTTGCAACCTGAATGACCCGCTGGATGTCTTTTCTATACGGCTGATGCGGAAGGCTGCCTCTGGTTCAGGAAATCGAATACCACCTGTTGGAACAAAGCAGGGGCTTCGGCGGGGATACTGTGACCGACCTCCGGGAATAGTTCGTGGTGCCCGCGGCAATCCTTTGCCAGTTGTCGGGCGTCCTTGCGGCTGACAATCGGATCATCGGATCCGGAAATGACCAGTGTTGGGCATTTTATCGTTTTCAGAAAAGATTCCGGCGACGGATAATTGGCGATGGCATTGAAATGCGCGATAAGGGCTTCTTTATCGTTGCGGGCTGCAATGGCAGCAACGATTTTATCGAGTATATCCCGGTTATGATTTAAAAAGCGTTTCCCAAAGGCCAGCGGCAGTGAGGCCCATGCCATGGTTTTAAGGTCGGCACGTTGCAGAATTTCCAGCCAGGATCTGACGATAAGCTTCACCTGAGCCCGAGAATCTCTGCCGATGCTGCACAAAACAAGCCGGTCGACCAATCGGGGGGTAGCTGCTGCCAGTCTTAAGGCGATATAAGCACCGTGGCTGATGCCGATCAGGTGGGTCTGTTGGACATTTAAGTGATCGAGCAAACCTTGAAGGTCGCTGATATGGATTTCTGCTGAAATCTCGCTGGTTCCGATATCACTCTGGCCCTGGGAACGGGCATCATACCGCAGCACCCCAAAATGCTCTGAAAAGGCATTTACATGCGGTTTCCAGTAAATTGTTGTCTGGCTGGTGCCATTTAAAAAAACGACAAGCGGTCTGGATGGTTCAAAATTATGGGTCGTGTAATAGAGCCTGCAGTCGTCGAGGGTGGTAAAGTAAGGCAAAACGATTCCTAAATTCAGATTTAATTAAAACCAAGCTCAAGCCACATCTAGTAGAGAACGAAAGATGTTATCTAACCACAAAGATCACAAAGCGCACAAAGTTGTTATGCAAACCGAGAATTTGAAGGCCCTTTGTGAACTTCGTGTCCTTTGTGGTGAAAAAAGTCTAGTTGCAAAACTCACAGAAATTACACTTAAACACCAAATTATTTTAAATAGATTCTCGGGACCCGGGCGGTTATGGTCGATACGATTTCATAATTTATGGTGTTAAGCGTTGAAGCGATTTCATCGACCGTTATAGAGTCGTTGCCCTGTCGGCCGAATATAACAACTTCATCACCCATCTGGACGCTATCGATATGGCCTACGTCCAACATGGTTAGATCCATGCATACACGGCCGATAATGGGAGCCCGTTGTCCATGTACCAGCATCTGGCCACGAGAAGATAACAGTCGGTTTAATCCATCGGCATAGCCGATGGGTACTGTCGCAATTGTGGTTGCCTTCCGGGTTTCGTGAGTAATACCGTAGCTGACCTTGAAACCAGCGGGCACCCCCTTAAGATGAATAATCTTTGCCTTTAAAGACATAGCGGGTTTAAGGGGCACATGCTTTTTGTTGACCTCATCGGACGGATACAGTCCATAGATGGCAATACCCGGCCGTACCATGTCAAGATGAGAATCCGGCATATCAATCAATGCGGCGCTGTTGGCAGCATGCCTGACGGGCGTTTCTAATCCGGCTTTTCGAAGGCGGGTCAGGTAATTCATAAAAAGATCGAGCTGGTCTTCAGCATAAGACTTGTCCGCGTGGTCGGCGGTTGCGAAATGCGTAAATATGCCTTCCAGCTCAAGCCCCTCCAGGCCGGCGATGGCAAGGGTTTCTTCAATCGCATCCGCATTTATCGCCACCGAATTGTCAGGCTTAAAGTTGAGCGACAGCAGACCGAGCCGGCCCATTCCGGTGTCGACTTTTAAGTGAATCTTTATTTTTTTCCCCAGAGAAGCGGCGGTCTGAGAAAAGGCTTGGGCGGATGCAAACGTATAAACGGTTTGGGTGAGGTCATATTCTAAAAGGACAGCTGCCAGTTCCGGATGCGTATAGCCGAAAATTAAGATGGGCACCTCGATGCCGGCTTTTCGAATTTGGATCCCTTCCTCTATTCTGGCCACGCCGAGTACCTCGGCACCATTTTTAATCGCACATTGGGCGACTTCAATCGCACCATGGCCGTAACCATTTGCCTTGACAACTCCCATAAGCCGGGCACTTGAGTGGGTAATCCGGCGCAGCTCTTTAATATTGTGCGCAATAGCTTTTAAATCGATTTCTGCCCTTATCAACGAAGCATCCAATTTACACCTCGTTCATTTTAGGATAGTATAATAGGCCCCATAGCCTGATAGAGTTCTCGGGCGTGATAGGAACTGCGTACAAACGGTCCGCTGGCCACCTCGGAAAATCCCATCTCAAGGGCGCTGGACTTCCATTTCTCAAATTCTGCCGGCGGTATAAAGCGCCTGACCGGTAAATGCGCTTTTGAAGGCTGTAAATATTGTCCTATCGTCAAGATACGGCACCCCGCATCGATCAAATCTTTTAGCGTCGAGTGGATTTCTTCGGAAGATTCCCCCAAACCCAGCATTAAACCCGATTTGGTCGGCAAGCCCGGAGTATATTTTTGCACGCGGTTTAATAACTGAAGCGAACGGCGATAGCGAGCTTGGGGCCTGACGATTGAATACAGGCGAGGTACCGTTTCAATGTTATGGTTCAATACATCCGGACGGGCGTTTAAGACTGTTTGGAGTGCTTGGGCGTTGCCCTGAAAATCGGGTATCAGGACCTCCACCTTTGCGGATGGAATCTGGCGGTGGACGGCCTCGATGGTCTTGGCAAAAAAAACGGCTCCGCCGTCTGCTAAATCGTCCCGTGTAACGGAGGTGACCACTACATAACTGAGACCCATTTGCCGGGCAGCCTCTGCCACCCGGGTCGGTTCAGCCGGATCGGGCGGTCCTGCTGGCCCCTGGGCGACCGAACAGAATCGGCAATTGCGGGTACATCGGGAGCCCATGATCAAAAATGTGGCCGTCTGTTGCGAAAAACATTCCCACATATTCGGGCATTTGGCTTCCTGGCAGACGGTATGCAGCCGATCCTTGCCGATTAATTCTTTCACCTTTTCGTATTGCGGGCCGGTCGGCAGTCTCTTTTTAAGCCAGCGGGGCTTCTGATGGGGTTGTTGGGACATTTTTAAATTGGGTTTCCGGGTTCAAGGGTTCCAGGCTCAGGATTCAAAGGTTTCAGGTGTCAGGCTGCTGGCTCCTTGATTCTCGCGCTCGTGCTCGTGCTCGTCCTCGATACTGGCATCTGGCACCTTGTCGCTTGCTTCTGGTCCGCAGATTACGCAGATAATAAAGCTGTTAAGCTCGTAAGCTATTGAGCTGGTAAGCCGATAAGCTGTTGGCACCTGGTTAAATGGTTAAATGGTTGATTCGTTAAATCGTTAAAAATGGATTGAATCCTCTGACGAATTGACCATTCAACTAATCAACTATTTAACTAAAGCGTTGTTAAAGGTAAATTTTCTAATACGGGACTTAAATCAGTCAATTCTTTTGTAAGGAGTTTTATACCAAAAACCGCTTCAAATTGTTTTTTTAAAACGGCACGCACCTGTTGCATTGAAAATTTGTGCGCCGTTTCGAGCTGCATGGTGGTCATGCCCACATTCTGCAAACCGCAGGGCTGTATCCAGGAAAACGGGGTTAAATCGGTGTGGACATTTAATGCCAGACCGTGAAAGCTGATGCCTCTGCGTACGGCGATTCCGATACTGCCCATTTTATGGGGTCCCACCCAGATACCGCGGTTGGCCGGATTGCGCTCGGCGGCAATGCCCCAGTTTTCGGCGGTGCGCAACATCACCTCTTCGAGACCGCTAACGAAATCGACGACTTTTATTCTGGCAGTTTGTAAATCCACGATAAGATATACCACCAGCTGGCCCGGCCCGTGAAAGGTAATGTTCCCGCCGCGTTCGACCTGAATGACCTGAACGCCGGCTTTCTCAAGAAATTCTTCTGATACCAGCATACATTCCCGCCCGCCTCTGCGCCCGAGGGTAAATACAGGGGGATGCTCTAAAAATAAAACGATGTCGTTTTGTAAGATGCGCTCTTTGCGGGCCATAATCAG
>JAUVTR010000237.1 GCA_030601425.1 Desulfobacterales bacterium
ACCTGACACCTGAAACCAGCTTAAGTAGGAGATCGCGAAACAAATGAACATTGGCGGGTTTATAAAAAATTCGACGATTGATTATCCGGGCAAGCTAAGTTGCGGGGTTTTTTTATCGGGCTGCAATTTTGACTGCCCGTATTGTCACAATCCCGATCTGGCAAAAGCCTGCTCACTGCCCGGCGCTGAAGTTAACCCCCAGGATATCTACCGATTTATTGATGCCCGCAAAGGATTTTTAGACGGTGTGGTCATTTCCGGCGGCGAACCCACGCTTCAGGAAGATCTTTTTGATTTATGCATGCACATAAAGCAACTGGGGTATCCGGTAAAACTGGACACCAACGGCAGCCGTCCCCGGGTTATCAAACAGCTCATTGATGAGGGCCTCGTTGATTATATCGCCATGGACCTGAAAACCGAACCTGCAAAATACGCCACCTACATCAAACCCAACTGCGATATGACGGCAATTCTTTCAAGTATTCAGGTCATTATGGAATCCGCAATTGCGTATGAATTTAGGACGACCTGTGTCAAACCCATTGTGACAGCTCAGATAATTGAAAAAATTTGTCGACTGATTCAAGGTGCTGCCGTGTATGCGCTGCAGCGTTTTCACAAAACCGAAATGCTGCATCCTGAGTTTTTTAAAGAGGCCAGCTACGAATATACCGATGAAGAGATGCTGCAGCTCAAGGCTGTTGCAGCGCCATGGGTACAGCAGTGTATCCTCCGACCCTAATTGAGCGATTGCCGATCTCACCGCATCTCCCCGCTAGCGGGACCCGCATAGCGAACTATAGTGGAACGACATCTTCCTTGTAGCTGCCTGCCCAGTGAAATGCGAAGCCTATTTAACCGGGGCGGTAACCTCGACAATCGCTCAATTAGGGTATTGTTTACGATCGCTATATTTTGTCCGTAATAAGTGAACTAAAGTGACTAAAGTTGATGAATTCTTCCCGTCGAGAGCCTCTGGGTCGAACGACTGGGTCGAACGATCATTATTAATAAAAGATGGAAGCGCAGCGACACCTTAACTTTAGGCATTTTAGCTCACTTTAGTTCATTTTAGGCACTTCTTTTTTTCTCTCACCTCATGAAGCGCTCGTACGCAATCAGACCCCATACAATCAAGGCCGTCAGCATGCTGACCGCTGCAGCGGCGGAACCTAAATCCTTTGCCTGCTTTGATAAAATATGGCGTTCCGCACTGATACGATCCACCACGTTTTCCACCGCTGAATTGAGCAATTCGGTAATTAGCACCAGCATGCAGGAGCCGATGAGCAGCGCCCATTCTACGACCGTTTTACCCATCCAGATGCCGATGGGCAACATGATTGCAATGACAATCGCTTCTGTTCGAAAAGCCATCTCATTGTTCCATGCGGCTTTAAACCCGGCAATCGAATAAATCACGGCATTTTGGATGTGGCGAAAGATATTCTCGTTTTTATCTATCATCTTCAGACCCCCCCCCCATAAATCGAGAAGCTATCTCAAAAATGCATCTAACGCCCAAGGGCTGTGTTGCCCCGCCAGAAAAAGCGGGATTTCACATCTAATTATATGAATATTAAGGAGTGAATCAAACCGATTTAATTTAGAAAACTGAATGTCGCGCCTTGCTGAGCACCTCAAAATATAAGGATCAGATGCGAAGTCCCGCTGTTAAGCGGGGGACGTGATCTACTATTTTTGAGATAGCTTCAACTAAATTTGAAGCATTGCAAACCTGATCAATGCCTGTTTGATCCTATCTTCTGGTTCTCTGGCAACTCTGCGGCGGTATTAAGATTAACCCATTGGGTTGATTTAGGCAATACAAGCATCATGTTGGCTATTAAGCTGTTGAGCTTTTCAGCTGTTAAGCCGCTGAATTTGTTTTCCTTCAGCCTTGAACCTCATTAGCTTGCCAGATTACTATCTTAACAGCTAACCCTTTAATCTGTGTAATCTGCGTAATCTGCGGATGATTTTTTCCCTATCAGCATATTAGCCAAATAGCTTTTTTCTTTGAAGCCTAATTACCAAAGTTTATGATCTAAAAATTCTTGTCATCGGCAACGGTTTTATGTTAGTGGGGTTGTTTAAGTTGATCTCATTCCAACAAGTGATCAATTGTCAATATTCAATAGTCAATTCCGGCTTGTCCGGGTTCGGGTTTTAGGGAGGCTAAATAAATGCTAAGCGCTAAAAATGTTATGATTATTGGGTCTGTGATCGTGATTTTTGTCATTCTGCAGACGATTCTGATCTTATTCAGCAGCAAGGTGAATAGCCCCGCAGAAGCGGCGGTTGAGTTTACAAAAGCCTATTTCATGCTGGACGGCACTTCGATGACGGAAAACCTCTGCAGTGAAATTTCTGAGGGTGAAGAGGCCGATATTGTGGGCGGATATTTGTTTCATGCCGCCGAACAGGCAAGAGCCATGGGCTTTTCTCCGGGTTATATGAAAAACCAGCTTTCTGGCGTCCATACCGAAATCAATATGATGGATCAAAACAGCGCGAAAGTCAGAATTACAGGGGATCGTCTGCGTTCCATTAATCCTGTTTTTGCTTTCGTTGGGAGATTGTTTTTTCTCATTGAAACCCATAAATTTGATGAAACCCTAACCCTTGTCAAAGAAGATGGAAAATGGAGGGTCTGTAGCAAGCCATTTTCTCTGTCTGAGATATAATTGTACTTGATTGCAGATTTTGGAATTTAGATTTTGGATTTGGAATGGTGGAGACTTAATGTGCATTTGATCAGTCTGTTATTAGATCTAAAATCCGAAATCTAAAATCCAAATTATGAATCACTCCAACACTCCCTCATATGCAATCAATTTATCATCAAATCCGTCAGCAGGCCCGCCAAATCGTATCACGCTATCCTACTCCTGATTTTTACCGGGACCATGCCCGGGCCTATGAAACCTCTAAGCAGGTATTTGATAACGACCCTATCATCAAAAAGTTGCTGCGCTTTGTCACCGATAACCTGGAAGATGATTTCGGACACGGGCTGCTACATGCCGTGAAGGTATCACACGATGCGGGTGCCTTAGTGCAAATTGAGGCCGGTCACGGCGATTTTGACAGAGATCACCTGCCCCGACTGGTATGCCTGGTGCAGAGCGCCGGGTTATTGCATGATATCAAGCGTAAGAAAAAGGATCACTCAGCGCATGCGGCGGCTTACGCAAAGAAGGTACTGAAAAAATATCAGTTTTCATCCCAGGAAATTGAGGATATCTGCTGCGCCATCCAAAACCATGAGGCCTTTAAAGACAATATTGATCTGGGCACTCCATTCGGAGAACTGCTTTCAAATTGCCTTTATGACGCCGATAAATTTCGCTGGGGCCCGGACAATTTTAACGATACCATTTGGGATATGGTATCTTACTTCAATCCTCCCCTGACTGACTTTATGAAAGGATATCCAAAAGGAATGGAAAAGATCGCCGCCATCAAACCCACATTCAGAACTCCAGCAGGGAAAAAATTCGGCCCCCAATTTATCGATCTTGGCCTGGCGATCGGCGAAGAGCTTTATGAGCTCATCAAAACCGAGTTTCCTGAATATTTATAAACCTGTCTTTATAAGTCTTGACCGTGGCAGTGAAAATATGGACGCCCTGTTTTAAAAGATTCTTCTTCGCCTTGTATCCCAACGTTTCATTGCAAAGAATCCTTGAGCGGGAGTCTATATTCGTGCTTTCTTGTTTGACACCATACGCGCACTTCACTATAACCCTAATTGATTGTAAACAAAATGAAAAACTGGGGCAAGGTTTTAAAATAGTTGCTATTTTTGTTATGTTTTCCAAAATTTAACATGTCTTCTATTCATTTTGAAGGAGGTGTTCCCAGCAACCACTAACCAAAGGAGGTCCGAATGGCAGCTACAACTTGGCCGACTCCCAATTGGCCACAAGACGTACCACACGATATTTCCGGATACGAAAAACCGCTGTTTTCCGTACTTGATGAATCTGCCAGCAATTACCCCGATCAGGTATATACCATTTTCAATGACGCCACCCGTACCTATGCCCAGGTAAAAGACACCGCCGATCGCATCGCCAATTTCTTGGCCTCGCGCGGTATCCAAAAAGGAGACCGCGTGGCCATATTTCTGCCGAATCTGCCCCACTATCCGGCTATTTTTTTTGGTATTTTAAAAGCCGGAGCCGTTTGCGTCACTTGCAATCCTTTATACAAAGCAAATGAGCTCAATTACCAGCTAAAAGACGCCGGTGCCAAAGCCGTCTTTTGTATGGATCATCCCGAGTTTTACCCGATGACCGTTGAGGCAATTGAAGGTACCGACGTGGAGACGGTGGTGATCTGCGGGGTCAAATCCTATCTGCCGCCTATCAAAGCGTTTCTTGGCGGTCTTTTAGGAAAAATTCCCAAAGCCGGGAATTACCAGCCCGGCCATCTTTTTTTTGATGATGTGGTCGCGGACGCAAAACCGGAGCCACCGGCTATAGAGAGTAACCCGACGGAGGATGTGGCGTTGATTATTTATACCGGGGGGACCACCGGTGTACCCAAGGGCGCTGCTCTGACCCATTCCAACCTTACTTATGATCTCGCTGCTATTGATGAATGGGGCCGTTTACCCCATGAATCCGGGGGAAAGCCCGAGAGGTTAAGACATGGAGGGTTTCATACCTATCTCGGGGTATTACCCTGGTATCACAGCTTTGGCATGACGGTTGCCATGTTATCTTCCTGTGCTCAAGGCAGCAGTCTGATCTGTATACCCGATCCACGAGCGGGCAACCCGCCGTTTACAGAAGTCCTCAAGGCGGTCCAAAAATATAAGCCGACCTTGATGCCGGCGGTCCCAACAATTTTTGTAGCCTTTGCCAATCATTCCCTTATCGACAAGTTCGATCTAACTTCTTTGATAGGCTGCTTCTCCGGTGGCGCACCCTTGCCGCCGCAGGTCTGCAAGCAGTTTGAGGACAAAACCGGTGCTGTGATCTTTGAAGGTTACGGGTTAAGCGAAACTGCGCCTGTGGCCACGTGCAACCCAACCGATGCTGCCAAGCGCAAAATTGGTTCTATTGGCTTTCCGGTACCCGGGACGGACATTAAAATTCTTGATATCGAGGAAGGAGAGCAAGAATTGCCCAGGGGTGAAGACGGTGAAATTGCCATCTGCGGTCCCCAGGTGATGAAAGGCTATTGGAATCGTCCCGAAGAAACCGAGGATGTATTTCGCGACATTGAGGGGAAGCGATATTTTTTAACCGGTGACATCGGCCATGTCGACGAAGAAGGCTATATCCTGGTTACCGATCGTAAAAAGGACCTGATTATAGTCGGCGGTTTTAACGTTTACCCGCGTGATGTCGAAGATATTCTCTTTCAGCATCCCAAGGTGGAACTGGTGGCTGTGATTGGAGCGCCGGATGAAAAAAGCGGGGAAGCCGTAAAAGCCTTTATTCAGCTTAAACCCGGCGAAACCGCTACCGAAGAAGAAATTTTCGACTTTAGCAAGGAAAATATGGTCGGTTACAAACGTCCGAAGAAAATTGAATTCCGGGAAAGTCTGCCGGTTTCCAACGTGGGCAAGGTCTTGCGCCGGGTCCTGAGGGACGAGGAACTTAAAAA
>JAUVTR010000183.1 GCA_030601425.1 Desulfobacterales bacterium
GTTAATGGCTTAAGAGCAATAAGCTCCGTTTTAAATTTCATCCATCATAGCATTATAAAATCAGGCCATCATCAAGTTCGAATAACGAATAACAATTAACAATTAACGCCTAATTGAGCGATTTTTGCTCAATTAGGGTTATACTTTTTGGGGGGATAATAGGGCGGGGAGCGCCGTAACGCTCCCCTCGCCCAAACGCAAGTTGTTTTTTATCTACGCCAGGGAAATCTTGTGAAAGCGGTAGTATCGGGTTGGATGCATTTCAAAACCGACGACATTATCCCGGACCGCTGTGAATACCGAACGGAAGAAAGGCTGGACCAGAACGGCGTCACCCTGCAGAATTTTCTCAACCTTCTCCATCTTGGCGCGGCGTTTTTCAACATCCAGGGTCGATTCCGCTTCGTTCAAGGCGGCATCAAACTCAGGGTTGGCATAGCTGGATTCGTTCCAGGGCACACCGGTGCGGTAGGCCAGGCCCAACACCATGACGGCCAACGGCCGGTGGGTCCAGGAGGTCAGGCTCAAGGGCGCTTTTGTCCAAACATCCCAATATTGCGCCGACGGCATCACGTTCATTTTGATATTAATCCCGGCTTTGGCGGCATCTTCTTTAAGCACGGCGACGGCATCCTGCTCCCAGACGCCGTCGGTATTCCCCACGTTACAGGTTAATTCAATGCCATTGGGGTAGCCGGCCTCGGCCAGCAGTTTTTTGGCGCCTGCAATGTCCTGCTTGAACGGAGGCAGCGCAAAGTACTCGGGGTGTATCTTGGCGACATGATGATGTTCCCCGACGATTCCCAGGCCACGGTGGGCAATGTCGAGCATTCGCTTGGCATCACAGCATTTCTGAACCGCTTTGCGCACACGGATATCGGTAAACGGTTTCTCGGTCACCTTCATGCGAATAACGCCGGTTTGGGTCGACGGAATCGAGACCACCTTGATTCCCGGAATATTCTTGGCCGCTTCCAGTGTGGTCAGATCAAGCTGGTAGATTCCATCCACCTGCTTTGAGGCGATGGCGGCCAGATAGGCGCCGGGGTCCTCGCCCAGGTCGACAAAGCGGATCTCGTCCAGAAAGACCTCACCGCCCCAATAGGGTTCTTTGCGTTTTTTCAATACAGCCAGCTCACCAACCCTGAATTTTGTAAGGGCGTATGGGCCGGTTCCCACCGGATTTTTGGAGAGATCCCCGCCTTCTTTTTCAAAATTGCGGTGAACGATTCCGGTGGGATAGTTGTACAGGTTTTCAGGAATCGACAGCACCGGCGATTTCAGGTTGAGTCTGACCGTATGATTGTCCACTTTCTGCACTGTGTTTTTGATCATACGCTTGATCGGGTTGCCTTTCTTATCTTTCTCCCCGGTTTCTTCAAGCATGGAATCGAACAGGCCCAGGTTGGATGATCCGGTTTTGGGATCGAGCCAGCGAGTAAAGTTAAAGACCACATCATCGGCATTGAAGTCATCGCCGTTTGACCATTTGACACCTTTACGCAGATGGAAGGTCCAGGTCTTCAGATCGTCGGACGCTTCCCAGCTCACGGCCAGATTGGGTCGCGTAATGTTATCCGGTCCGGTCTCTACCAGGTACTCGATGATATGCCGGGCAACGATCGACTTCTGGGTCCATGAATATGTCGCCGGATCTGCCATTTCCTGCACCACCATACCAAATTTTAATACGCCGCCTTTTTTCTGTGTGGCGGCCTGGGCAGATGAAATAAAATCAGGCAACACATCCTTTCCAAGTATCTTGCCTGCCATGCTGTAGGCAGCCGTCGCAGACACGCCCAGTAACGTGACGGTACGCAGAAATTCACGCCGTGAGCACTTGCCGTCGGCAAGGGATTTTTTCATTTGTTGAACGCCGGGGTGTACTCTTTTTGTTCTCATAATATTACCTCCTTCAGAAATGATAGGTTGTCATGAAAGAATAAATCCTAAAAAGCCAAAATTTATAAAAATCAACCCTATAACTATTTGAAATTATGAGGTTCAGAAATAAAAAATTGGTAATTTTGAGACTTTTTATGAAACCTTAAGAAAAAGCTAATAAAGGTGAAAGTTAAAAGTGGTGAGGCTGAAATAAATAAAGACTATCATTCAGCTTTTTATCAGTATTTTAGAAATTGAACCCGATCCAACATAAATAATCATGAATTCGATGTCAAGGACAAATCCGGTTTACCGCTCCTTTAAGACCGGCAGTATTTTTCGATCAAATGGAAATAGTAGAAAAGCGGCAGTAAATTGTTTTTACGCCGCCATTTGACTGGCAGGTGCGGCAGGATCATGTTTCTTTTTCAAAATTACACCGAAGCATCAACGCCCCCTCTTTTAGTGTCGTTTCCACTTTGTAAGGTAGCTTGTTAAATAGTTTGATCATGCCTTCATTGGTTGTAAGCGTATAGGCTATCAAGCCGGTGATGCCGTTTTCGCGGGCGGCTTCGGCAATTTTTTCTAAGAGTACACTGGCAATTCCCTTAGCCTGCCATTCTTTCGAGATGGAAAATGCAACTTCCGCAACGGTACCCTGTTCAAGCGCATACATTCCGAGACCGATAATTTTTTCAAACCCGACCTCACCGGTAACCGCAACAATGGAAAGATTCTTAATATAGTCTACCTGAAACATATCTTCCATATCTTCTCTATAAAAACTTCTTCGCATACCCAAAAATCGGGTCTGAACATCCTTTTCATCCATGGTATAGAAATGTTCCTGAATTAAGCGATCATCCACTGGTTTTGTCGGCCGAAAGGTCACCTGTAGACCATCTTGGATTCGGGTTTCTTCCATCCTGGCCGGGTACACGCCAAACAAGGATTCATTCAGTGTTCTATTGCGATCGATGAGTCCAGCTTCTTGTGCAGTGTGAAAAAGCTCATCGCGAAAATCCGGATGGGCCAAACTGATCATCGCCATGGCTCTTTCTTCAATATTCTTGCCGAAAAGATTGACCATTCCAAATTCACTGACCACATAAGAAACATAACCTTTTGGAACCACAATTGAACCTACATCTGTTTGCGGAATTATCCGGCTGGTCTTATCGTCTATGCTTCTGGCGGGAATGACAATAATGGATTTGCCTCCAGGAGAGATGGCCGCCCCCATAATGAAATCAAGCATTCCGGTTACCCCGGAAAAATGATTTTGGGGAAGTGCATCGGCATATACCTGCCCGCTAAGATCCATGGTTCGAGCAAAATTAATAGCAACCATGTTATTGTTTTGAGAAATAATGGCAGGGTGGTTGACATAATCAGACGGTCTAAACTCAAGGGCTACATTATTATGCAGCAATTGATACAATTTTTTGCTACCAATGGCTGCGCTGGCTAACAGTTTTCCTGCATTCAAACCTTTATAGCGATTGGTAACCACTCCTTTCGATACGAGCTCCATTAGATCGTCGGTCAAAATCTCCGTATGAACACCGAGATCGGTTTTCTCGGTGAGGGCCCGTGCGATCGGCGGGGAAAGTTCTGCCAATCCGAGCTGAATGGTGGAACCGTCGTTCACCAGATTAGCGGTTATGCTGGCAATTTCAGCAGCGGATTCATATTCGGGCAAATCATAGGCATTCAACAGTTCCTCTTCTTGTTCAACAACGACGTCAACATCATTCAAATGAATAAAACTGTGCCCCGGCACTCTGGGCATCTTGGGATTCACCTGGGCGATCACGATATCCGCGGATTGAGAAGCCGCCAGCGTGACATCCACTGAAATACCCAGGCTCATCCAGCCGTAATCATCGGGCGGAGATACCTGGATTAATGCAAAATGGAGCGGAAAAAGCCTTTTTGTAAATAAATCGGGAACCGCACACAGGTTCATCGGTGTAATAAATCGTTTATTGGCACGCAGGCTCTTGGTTTGATCGGAGCCCTGGTAAATGGCCCGCACATGGAAGTTGTGGCCCCGATATTCATCGGCCATCAGTGCTAACAGGGAACCTTCTAAACTCAATAGGCGCACAATTTCCACATCTAAAAATAAGGTTGCATTATCCAGGAGCGCATCGACTAAATGCTGAGGTTCGCCGCAAGAAGAACCGATAAACACTCTTTGACCGGAGCGGATCATGCGGACCGCTTCGTCAGCTGTTCGAAGCTTGGATTTGTAATTGTTGTTCAATGCTTTTTCTTTCATTCAAGGTATCCTTATTGTTTGTTTCGAGAAACGAGAGCATATTATAAACCGCGATCGACTCAAAACCAGATTTTCGCATGAAAATGCTTGAAGACTATTTTTTAAATCTATCATAGGGGAAAATGGACGCATTTGTCCACACTGTCAATTGTGTTTTGGAGATTTAGAATTATATTTGGAACAAATTTTGTGAAAGTACGGACCTTACCGCTAGGCCTGCTTCCGGTGTTTATAGTGGAACGTGTTTTCATGAAGCCGATAATAGAGATCCCTTTTACCCTCATCACGGTGTCGTTCTTATAGACAAAGTAGATGGTAAGCGCCATTTTGGCGGTGAGTTTTCATTTTTTGCAGAAGAGAATCCATACAAAAATTTGGATGTCGCGGCCGCAAAAACGAGGATGCCTTGGTTTTATGCTGAAGATCATGAAATTATGTGGAACAAGGATTATGCACGGATTCTGCTCAATCCTGAATTAGAAATCTATGATCATGTAAATTATTTTGTAAGAAAAAGCATCGAAGATGATAAGAAGTTATTGCTGGTGGGCTATTGGAAAGGCGCATGGTACCGTGTTTTTTGTGAGTTAAATATGAATGAGTAACCTCCGCACTGTCCAAACTGAAATCACCTGTTGTGCTTGCGATTCTCAACGTATTGAATCAGCTTCTTCTCGAGTTTGGGGTCCATCTCCGGTTTTTCATATTCCGCCAGTCTTTTTGCAAGAAGGCCGCGGGCCCGTGCAGTAATATCCCGAGGTTCCATCGCGAGCCATTTGTCATGGATGCTCCGGTTGCTCAAATCTGGAATGAAGAATTCATCCCGGCAGCGATTTACGGTATGGTCCTCCATCAGATAATTGCCGGATGTTCCCAACTGCTTTATGAGGTCCATCGCAAAAGTCTCCTGCGTAAACTCGACCGGCTTTATCAATTTTTTGACAGCACCACATAGGTCTTCATCCGCAATGAACTTTTCAAAGCTCATTGCCAGCATCGACCCGAATGTTCCGCAGGCGTGCAGGCTCACATGAACCCCGCTCAGGGCGGCCGCGGTCAACATCACCGCCGATTCCATACCGGCCTGGTAGTCGAGACAGAACGACTCGGTCAACGTTCCGTGGCTTCTGCAGGGCATGTTGTAGTATCGTCCCATGGCCGGAACGATGGCGACATGCTTGGCATCTTCGGGCGTGGCATTGACGTACCCCCCCGTTCGCATATCCATGGGATTGCCGCCTAAACCATACACCAGCGGTGTTCCAGGATTGATAGGTTGGGCCAGACATATCCCCGCCAGGGTGGTGGCATTGGAGATCACCAGCGAGCCTGCAATCGTGATGGGGCCGGTGGATCCCAGCGTGCAGGCGGAGTGAATGATCAGCGGCTGACCCGCTTCGGCAAACACCATCAGCGCTTCAACGCTTTCGGGTGCATACTGTAAGGGCGCCAGGGAATCGATCAGGGATATCATGACCGGCTTGTTTAGGCTCCCCCAGATCATTTCCGCCAGTTTCAGCGAGTCTCGGGCGGCTGCTTCTGAAGCAGAGCTGCCCATAATGGGTTTGTCGGTCAATGTTAGCGTCGGCAGCAGCATATCCAGATGGGCCGTTTCGGCGGGGACCTCAGCGGGCTGCACCACGATGGCACTGTTAAAGTCTATATATTTTGAGGTCTGAACCAGTTTGCAAAATGTCTCTACATCGGCCAGGGTGGCATTCCGTTTTTCGCCGGACGGCTCGATGATAAACGGCGGACCATACCCGGGAGCCATCACGTAATTGGTTTCTCCGATCCGGATGTTTCGAGAGGGGTTGCGGGCTTCGATTGTAAAGGCTGAGGGCACAGTTTTGAGTGCTTTCTGTATATCCTTTTCTTCAAAGTACACCATGGATCCATCCACTCTGAATCCGTTCTTTTTAAAAATCGTCAATGCTTTCTCACTGGGAAATCGGATACCGGTATCGCGCAACAGTTCCAAAGAATATGCGTGAATGGTATCCAAGGACGCCTGGTTGATATTCATAATCGCTCTGTTCATGGTATTACCTTATGCCTACTCGTTTTACGAGAGTGTTTAGTATTTGGTGTTTTGTGTTTGGCAGTAAAACAAGCTGATAGTCAAAACGACAAAATCATTTAATCCAGTGAGCTATGAGCTGCGTGCTATGAGCTAAATCCTAGTACCTCTCGATTCATGGCCTCAAAATTCGTTTTCGGGGTGGCAGGGGATGTAGTGCCGGAAGTGGAAAAAATGTAACCGGTCATCGATTTGGCCTTTTCCAGGTGAGCCCGGGTTTCTTGTGCGACTTCATCCGGTGTTCCGATCAAGAGGCTGCCGTTGGGGTTCAAGTTGTCGAAAATGCAAATCCGTTCGCCGCATTTGTCCTTGAGCTCCCGCAGGTCCAATACCGTTTCTTGAGTGACGTTGCCGGGCATGATGCCGTGGATATCCATCTCAAGCAGCATGTCGACAATCCCGGTTTTAACGATTTCACCGCACATGTGCGGCAGTACGCGGGCTCCCATTTCGGCCAGCGCATCGACGACTTTACGAGTGGGTTCATGCACGAATTCCCGGTAATGATCGGGAGAAATCAACAAGGGGCACTCCATGTCCGCACCGTAGAAGATATACTCCACGCCGGCCTCGATCAGCGCCCGGCCGACCTCGATGTTAAGCGGCACCACCGCGTCCTGAAGCGCGTGAACCAGCCCGGGATTTTCATAAATATCTTCCATGATTTCGTTAGTGCCGCGAAGTCGGGCGGCGATGGTAAAAGGTGAGATATACTCACAGGCGATGGGTACTTCTCCATTCAAGCGCTTCCTGAGCAGGGAAACCCCTTTAAGGAACGCTTCCATACGTTTGGTGTGAATATCCGTCTTTGCGACACGGTCCACATCCTCCATCGAAAAGACAGTGGTCTTTTCAATGATGGGAAAAACATCCTCCGGCCATTTCACTTGGCAGCCCATGGCGTCAGGAATAATGCCGCCGATAAGTCCCATGCCGACCATCACCCAGTCAAACTGGAAGGTTTCGATAGCCTTCATATGACAATCTGCCAGGTCCTGATCTTCAAGCAGTGCTGAGCGGAATGTCCTGCCGAAGTACCGGCAAATGGGGGCTTCATAAAACGGCGCATTGGGGATGCGATCCACCGCTTTCAAGGCCATTGCCGCTGCCATTCTTTCAGTTGAATTCATTGGAACATCGACTCCTTCCAGATAGCATTTTTGCTCATTTCGATTTCTGTTTTTTTTTTA
>JAUVTR010000264.1 GCA_030601425.1 Desulfobacterales bacterium
GTGTTATGTTCCACAAGTAATTTACAAAATACGGAGTGGGTTTATTAATGTTAATTCGTTTTATTTTAAGTGTCAGGAATAAGTAGGTTTCGGGTGTCAGGTGTCAGGAAGATACAGAGGACAGAGCACAGAAAACAGATGACAGAAGACAAAGAGCGGACTTTTTCTGCTTTCTGTCATCTGACGTCTGTCATCTGTCATCTGTTATCTGACACCTGAACACTGACACCTGACACCATAGACATTGTGTTGTTTAAAGAACTCAACTGGACTTAAATATACTGCATGACTTTTGTAATATATTTATGGGACACAACACTAGTCATATATCGCAGGCCCGACCACCTGCTCTGGGCAAAATTCTATGTACCGTCAATTTGAAAGAAAACTGACGGAAAAAGAAACCCGGATCAGAAATTCATTGATTGCAGTATTGATGAGTTTGAAAAATACATATAGTGGTTGTCAAAAAAAGGTTCCGGTATTCAAACGTTTTTTTTCTACAACCACTTATGCCGCAATTCCGTAATTGGGTGTTTTTAAACCGGGTGCTTTGCACCCGGGTACACCCGCACCGATTAAGGCACTGCCGTGCCTTTGTTTTTTTCCGCCGATAGCGGAAAAATCCAAGCCACCCGCTTTGCGTGTGGTCGGTGACTCAGAACATTATTATGAAAAGCGGTATAAAACAGAATTATGCTTGAATAAAATGACTTCTTTAATTATTCGAGATGTCCGTAAAGATGATTTAAATTACCTGCAAGAGATAAACCAGTCAAATTTGCCGCATGTAGGCTCTATTTCAATGCCTGATTTGGAGTATCTTCACAGCCAGGCTGTCTATTTCCGTGTCGCTGAATTCGAGGGGCAAACAGCAGGGTTTTTTATCGCCTTTGAACCTGAAGCCGCGTACGGCAGTCTTAATTTCCTCTGGTTCAAAAAACACTACAAAGCCTTTGTGTATATCGACCGAATCGTCGTTGCACCTGAAGCGCGTCGAAAGGGCATTGCAGTCCGTCTGTATCAGGATCTTGAACATTTTGCCGCAGAACGAAAAATCCCAATCATGACATGCGAATATAACCTGCGGCCGAAGAACGAAGTCTCCCGGCAGTTCCACCAGAGATATGGTTTTAAAGAAGTCGGCACCCAGGAAACCGAAAACGGCAAAAAAACCGTGTCGCTTCAAATCAAGCAGGTCAATCCAGCGCCACCGTCTATCAAATGATCGGGTAAAAAAATAATGGCTGAAATTCAGATCAAACGCGAAGCCCTGCTCAGCCTTTTGCAGGATCTGATCCAAATTGACTCTGTGAATCCATCGCTTTCAAGCAAGGGCACCGGTGAGGCAGTCATCGCCCGATATATCAGAGACTATCTTAATAATTTGGGATTGGAGGTTCGTTTTCAGGAGATTGAGAAAAACAGAGTCAATGTTGTCGGAGTTTTAAAGGGATCCGGCGGGGGGCCGTCTCTTATGTTAAATGGTCATACGGATACCGTAAGTGCTGATAACATGGAAATAGATCCGTTCGCAGCCGAAGAAAAAGACGGTAAAATTTACGGCCGGGGTGCCCTGGACATGAAGTCCGGCGTCGCCGCTTTGATCATGGCCGTGCAGTCGATCATTGAGGCCGGAATAAAGCTGAAAGGCGATGTGATTTTGACCCTGGTTGCAGATGAGGAATATGCCAGTATTGGAACCGAAGCTGTCGTAGATGAATACACCGCGGATGCAGCCATCATCTGCGAGCCGACGGATCTGGATATCGTCATTGCCCATAAGGGGTTTGCCTGGACAAAAATTGAGATTTTCGGGCACGCCGCCCATGGCAGCTTACCGCACCGGGGAGTTGATGCGATTGTCAAGGCCGGCAAAGTCCTGGCAGCGATTGAAGAACTCGGCAAAACGCATCTGAAACAAAAGACCCATCCATTGCTGGGGTCTCCGTCCATTCACGCCTCTCTGATTGAAGGCGGTACTGAATTGAGCACCTACCCGGATTACTGCAAAATTAAGCTGGAAAGACGAAATCTGCCCGCAGAAGATCGCAAGCGGGTCACTTCAGAAATGCAGGAATTGCTGCAAAACATCCAGCTGCAGGATGATCGATTCAAGGCGGACTTTGATGTTTTTTTCTTTCGGCCGGCCTTTGAGATTTCTCCTGATCAGCCCATTGTGCAAACCGTCAGCCGGGCTTTTGAATCCATATGTCATCGAGCCCCTAAATTTGAGGGGCTGTGGGGCTGGCTGGATTCGGCGATTTTAGCGCAGGCCGGTATCCCAACGGTTATTTTTGGCCCATCCGGTGACGGTGCCCATGCAGTCGTTGAAAATGTCGATGTGCAATCAATCATCACCACAACCCAGGTTTTGGTTCAATCGATCATCGATTTCTGCAATCCGTAAATGGAATATGAAGAAACTTATGTTACGCCTTCCGATTTATTATCTGATCGTGGTGAGCGGTATGTATTTCTTACAAGATTATTTTATTTACTATCCCCAAAAAACAGACCCCCAATTAATCGAACAGGCCGCCGAAAGCAGAGCTTTGCGGCTATGGCCGCAAAATGTAAAAACGTATCGCGGTTTCGTATCGCCGGGTGCATCTCAAAAAAGCCTGGGGACGATACTGGTATTCCACGGCAACGCGGGCAATGCCCTGGATCGCACTTACTATGCCAGCGCATTAAACCGACTTGGGTATCGCGTGATATTGGCTGAATATCCCGCTTATGGGTCCCGCCCGGGAAAAACCAGCGAAAAAGAATTCACAGCGGATGCGGTTCAATCGATCCGGCTGGCATCGATGGAATTCGGTCGACCCATCTATCTTCTGGGGGAGTCACTCGGATGCGGCGTGGTGGGTGGCGCCGTTGCGAATAGCAATACGGCCGTCGACGGGGTCGTATTGATCACCCCGTGGGATTCATTAATCAACCTCGCCCGGGACAAATATTGGTTTCTTCCGGTTAAGTGGATGCTAAAAGACCGTTACGACAATGTGGCGAACCTGGTAAATTATCGTGGGCCGGTTGCGGTCGTAATGGCGGGGCAGGATGAAATTATCCCGAACCTGCTTACCCGGCGTTTATATGATGCCTTGCGGCAACCCAAACGTCTTTGGACATTTCCAAAAGCAGGGCACAATAGTTGGCCATCCGG
The DNA here is from genome assembly GCA_030601425.1 of Desulfobacterales bacterium. GTDB lineage: Bacteria > Desulfobacterota > Desulfobacteria > Desulfobacterales > JAHEIW01 > JAHEIW01. Next base: position 3,170 of record JAUVTR010000264.1, read on the forward strand.
CCCGCATGAGTCATGGTGGGGAGAAATGATGAATTTTTTGCAATCGACAGAGGCCGGGAATGAATTTCGCAAGCCATAGCAAATCTGATTAGAAGCTATATCAAAAATAGTAGATCACCTTTTAGGGATAAAGCATTAAATAAGTGACTAAAGTGAACTAAAATTTGAAGTGCCCAAAGTTAAGGTGTCGCTGCGCTCCATCATTCATTATTAAAATAAAATGATAGAATTCCTTAACTTTAGTCACTTTAGCTCACTTCTAACTTTAGCGCACTTGCGTTGATGCATTTTTGAGATAGGTTCTATTTATCTTTGATTGGATTTATGCTAAGGGCAATCTCACCCAAGGCTAGAAAACAATTTAAATCTACAGATTACGCTGATTTCACAGATATAGATAATAATTCATACTCAGCTGTGATGCAAACATGGAAATAATCTGCGTTAATCCCACGCCCGCCATGCGAGACCGCAAGGCGAGGCGGGCGGGTGCGAAATCTGCGGATCCTTCTTAGGTTGTTAAGGAGCTTTTGCGATGAGCGAATTTGGAGAGAAATTAATCAAGTTAAGATCCGGGAGCAAGTTAGCTTTAAAAGAAATTTGCCAGCAGGTAGGCATTCCGCCATCAAGATTGGTGGAATTGGAACGCAGTATAAGAATACCGACACCCGGTCAAATAGAACGTCTCGAAAAATTATATAAGATCAATTCAGGAGAACTTGCCGAGCTCGCCAAATCAATTTGTAAAATTTAGTAGGAATTTCCATGATTTGTGCTATAATAAAGAGATGAATTTAGCGCATCCCTGATTTTGGAGCAGATTTTATGGAGTATGATTGGGAATTCGGTGAGCGGATAACATGCAGCGAGGATGAAAAACGCCAGTGCATGGCCTTTGTCGCTCAGATTGTTTCCATGGCCAACAAGGCCAAACGCAACGGGCTGCTTTCCCTGGTGCAGGAAGCTGAAGAAACCACCAAGTTCCTCTTGCGTAAGGGCCTTCAACTCGTCCTTGAAGGTGTCCAACCCCACCTGGTAAAAACCACTCTGGAATATTATATCCTTTCCGGCAGATATACCGGCAAGGATCTACTGGAACGCTGTATCATTATGGAGGGTGTTCTGGCCATTCAAAACGGTGTAAACCCCCAGATAATTCAAGAGCTGTTGCTATCATTATTTGGTGAAAAAGGCCATGAAACGTACGAAGAGGAATTTGGCGACAAGAAAAAGGACAGACTAAAAGTTTTTTTCAATAAAATAAAAATGGATCGGGCTGAAACGCCTTTGAGCTCCAAGCTGGGGCAGACGATTATGCAGCTCGACGATCAGTCCATTCAAAAATGCCTCAAAGAAGTCAGCACCGTGGACCTCGCCCGGGCGCTCAAAGGTATCGAGGGTAAAGCCCAGATAAAAGTATTTGAAAATCTGCCGAAAAGATCCGCGGCCATCTTACAGGAAACGGTTGAGCACCTGGATTTGATGCGCGAGTCTGAAATGGACGAGGCTCAGGAAAAGGTGCTTTTAATCATTTCCGGACTGGAAGAGCAAGACGACCTCCTGGCAGCCAACTAG
>JAUVTR010000067.1 GCA_030601425.1 Desulfobacterales bacterium
CAGCGCGAGTGATTGTAGAGGCCGCCGGCGGAAAAATCTGTAAAATTGACGGCAGTGAATTTCACCTCAATGAATACCTGGACGGACAACGCATCAACGAGCATCTTTTGATTGCGGCTCCGGAAAACCTTTCTCAGGTTAGAGGTTTTCTCAAACCGCAATAACAGTGTTTGGTTTTGATCAATGCGCACCTTAATCCGCAAACTGTTGCCACATCTCATAAGCGGTAAAATCCATCATTGTTTTTTGACAGGATTTACAGGATTTCTTTTGTTCGCCACTTTCCGGCTTGCCCCGTCATAGCCAAGTTAGATTGGCGACGGCGGGTAGATCCTGTCAAATTTTAATATATTCTAAAGATGAATTTCAAACTCAGAAAGATACCAAAACCGATATATTTTAGATACATACTGCTGAATATTCCCGAATTTGTGGCCATGATCCTGATCTTGATTGTGATTCAAGTTTGGGTCGTTATTCCGGTCTGGCTTTTATGGAGTATTATCGGCTTTTGGATCGTCAAAGACGTGGTGTTGTTTCCGTTTATCTGGCGTGCCTATGATTGGGATCGACCCGGGCGGTCCCGCTCAATGGTCGGTAAGCGCGGTATTGCCAAAGAGAAACTGGCTCCATCTGGATATATCCAGATACACGGTGAGCTCTGGCGGGCTGAAAGACTCGGAGAAGGTCCGCCGCTTGAAGAGGGGCAGCCCGTTCGAGTCAAAAAGATGGAAGGACTTACCCTGTTTGTTGTACTAGATAATACAGAAGACAGAAGACAGAGGACAGAAGACAGGGGACAGAAGACAGGGGACAGAAGACAGAGGACAGAGGACAGAAGACAGAGGACAGAAGACAGAGGACAGAAGACAGGGGACAGAAGACAGGGGACAGAAGACAGGGGACAGAAGACAGAAGCTGGTAGAATTTGCAAGGCAGAATTTCAGATGGTGATTAAATTTGAAAGCCCTCGCCAAATACTTAAATTATGCTATAATTTAAGATGTGCAGCGTTTATTTTGCCCCCGCAACCGCTTGACTTTAAGTCGATCAAGTCTAGATTTTTATTATGGACACGGATACCGCTGACAAAGATAAAATTATCGACTGTCCTCAATGCCGGATCAAAAATCCCATCGAGTCTGATATTTGTTATAACTGCGGCGCATCTCTGCATGAAATACCGGTAAAAAAGACGAGCCGGCCCTGGCTGCCGGTGATTGTCTGCATTTTGTTTATCTTGAGCGCGCTTTATTTTTATTACCGTTCGAACCCATCCATACCACCGCCATCAAAAACACAAGCCTCTTCCACGGGCAAGCCGTCTTCAACCCGCCCGCAAGCCAGGATATCTGAGAAGGCTTCCTCTGTTAAACCTGTTACGGGTAGTGAATTCGATGCCGGTCAGATAAGTATTCCAACAGGGTTGCTCCGGATTAAGGATATTGCCGGAAATGTCATCTCGGAAATTACCGTGCCTGTGGTTGGCGGCGGCTGGGTTGCGCTGCCCACCCGGATCAGTTTAGGCGGATCCAATTGGGTTCTTCAGATGAGTTCCGGAAATCGGCTGGAAATTGAAGGCGGTCTTATAAACGATCTGGATCAAATCAGTCTGTGGCGGATCCGGGAAAACCTGAGGATTGGAAGCCCGGATCTTTATCCCTGGTCTGCGGACAAACCGTTGACATGGCAGGCTCTCAGGTTCCAGGATCCGCCGGAGCCAATTGAGATTGGAGCTATCGGCAGACAGGGAAATTTTTATAAAGCGTCCATGCCGAACGGCATAAACGATTCCGGCGTATTTATTCAAGATGATCGAGTGGTCGGCTGGTCGTTTGGTGATTCTATTGACGGCGCTTTTCTATGGACCGGTGATGAAGGCAGCAATCTTAAGGCCGAGATCCGGGTCGATGATTATTATAGACTCACTTTTGGCAATAGCCGGGAAGAAGAGTTTGCCCTGGCCCTTACATTGGGAGATGATTATTCAGATTTAGATAAGTTAGAAGCATTGACCCAGGCCTTTCGATTCGATCCAAAGCTGTCTGTTAATCAGACGCCTGCCTATTTGCAACCCGATGTGATTATAAGTCAATTGCGTTCACTGATTGCGCGAGCGGTTCAAAACGGTTTTGCGGTCCAGGTGGCCAATTATTTTGATGCCGAGGTCCTCACTCAGGCCGATGATATCTCTTTGATGTCGGATGTGGTTATTCTGACTGCAGAAAGCTATGGTTTTGAAGAGGCGGTCAATTTGACGGAAAACGTTATTGAAAATTTGGAGCCGAAAAACGATCGCGAAAAAATCCAGCTGACTAAACTGCACTCCAGTCTTTATCAAAACTGGCTAAACGCGATGCTTGAAGGCGGAGACATCCAGGAGGCCTGGCAGGTTTATGAGCACGGCGGTCAGCAGCTGCCTGATGATCTCAACATTCATCTATTCGGTGTAAAACTGGCCCTGGCAGAAAACGACTGGGCCGCAGCTGAAGAACTGCTGTCGGCCAAAGATTATCCGTCGGCTCTCAGGGAACAGGTTAAAAGCTTACAGTCGCAGATTTCCGAATTGAAAGGTCAGCATGGAAAGATCGTCATCCACTTTTCTCCGGGCACCCCGCAAATATCGGTGTCAGCCTCTCTTAATCAGGGGATTTCACAAAACTTCATTGTTGATACGGGTGCATCGATGACAACCATACCTTCTTCAACGGCCGCGGACCTGGGTATTACCATAACGGTCCGGAATCCGCGGCGCACGGTTTATACGGCAGGGGGTGTCACCTATGCTCCTGAAGTGATTCTGGGCTCTATTACGCTGGAGGGTTTTGAGACCCATAATGTAAGAGCGCTGGTACTGGATCTTCCCAATCAACCGAATACAGGGCTATTGGGTATGAATTATCTGCGCCGGTTTAGAATGGATTTAAATACTGATGAGGGGATACTGTTGCTGGCACCTAAGTAGGCTGTATTAAAAGTCCTCGATAACGCTCCCTCTTTTTACATAATCTTCGATATGAGCCTGAGCATTTACCAACCCATGCATGGCGGATTCAAATCTGGTATAGACCGGATCTTCTTCGCCTAAAAGTGATCGGGCTTTCTGCAATATTTTCAATCCCTGTTCCAGGTGAGCGTTGATATCATTTAATACCTCTTTACGTTTGCTATGTCTTTCTCGTTCCTTTGCAATTACCGGCAACAATCGCTGAATCGAATATTCCACCAGAGCGTCCCGCGGCGCATTAAATTGGCGTGATGTTTCTTCCAGGCATGATAGCGTTCGCCGGCTGACCACAAAGGTTTTTTGAATACGCTCCAGAGCGCCAAAGGCCTCATCTTCGATTTCGTTTGCGATGATGTTCAACGATTTCACATCCTCGATCAAATGATCAAAGAGCGACTTCTGTTTGATTCCCAGATGTGTGGCCACGATACTGAGCACATCGATTGCCCGGGCCGATAGCTTAAAGGTTGCGCGAACTGATTGCCGGCCCCTAAGATCGGCCGATGACGGCAACGGTAAGGTTATTTCTTCAAACGGTGAGTTTGGGTTCTTTTTTGCCATTTTACGCCTGCCTTTTTGGTTCTGTTATCCATAAGCTAAATTTCATTACTATTAAGACGGAGTTATTGAAAGCGGTCATAGGTGGATTGATATTGCATTTGATCGATGTAGGCATAGCGCCTCAGGGCATCTAAAATCCACTGGGATTTCCATTTTAGCCAGTCGCTATTTTCGGTGGGATTGATTTTTAACGGTTGCGGAATGACGGCCACCAATCTCACCATTTCCTCCAGATTTAATTGACCGACTCTTTTATGAAAATAATGCTGCGAGGCCGCCTCCACCCCGAATACCCCCGGTCCCCATTCGATGACATTGAGGTAGATAGCAAAGATACGATCTTTGCTTAAATTATTTTCCAGCCGTCTGGTGATTAAAAATTCTTTTATTTTGCGGTTTACGCTTTTTTCAGTCGACAGGTAAAGATTTTTTGCCAGTTGCTGGGTAATGGTGCTGGCGCCACGTGCATATTCTCCCTTTTTCCAATTTTTTTTAAGTGCTTCCTTTAATTCCACAAAATCCACGCCTTTGTGCTGATAAAAGCTGGCATCTTCCGTAACGCGGACTGTTTCCCGCAGTAATTTCGGTATGGCTTCAAACTCAATCCACTGCTGTCGGATCCGGAATGTCTCGTCGGTTTTCTTCGCTTCCCTGTAGCGCTGCACCATAAGTGCGGTCGTTCTGGGATTTTTTGCCTCTAACTTGCTTACATCAGGCAAGCCCAGATAAAAATAGAACCCCGCTATAAATATGGCTAGCAGGATAACGGTACCGAATATTTTAAGGGCGGTCTTCATAAAATTGGTTTGCCATTTTTCTTGGGTGATAGATCAATTTTTAACATTTTAGCAACCGAATTTCAAACCCTATTTTTGTATTACTATAATCTAATACATTTAATCAGTAATGCAATAGAAAATATTAAAATAATATTGACAACGATAAAATCGTATTTATTATATTGTTAAGAAAAATAAGAAATAATATTTTGTGGTATGAAATTCATTAAATCTAAAGTAAGGAGGGTTAAAAAATGATGAACTTAGTCAGATGGAGTCCCGGGAGAGAGATGAACGCTTTGCAGAATCGATTGAATCACCTGTTTGCTGATTCTTTTTTCCAACCCAGTCGATCGGATGATGACTTGAGCCTGGGTACCTGGCATCCGGTGGTGGATATGTATGATGAGGATGACAAGGTTGTCATTAAAGCTGAGCTTCCCGGAATGGATAAAAAGGACATCGCAATTGATGTGAAAGATCAGGTTCTGACACTTAGTGGTGAGCGTACCTACGACAATGAGGTTAAAGAGGAAAATTACTATCGCCGCGAAAGAGCATACGGGAAATTCCAGCGCGCTTTCAGCCTGCCGGCTGATGTGGATTCGGACAAGATCAAGGCGGATTTCAAGGACGGCTTGCTGAAAATTGAAGTGTCCAAACCCGAGAAGCAAAAACCCAAAGAAATCACGATTCACTAATGTTTTATCTTTCGACCTTTTAACTCAACTATTAACAACTAAAAATAGGGCGACTGAATAGTCGCCCTATTTTTTTATATAAACAGCCTATGCAATACTTCAAAATTGTTTTATATTATATATTAATCCGGCATAAAACCACAAAGATCACGAAGAACACAAAGAACGACATTAGAAGAAATTCTTTTAAAACCCTTCGTGAACTTTGTGTCTTTGTGGTGCTAACAGTGTTTCTACTAATTGATCTTTAATATTAGTTCAGGTGAGGTTTAAACTAATGAACAAGCCCAAAGGCAAAATCCGCCGTTTTTTAAGCTTTTTTTGGAACAGTGTTTCCGCTTTGCGCCGTTTTGTCGGCAATCTGTTGTTTCTTTTACTGGTCGTCTTTCTGCTGGTCGTGGTTTTTTTTGACGGCGACGAGGATGTGCCCGAGGGGGTTGCGCTTATTCTATCCCCGCAAGGCAATATCGTCGAACAAAAAACCGAATCGGTGCTTACTTTAGATATATTTGGAGAAGCCGCCAAAGAAGAGACGCTCTTGAAGGACATTATCGATGTTATCGATTTTGCAAAGGATGATGAGCGCATAGAAGTGATGGTCCTTGATCTCAGAAAAATGGGAGCCGTCGGAATAAGCAAACTGCAGGCCATTGGGGCGGGTCTTGAGCGGTTCAAAAGCAGCGGCAAACAAGTTTTCGCCTTTGGGGATTACTACAATCAACGCCAATACTATCTGGGCGCCCATGCAGACAAGCTTTATTTGAATCCCATGGGCGGTGTAATGCTGCACGGTTTTGGCCTCTATCGAAAGTATTACAAAACAGCACTGGATAAATTGCAAATACAATTTCATGTTTTTAAAGTCGGTACCTATAAATCGGCGCTGGAACCTTTTTTACGCGACAGCATGTCCGATTATGCCAAAGAAGCCAACCTGGCCTGGCTCAATATTTTATGGAATTACTACAAAATCGTTGTTACGGAACAGCGGGGTTTGGATCCGCAAGACCTGGATGATTATATCAATAATATTCCGGGCCACCTGGCAAAAGCCGGTGGGGATGCGGCCGTGATGGCATTGAGCCTTGGTCTGGTGGATGAGTTGAAAACCCGAGATGAGGTTCGCGAGGAACTGATTGAACTCGTTGGCAAAGATAAAGACGGCATCACCTTTAAACAGATTGCATTCGATAAATACTTAAGCCGTATCCGCCCCGGCCTGATGGAAAGCACTGCGAGTAACAACAAAATCGGCATCATTGTTGCCAGTGGAATCATTATGGACGGAGAGCAACCGGCCGGTAGAATCGGCGGTGACACCATGGCGGATCTGCTGGTCCGGGCCCGGGAAGATGAAAACGTAAAGGCTGTGGTGGTTCGGATCGATAGCGGCGGGGGCAGTGCCAACGCTTCAGAAATCATTCACAGAGAAATCGAGCTGACCCGCCGGGCCGGCAAACCTGTTTTCGTATCCATGGGATCAATCGCCGCATCCGGCGGGTATTGGATAGCTGCACCTGCAGATCAAATCTGGGCGACACCCACGACGATTACCGGCTCAATCGGGATTTTCGGGGCCTTCCCGACTTTTGAAAGGAGCCTGAAATTCCTGGGCATCACCAGTGATGGGGTGGGTACCACAAAATTATCAGATGCTTTTGATCCCAGCCGACCGTTGAATGCGATGGTCGCCCAATCGATGCAGCAAATCATCGAGCAGGGTTATCGGCGTTTCATTCAACGGGTCGCTGAAGGCAGAAATATGCGGCCTGAAGCGGTTGAAAAAATCGCCCAGGGTCGTGTTTGGGCCGGAACAACAGCCATGGAGCTGGGGCTGGTCGATAAAATTGGCGATCTGCAGGATGCTGTTGCGGCCCTAGCTGAAAGGGTGGGTTTAATAGATTATGACATCACCTACATCACGCAACCGTTAACCACCCGGGAGCGGCTGATTAAACGGCTCAATCGGTTGATTGCCGGAATTTTTTCGGCATTCAACCCGGCGGGCCATCCGGTAAATCGGCTGTATGACAGTGTAATCGACACAGAAATCGATCATGTTTTGCGCGCTAACGATCCGGCGGGATTGTATGCCTACTGCCTGAACTGCAACCTCCAGTAGGATCAGACACGGTTTGATGTGTTTGACCTGCCGAAAATTTCAATTCATTATCTTTCTGATTTCAAGACCCGCCAAATTAAAATATAATCTTTTTGTAACCTCCCTCTCAGCAAATGTCTCATAAATCCGATTAACATTTATGTAAGGAATGTGGGATATTATGCACTAATGATGGATACATTTTGTTCGCGGCTTTGTTTTATGCTTTTTCATCTGATGGGAGGAAATAATGGCAAAAGATAAAAAAGAGATAAAAAAGGATATCCTGGATATGTTTCGAACCTTAGAAAATGAGGAGGGTGATGTTTTACCCCCGGAATGGTTGGAATCTGACTATATTAAACGTTTAAACTGGGAAGAGAAACGATTATATCAAAACGCTGTTAATGAGCTGATATCAAAAGGGCTTGTTGAAAATGTTAAAGGATCAGCACTAAGTTTAAAGCTGACTGATAAAGGAGCTGATTTAATTTATTAAAGATCTTTGTAGCTTAATGAATAAATTTCGATTTCTTAAAGTAGAATATTTCAATTAACCACGAAACCACGAAATGAAGAAAGTACGAAATTAACATTTATTTCGTGTTTTTAGTTTTTCGTGCTTTCGTGATAATATCATCTATAATTAGAAAAAAGAAAAGGCGATTTAGGATTATCCCTAAATCGCCTTATTTATTTATTCTAAACGGTTAAGTCAAATCGTTGAGCAGGGCATCTCTTAGCATTTTATCGGCTACTTTCTCCGCGTCTATTTCATAGGTGCCGTTTTCAACCTGTTCTTTGAGCTGGGCAACTTTGGCTTCCCGAATATCCGGAATTGTTTCCAATTGTCTATGCGCCTCCTGGACGCTTTTCCCCATATCTGAAAGTTCAACGGTATCTGTTTTGGCTTGCTGATTTTCTGGCTGCTCAGATGTGGGCGCAACTTTATCTTTTTCCTGAACCTGATTTACATAGGCTTCAATATTAACTGAGTCTTTAGGGGTAATTTCCATTTTTCGGCAGCCTCCTCTAACTTCGACTGTTACACAATCTTTATGATCGCGCAACAGTCATTATTTACAACAATTCTAATCTACTGGCTTCTGTGTGTCAAATTTTATTACGATTTAATTATATTATCGGTAAAAACTTTACATACTTTAGTCTTTTTTTGCAAATTTGAACAGCATTTTGCAATTCGAGAAAAAGCTCAACGTATTAATAAAACTATAAATATTGAATAAAATACAGATTAAGTTTGCAAAAAGCCAAATTCCTTAAAATTAGCCCATTATTCCGATCAATTAGTATGCGATTATCATGCCATATGCATCGCTTCCTCTAAATTCCAATCCGAATATCTTTGTTCTTTTCAGTGGCCGCTTTATTGGTGCTTTACCCGCTTTGCCGCTGGTATGACCCTCTCAAGCAATCCCACCCGAAAAGCCTCCTCCGGCACCTCTGATTTTTTTTATAAATGATGTGGACATGTTACAGCTATCCTTATTGACATGCTACGATGTGGCATTAACATTTAGGTTTATAGAACCACGATTTATGATACGAATTGAAATTTAAAAATGGAAATCGAAAGAAGAAGACATCCGCGGTTTAGAGTCAGGGATAATGCCTTTGCGGTATTTCAACCTGAGCCCGTTAAGCTGGTTCCGATCGTCGATATTGGCCTGGGAGGGCTTGGTATCGGTGTCAATGGAATCAATACAAGCGATGAATGGTTCAACGGAGCGTCATGTTTAGAGATATTGATAGATGATTGCAGTTTCTATATGGACAACATTGGTTACGAACTCCTTGCCAAATTCAGGAGCCTTCCTCGAAACGCTGTCAGCCCTTTTCAAAATATCTACGGTCTGAAATTTGTAGATCTGATGCCCAGTCAGCAATCCCAGCTGAAATATTTTATTCGAAACTATACGACAGGCGGAATGACACCGAAATTTATTCGAAAATTCAATCAGCACATCCATCAATTTTTAGACAAAAAGGATTATGGGGCGGCATGCCGCAACATCAGCTTTCAACGTCCTTCTTTATGATCGATTATAATTCCTGACATCAAATTGTGTCTATTGCCCAATGCCGGACACGTCTGGCTGGAAACGTCTTTTGGCGCGTGCGATTTTATCATCCTTTTTTCTCTTCTCGTTACTCTCAAATGAGAGACCCAAATACATCAACACTGCCTGGTTTCCCCAAAAGCAAAAGTTTTAGCCAATCATTAATGAAAAATGAAATTAGAACTCAGGGATAAGACGGTTGAACTAAATGCTGGCGAAATGTGTGTTGTACCAAAAGGAACTGAACACCGTCCGATTTGCACCGCAGAGGTAACATGTTTGCTTATCGAAAATGAAGGGACTCTAACTCCAGAAAACACGGGTGGAACTTATAAAGAGTAGCCATAGCAACTTAATCCTAGCTGATCCAAAAAGTCAGCAGAATTTTTTGCTTGTTCGGAATGTATGAATAAATGCAGAATAATAAAAAAATTGCATAACAACGCGATGAAGGCTGACAAGACTATTTCTCGCCTCTTTTGGCATCATTGGTTCCGTAAAGTACAGAGGCATTTTTAAAGTTTTTTAGTGAATTGCCGTCCTGCAGCTTATCGCAGGCGTTAGGCCTCACTATTGCAGGCACGAGGAATATCAATATGAAAAAAGTGATTTATGAAAAACGAAACAGGATTGGCTACGTCACACTAAACCGTCCAGACGCACTCAATGCTCTCGATGACAAGATCAACGAAGAACTATGGTCGGTCTGGGATGACTTCGCCAAAGACGATTCGCTTGACGTTGCGATCCTCACCGGCGCCGGGAAAGCCTTCTGCTCTGGAGCAGACTTGAAGACTTTCATTCCCAAATGGGAAAAAGCAAACATGCTCGATATTCGTAGGAATATTCCAACCGGTATCGGGGGTGGAATCACAAGGGGTCAACATCGAATATCGAAGCCAATTGTAGCTGCTATAAATGGCCATGCCATTGGTGGCGGTTTTGAACTAGCTTTGGCTTGTGATATTCGCATCGCTTCTGAAAAGGCAAAATTTGGTGTGTTCGAGGTTCGCTATGGACTTCATCAAGGTGACGGTGGGATCGTCAGACTGGTCGCAATTGCAGGGCTTGCCATTGCTTTGGAACTCTCGCTCACGGGAAGGGAGGTCACCGCAGAAGAGGCATATCGACTTAAGTTGGTCAACAAAATCGTTCCCCACGAAAGACTTATGGCGACGGCTGAACAGTACGCAACAATGAGCATAAGTAACAGCCAACAAGCGATTAGAGCCGCAAAGGAAACGATTCTCGACGTAGTCGGCCGTACCTTGGCGGATGCACTACGTCTTGAAACGATCAATGCCTACTCCAGCTTGGGCGATTTCAGCGAAGCGAGGGAACGTCTTGCTCAGTTCTATGCCAAGGGAAAAGATACCGAGAAGGCCTAACAAAGCAAATTCCGCTGAGCTCCATTTGCAGCCGGTGATTTGCGCCGTTATGTTTTAGATAAAATTGGAGAAGTAAGATTTTACTGTTTATTCGGGGGATAAAGCCTTTAATAAAAGATGGGATACCATGGGATCAAAGTCGCGGTCATCATGCAATAATGGAAGCCTCTCTATAATGCAATAGGTGCCGATGATAACATCGATCGTTTTGCGTACCGTCACCCCTTTTTTCCTGAGCACTCTGTAGTTTTGAGCACTCTGCACAGCGACTTGGTATCCTCCCATCTGGCGAAAAGGAAGGTCACTCAAGTAGGATTTTGCTGATTCATAATCATTATCTGATCGAAATCCTTGTAAAATTTCGGCCAGAATTAAATCACCGATAATAATGGGTACATCTGAAAGAAGATTATCCAGCAGATTCGTCTGCCACGTTCTATGCCCGTTGAAATAATCGATCCATACGGATGAGTCGACCAGTATCATTGATCCAGCCTCATTTTTTCAAGGTCACCATCCCAAGTTAATTTACCGCGTAAGCTTTTGATGTGCTCCTGTTTCTTGATTTGGATTAATAGGCGTAACCCGGTTTCAACTACAGCCTTTTTGGTTTTCAATTGGCTTAGCTTTATGGCTTCGGCCATTAGGTTGTCATCAATAACGATATTGGTCCGCATGATTTTTCTCCTATGTGTATTATTTTGTATAAATATACACATTAATAATATATTATGCAAGACCTGTTTTTCAAAAATATTAGTCTGAATTAATATGTTGAACGCATAAATCAGTAGAGCTGACGGGAAGAATCCTGCGGGTTTATCGTGAAAGGCCGTGCAAGCTTGCATCTCATCAGGCCCGCAGCTCACTTTCACGTTATACCTTCCACTGGATTTGATTAAATGGCCAAGAAAAAGAAAATACCAGAGAAGCTTAAAATATGGATTGATGCTCGAAAACAATTTCATCTATCACATGAACAGATTCAGATGGCAAGAGAATTGGGCATGAACCCCAAGAAGTTTTGACCAGGAGATCCGGGATGGATCGATACACCAAAGCGCAAAGAAAAAAATTGCGTCAGCTTAAAGATATCGCGTATGAACGTGAACTGGACCAAGCATTGGAAAAGCTCTACAAAAAATTTCAAAAATAGAATTGATTTTTTCAGTCGCAATGAAAAAAGCTAACAAACTATTTTTTCTACAATTATTTTTCATAACGATTTTAGCTTGGAGTATGCCCTGGCTGGCTTTTAGCAAAAACAAGGGCATCACCGAAGACGAATGTGCCCACCATCAGGGTGCTGAAATTATATGGCATTTAAGCGAACATCGCTGGCTGTGCTGTATCCCCAAAAACAAAGATGAGTATGAAACCTGTATTCCGATCACGGATATGGAGCCTTTGCCAAAAACAAGCCTGAAGCCGTTTCCGCCCAAAAGCACAAAAACGATCGAAGAGCCCCCCGAAGAACAATAGATTTAGGCAGATTTTGATTATGATCAATTAGAGTTTTATTTTAGGATGCGTCCTTGCCCCCGGTTTTAAAATACTCTTTTTTACTGATTTTCCGAAACACTTCAATGTTCCTTTTTTTAAACAATTGATTTTCCAGACCGCTGCGGCGCCAAATATAATCATAGAAAACAACCAATTTGCAATTGGGTAGCGTTTCGATCGCCTCGTAGGCGCCCTCAAACCATTTACTGGAATAGCGGTACCACCAATCGCTACCCCGGTGGCGGTCTCCCAATTCCCATATTGCAAAGGGCTTGGTATCATATAGCGCCGTAAATTCGGCGTAGTCATCCCCTAGTAAAGTCAAAAAGGGCTCGCTGCGGTTGCCGGTTTGGTTCCAGATGGAAATACCGACCCAGTTGACCTGTTCGGGCGGCACCCGGAAATATTTTCTCTTTTTGATAAAACCCGATGATTTACCGGCTAAATGAAGTCCCCAGACGAGGTACGTGTTTGCACCCTGCTGTTGAAAGATATTAAACATTCGGTCCCAGGCCGGTATAAAATATTCAGGGTCCCAATCCTTCCAGGGATGGTTTCCGGCATAATGCCCGGCCCCGGGAAAGGGTGTAAACAGGACGGGTAATGCCGCCTTTTTGACTTCCTGTGAAAACCGTTGAAGGTGATGATCATAATCTCCTTTGCTGATACCCTTCCAGTCTGTGCGCGGAACGTATCGAATCATCGGATAGACTCCCATCTTGACGGCCGTTTCGAGAACGCTTTTGGGGTAGTAACTGCCTCCCAGAAAGTCGTCTGCGATGCTGTGTACCGCGGGCAATGCACCTATTTTGTTTTTATAAATGCTTAAAATCTGCTCCTCTGCCGGTGCACTTTTTTCTTTCAGCCAGTAATCAGAGTCGCCTGAAATGCGGTAGCCAATGTCATGGTGCCATCCCAGGTAGCACTGGCCCGCCGGTGTAGGGATTGCGGGATGGGACTCCAGTTCTTTAGCCCCTGTTTTGCGGGCTTGAGCGATCGCTCGATTTTGGGTACACCCCTTTATGAGCGGGCTCAGACCGAATCCGGAGAGCGTTGCCAGGCTTAATTTTACGAAATCTCTACGGTTTATACCGCTTTCCATAATAATGTTCCGAATTACTGAATTGGGGTATAAGTGTTTGTAGAAAAAAACGTTTCAATACCGCAACGTTTTTTTGACAACCACTAAATACCGCTTTCCATAATAATGTTCCGAATTACTGAATTGGGGTATAAGTGTTTGTAGAAAAAAACGTTTCAATACCGGAACGTTTTTTTGACAACCACTATAAGTGGATGTTCATTATTTGATCTCAAACAGATTACCATCATAATCCCGAATAAACGTCAGGGTCCTGTCCCCTTTGGGGATATGAGTAACCTCAATTTCCAGGTGGTGACATTTATTCAAGAACGCATTCAGATCTTCAACTTCCAGGCAGACATGCACGATTCGTTTAAGACGGTTCACGGATTGGCCGATAATGAAAATCTCAAAATGAACCTGTTTGCCCCGGTAGTTGATGATCAGCAGTTCGGATTCAACATTGAAAATGGCTTTTGAAAGGGGCCTCTGTAAGATTTTCGGTTCTGATTTTTCCAAATCTAACAGGTTTTTAAAAAATCGATCTGAATTCTGTTCGGAACTGCAGGTCAGTGCAACATGTCGCAATATCATTGACACCTCTCTTTGTGACTCCAACTATTTTTTCCCTTTTCAAATTGCCAAATCCGCAATCCGCATTCTAAAATCCAAAATCAAAGATGGGGCTTGATAATTACCTTTATGGATTCCTTGCCCTCGATTACCATCTGAAAACCTTTGGCGATATCCTCTAATGGCAGCCGCCGGGTAATCATAT